>NZ_JACSQA010000017.1 GCF_014836845.1 Ureibacillus galli
GGAATCAAGGAGGCCCGAAGCGCAGTGTACTTCGTACATGAGCATCGGACCGACGCAGATGACGCAGTTTTCCGACGTGTCATCGCGCTTCGAGAAAGCATCGATGGTAGTTGAGGGCTGCCCCTGTGAGAGTAGGACATCGCTAGGCATTAAAAGACCACTGAATTTCAGTAGTGTTTTAATACATTTAGTTAATGTTCCTCTTTTAAAATGGAGTAAACTTTTAAATCTCTATGCTCACCTATAACAAACATAGATTTTCTTAGAACTCCTTCAAAGGTCATGCCACATTTTTGCATAACCCGCTCTGAGCCGATATTATCAACAAAACATCGTGCTTGAATACGAGTAAGGTCCATATGTTCAAAGCCAAATGAAATTATTCGTTTTGCAGCTTCCGTCATCACGCCTTTTCCCCAATATTCATGAGAAAGGGCATAGCCGATTTCAGCCGTTTTATGTTTCGTGTCCCATGTAATGAAATCAATGGTTCCAATGAAATTTCCATTTCCTTTGTCTTCGATACCCCAAGGAGATAGTTGATGAGTTTCATATCTTTCTAATGAAAAGTCGATAAAAGCCTTCGTATCATCAATCGATTTGTGTGTATCCCACACTAAATATTTTGTAACTTCATCATTAGAACAGTAATGAAACATATCATCCATATCATTGACTGTTATTTTTCGAAGAATTAGACGATCTGTTTCTAGTGTAGGGAGATTACTATAAATATCTTCTATTTTCATTACTTCACCTCATACTCCGTTTAAGATATCTGTAATTATAAACGACTCGGTACTCCCTAAAAAGATAGTTTTTACTAATATTTTACAAATCCATATTGATGGTAAAACCTCAAAACTCCAGTGCCCTTCTTAAGTCATGAATGTATGACTGGCTAACGGGTAATTCTGTTCCTGTTTTTAGTTCAACAACAAAGTTTGAGGATAAGTCTCGAGAAATTTTTTTTATATAGTAAATGTTTAATATATAAGATCGATGAATACGTAAGAAATACTCTGGAAGTTTAGTTTGGAGTTCCTTTAATGTCATGTTTGACTTATATTGTTCATTGTCCGTGTAAAACCACGTTTTCTTTTGCAAGCTTTCAATATAGGATATTTCTTTAATAGGAATTGGCGTCCAATCTTCATCTCCTTTTCCAGTTAAAAATTTATATGGCTGTTGTTTTTCCGGAAAATAAGTAGATGGCAAAATGATAATTAAGGCAGCATTTTGTTGATCAATCGTAATCGGATATCCCATTGTATAATAAGGTGCTCCAAGTGTAGATGTATCTAATATCAATTCAGTTTTTTTACGGTACTTCAATACCTGTGCAGCAATGCTTTCCGGATGAACAGATTCCCCTGTTTTTAAATGAATATGATGGATGCTAGGGCAATAGTAAATATACGTATTGTCTAAAGCAATAGCTAAAGATGCATCCTTTGGTATCCAGTCTTCTAAAATAAGTTTGAATTGCTCTAACCCCTCTTTAGATACATTCAAATTTCCTATTTCCATATTTAGAATCCCCCTAAGTGTAATTACAAAATCTAAATACTTCATCATGAAATAATACCAATCCATCCCAAATTTTTAATATTTCGTCAGAAAATAATGAAAAATAAAATACCCTGTTATATATTAATTTACAGTAAATACTTCTGTTATGGAACAGTAAATTAAAAAAATTTTTTTAACAGAGTGTATTTAAACAAAGGGGAAGGTGTGAACATTCATGTCAACAAGACAAGAAAAAATCAAAGCTATAAAGAAGGATTGGGCAGAAAACCCGCGTTGGAAAGGAATTGAAAGAACATATACAGCTGAAGAAGTTGTAAAATTACAAGGTTCTGTAGTAGTTGAGCAAACTTTAGCAAAAAGAGGTGCAGCACGTCTTTGGAAATCATTACATGAAGAAGACTTTGTTAATGCATTAGGAGCGTTAACTGGGAACCAAGCGGTACAGCAAGTGAAGGCAGGTTTGAAAGCGATTTATTTATCTGGTTGGCAAGTAGCTGCGGATGCAAACCTTGCTGGCCAAATGTATCCTGACCAATCATTATATCCTGCCAATTCGGTACCTCAAGTTATCAAACGTATTAATCAAGCACTACAAAGAGCAGACCAAATTGATCATGCGGAAGGTCGAAATGATAATTTTGACTGGTTTGCACCAATTGTTGCTGATGCAGAAGCTGGATTTGGCGGACCATTAAATGTGTTTGAACTTGTAAAATCAATGGTTGAAGCAGGTGCTGCAGGCGTTCACTTAGAAGATCAGCTTGCTTCGGAGAAAAAATGTGGTCACCTTGGAGGAAAAGTATTACTACCTACTCAAAACGCTGTTCGTAATCTAATCGCTGCTCGTCTTGCAATGGACGTAATGGGAGTAGATACTATTTTAATTGCTCGAACAGATGCCGATGCTGCAGATATGGTAACAAGTGATATTGACCCTCGAGATGCGGAATTTATTACAGGGGAACGCACGCCGGAAGGATTCTTCCGTACGAAAGCAGGCATTAAACAAGCAATTGCCCGCGGTTTAGCGTACGCACCGTATGCGGATTTAATTTGGTGTGAAACTTCTAATCCGTCCTTAGAAGAAGCGCGTCAATTTGCAGAAGGGATTCATGCGAAATTCCCAGGCAAAATGTTAGCTTACAACTGTTCACCGTCCTTTAACTGGAAAGCGAAATTATCGGATAAAGAAATTGCGGAATTCCAACGAGAAATTGCGAAAATGGGCTATAAATTCCAATTCGTCACATTGGCAGGCTTCCATTCACTTAATAAATCGATGTTTGAACTTGCAGTAGACTATAAAGATAATGGTATGGCTGCTTACTCGAAACTTCAACAGGCCGAATTTGATTTAGAAGCAAAAGGTTATACAGCTACTAAACATCAACGTGAAGTAGGTACTGGTTACTTTGATGAAGTGTCACAAACCATTTCTGGAGGTACATCGTCTACAACAGCGATGGCAGGGTCTACAGAAGCAGAACAATTCGTATAATTTTAAATGTAACGGTAATAGATCACCTCAAATTAGAGGTTTTGCCTAGGCGAAAATTGGCAATTTAAATAAGGGTGGGGATTATGAAAATGGAACAGGCAACATCACAAAAGCTTAAAATTGTTGGGGACCTAACAGAACAAGCAAAGGAAATATTAACGCCTGAAGCTCTTGAATTCATTGTTTCACTTCATGATAAGTTTGATGGGCGACGTAAGGATTTATTAGAAAAACGGAATGAAAAACAAAAACGACTTGATGAGGGAGAGCAACTAAACTTTTTACGAGAAACAGAGGAAATTCGTAAAGGTGATTGGACAATTGCTCCCCTTCCAAAAGATCTACAAGACCGTCGTGTAGAAATTACTGGTCCGGCAGTAGACCGTAAAATGGTGATCAATGCATTAAACTCTGGTGCTAAAATGTTTATGGCATGTTTTGAGGATGCATCGACACCAACATGGGAAAATATGATTGCTGGTCAAATAAATATGCGAGATTCTGTTCGTCGTACTATTGCGTTTACCCAAGAATCGAATGGGAAAACGTATAAACTTAATGAACAAACTGCTGTCCTTTTAGTTCGCCCGCGTGGTTTGCATTTACTTGAAAAAAATGTGCTTGTAAATGGAGAGCCTATGTCAGGAAGCTTCTTTGACTTCGGCTTGTATTTCTTCCATAACGTAAAAGAATTATTAGCCAATGGTTCCGGTCCATACTTCTATTTACCGAAGCTTGAAAGTCATTTAGAGGCTAGACTTTGGAATGATGTATTTGTTTTTGCCCAAGATTATTTAAATATTCCACAAGGCACAATTAAAGCAACTGTATTAATTGAAACAATCGTTGCTGCCTTTGAAATGGATGAAATTTTATATGAATTACGTGAGCATTCAGCGGGTCTAAATTGTGGTCGTTGGGATTATATTTTCAGCTTTATTAAACGACTACGAAATCAGCCGGATGTTGTTTTACCAGATCGTGGTCAAGTAACGATGACCGTTCCGTTTATGAAAGCTTATACATCTTTATGTATTCAAACTTGCCATAAACGGAATGCCCCTGCGATGGGTGGTATGGCAGCCCAAATACCAGTGAAAAATGACGAAGAGGCGAACAAACTAGCCTTTGCAAAAGTTGCGGAAGATAAACGTCGTGAAGCAACGGACGGTCATGATGGTACTTGGGTTGCTCACCCAGGATTAGTTCCAGTTGCGATGGAACAATTTGATGCGATTATGAAAACACCAAATCAAATTGATAAAAAACGTGAAGATGTAAAAGTAACGGCTGATGATCTCGTTGCTGTTCCAGAAGGGACGATTACAGAAGAAGGTCTTCGTATCAATTGTAGTGTAGGTGTTCAATATATTGCATCCTGGTTACGAGGAAATGGTGCCGCACCGATTAATAACTTAATGGAAGATGCGGCTACTGCCGAGATTTCCCGTACTCAAGTATGGCAATGGATTCGTCATGAAAAGGGAATTTTAGATGATGGTCGTAAAGTGACATTGGAGTTAACGCTAGAAGTCTTAGATGAAGAGCTTGCAAAAATTAAAGAAGCTGTTGGGGAACAGGCTTATAACAGTGGTCGATATGTAGAGGCGGCTGAACTGTTTAAAACTTTAATTGAGCAAGACAAGTTTATTGAATTCTTAACTTTACCGGGTTATGAAAAAATAAGCTAATAAACATAGGAATGAAGGTTGCCTCCTTTATATATTCCTTCGTTTAACTAAGGGGTTTATTTAATAAATATTTGTTCGACATGGGGATGGATGTCTTACTAGTTGTAATGAGCTAGTAAGACATTCTTTTTGTTTGAAAAGAGGGAAATCATCGACTATTGGAGAAAACATTAATTAAAGAAAACGTACATAAAGGGGAAGGTGTCACATGAAAAATAAAGAAATGCTTTTAGTACCTGGACCAACGCCGGTTATGGATGAAATTTATGATGCTTTAGCGAGTGAAACAAGAGGGCATACGGATCCACGGTTTGTAGCAATTTATCGAAATGCCATTGAACAGACGAAACAACTGCTACAAACGGATGGGGAGGTATTCGTTGTTGCGGGTTCCGGAACATTGGCAATGGAAATGGCGATTGTTAATACCGTTGGAAAAGGAGAAAGTCTTCTTGTTATAAGCCACGGTTATTTTGGTGATCGATTCAAACCTCTGGCAAAAGCTTATGGAATTGAAGTAGATATATTGCAAGCGGAGTGGGGCAAGCAAGTGGACCCATTACTAGTTGAGGAAACTTTAGCGCAAAAAGAGTATAAAGCGGTAACGATTACCCATGCAGATACTTCGACGGGTGTTATGTCAGATTTAGATACCCTCGTACCATTGATTAAGAAAACAGGTGCCCTAGTTATTTTAGATGGAGTTGTTGCTACAGCAGCCCTCGAAGAAAATATGAGTAAGTCATATGGAGGAAATGTGGATTATAAGATTGATATTGTATTAACCGGTTCCCAAAAAGCAATCGGAATTCCACCAGGGCTTGCGATTATTGCTTTTAACGAAACAGCTTTAAAAGCTAGGGATGCATTAGGTGATATTGCAGCCTATTACTGTGATATAAAAAATTGGCTCCCTATTATGCGGGATCCTTCAAAATACTTCGCAACACCACCAGTAAATTTAATTTATGCCTATCATAAGGCAATGGATATAGTATTAGAAGAAGGAATACAACACAGGGAACAACGTCATATCGCTTTTGGACGTGGAATACGTGCTGCCCTACGTACGTTCGGTATGGAACCTTTAGCCAGTGAAGAAGTGTCAGCTCCTACTTTAAGTTGTATGTTATATCCAGAAGGAGTAGATGATGCAGCTTTTCGAAAGTTGCTTTCTCATAAAGGAGTCATTGTCGCTGGAGCATTAGCCCACTTAGCAGGTAAAGCTTTCCGCATTGGTCATATGGGGAATACAACAGTGGAAATGTTAGAACAAGCAATTCGTAATATTGGTGAAGTGTTGCATGAACTAGGGTTAGAAGTGAATCAAGAACTGGCTCTACAAGCATTTAAAGAGGAAATATTAATGACTGGACAAACCCGTTAAAAATAAAAACTCGAGTATGTTGACATACTCGAGTTTTTTATATTGGTTAAAGGTGAATGTTATTTACTTTCATTATAGGCTTTTAAGAATTCCGTAACTTTTTCTTTATCTGCTTCAAGTTTTAAGCCAGTATCAATTAATGGCGATACTGTTGAAACGGCTGGACGCTTATTCCCTTGATAGTAAGTAATGAATTCTTCTTGGTTTATTGAGTAAAGAATAGCTTTACGTAAGTCAGCTGAATCTGAAACTTCACGACCTGATGTGTTGAACTGTAAGTAAGATACTGCATTGCTATCAGCTTGGTTTAAAGTTAAGTTTTTGTCCGATGTAACGACATCATATTTCGTTTCCGGTACAGATTGAAGTACATGAATTTCTCCATTACGTAATGCGGATAATGCACTGTCGTTATCATCAATAAAACGTACAGAAATATTCTTAATCTTTGGTTCATATTCGCTACCTACACGGTAAGCAGGGTTTTTCACGAATGTTGCTTCATAATCATTCTTTTTCACTAAAATGTATGGTCCACTTGCATATAAATGGTTGTTATAAGTGTTACCTTCTGTCACGGTTGCTTGGTCACCGTAGGCAACATCTTTATTTGGATCATAGTTTGCTACGTCATAAGTATTAATACTTGAAACTTGTTTTTCAGAAACGATACCACCGGATTGGTGAGCTAAATAGTTTAATACTTGTGGGAATGGGTTAGGCGTTGTAATTTTAACCACTTGGTATTTCCCAGAAGCATTATCAACATCCTCTTTCGAATCAACTAATTCTGTCACTGGTGCTGGTAAACCTTTTGATAAAGCATCTAAAATTGTTTCATCAGAACCTGCAACTTTTCCATTTTGTAATTCAGCTATATCCGTCACAATTTCTACTGTTTCAATATTTTCATGAATACTGTATGTGCGGTGATCTGGAACTGAATTTGGATCTTTTGCGCGGTTTAAAGAGAATACAACATCTTCCGCGGATACAAGCTCTTTCGTGTCAACTGCTGTATCGTTTTCCACTTTTGCAAAGTTAATATCATCACGTAAAATGAAGTAAAATTCAGAATTACCGTCCGCCATTACGTGGTTATAAGATAATGAACCGTCTGAAACGACTTTATCATCATCCGTTAAGTTTACTAAACGTACATACATGTTTGTATTTAATGTATTGATAGAACCGTCATTCCCTTTAATAGGATCAAGGGAAGTAAGCGTCGAAATTGCCTGATGTAATACAAGCGTTTCGCTTTCGTTTAGAGACTCATCATTAAAAGAAATGGATTCCCATACTTGTGCACGGGATTTAGGAAGACGAACCGTTTTAGGATTTACTTCCGCTGAATAAATACCTTGTGCTTTATTCGAAATATATAGGGGGGCAATATAAGCTTGATCAAATACTAAAAGTTGTTCAAGCTCTTTATAAGCTTCTTTTGCTTCATCGCCAGTTAATGTACTTGCTTTATCGATTAATTCATCTAATTTTGAATCACTAACAACACTGTAGTCACCGCCTGTTTTGAATAAACCACGCACAGCATAGTCAGGGTTACCTGTTACTGTAGTCCAACTAGATAGAGCGACATCGTAGTTACCAGCGTCTTTTTGAGCTGAAAAAGAACCATAATCTGGTTGAATATTTAACACTACATCAAAGCCGTTTTTCGTTAATTGGTCACGTAAAATATTTAAATCATTTTCGTTTGAAGCCATTCCTAAAATTTCAACAGACGGTTTTTCACCAGAAGTCGATGTATCAGCATCTCCTCCACCTTCTACATCCTTTTTCGTTTGTACACAGCCTGCAAGAGCGAGAACTGCTACAAGTAAAAGGGCAAATAGTCTTTTCATATTAATCCTCCAAAATATAGTTTTTTAGTTTGTTTTAGGGTCTAATGCATCACGTAAACCATCACCAAAGAAGTTAAATGATAGTACGAGTAACATAATGCAAAGCCCAGGGAAAATTGCTAAATATGAATGGGTTTCAAGGTAAGTACTACCGATTTTTAAAATATTCCCCCATTCGGGAATATGTGGTTCTACTCCTAAGCCGAGGAAACTTAAGCTGCTCGTTGAAATGACAGCTCCACCTATTGTTAAAGTTGCTTTTACAATCATCGGTGCTAACGAGTTAGGTACGATATGTTTAAAAATAATCGAACTATCGGAAGCTCCTAACGCTCTAGCGGATTCTACAAACTCATAGTTAGAGATTTGCATCACGGTTGCACGCATTGTACGTGCATAAGTAGGGATCGAACCAACGCTAAGGGCGATAATTAAATTCACCGTATTTGCACCGAACGCAGCGATAATGGCAATCGCTAATAAAATTCCAGGGATAGCATATAAAATATCTAGCAAACGCATGATGATGTTATCCGTTTTCTTTCCATAATAACCTGAAAGAGCGCCAAGTGTTCCTCCGATAACGGAAGGGATAACGGTAGCGGAAAAACCAACAATTAATGAAATTTGAGCTCCAAATACAATCCTTGAAAATAAATCACGACCGAAGTCATCAGTTCCAAGGGGATATTCAAGGGTAGGTGTTTGCAAAATAGCACTATAATTATTTTCAGTTGCAAAATCATAGTCAAAGGTCCAAGGACTTATAACGGATAATGAAAACATAAAAATAATAAAAAACAGACCAAATACAGCCATAGAATTACTTAAAATTTTTCGCCACATTTTTTGCCATTTTTCAATGGAAGAAGCATCTTTATTACGTGCTTTTTTGATTAGTCCAAATCCTAATAGAAAGGAAAATAAGTTCCCAGTTAGTAAAGGGAATAATAGAACAATCCCAATAGGTAACATCCATTTAGGAGCAAAGGTTGAACTTACAAGGTTGGCAACGAGTACAAGCATAACTCCATAGAAAATCGTTAGGGCAATAAATAGACTAATAGCTAATAAAAATGAATCAACGACATAAGGTTTAAATAGATTAAGACCGGAAATGCCAATAATCAGAATTTGAGTTAAAAAAGCGTAAATGGCAAAAATATATTCCGGCGTCTTATTTTTTGTTATAAGAGTAAATCCGTAGCTACTCGAAAAAATATTCCCTACAAGTATTGTGAATATTAAAGGGATACCGAGTAAGCGGGTACGCTTTTGGATTTCTCTACTAGTTGCTAAGTCTCTTTTTATCTGTTTCGAAATAAACCAAACATATAAAGTGGTTAAGAGATAAATAAGGAATAGCGTTAAAACAATAGGTCGAACGGTTTGGCTATTAAAATTAAAACTGTAAAGAAGAAACAAGAATGAAAAAATAGCAGAAAAGGATAATGTAAAATGAGCATTTCCATATTCCTGTGTTATTTTTAAAAGCAGTTTTCCATTTGAGATGACCTTCACATTACCCCTCCTTTTTCATTTTTGAGCGAATTCGTGGATCAAAGAATGCATAAGTAATGTCAATGATTAAGTTAACGATGGATATCGTAATAGCTATATAAACAACACCTCCTAAAATGGCAGGGATGTCTGGGATGAATTGTTTATCAACGATATAGCTTCCAATCCCACTAATATTAAAGACTTTCTCTGTTACGGAAGCACCGCCTAGCATTCCTCCAAACAATAGTCCAATAACAGTAATAATCGGAATCATCGCATTTCGAATCGCGTGTTGGAAAACGACTTTTCGTTCATTTAATCCTTTTGCTTTTGCTGTAATAATGTAATCTTCATGTATGACTTCTAGCATTGAAGAACGCGTCATTCGAGCGATGGACGCTGTTAAGGATGTTCCAAGAACAACGACTGGCAATACAAGTGATAACCAGTTTTGTGGATTATACGTTGCAGGGAACCAATTAAGCTCTAAAGAGAACGTTAAAATAAATATCAATCCTTGCCAAAAAGCAGGGATAGAAAGCCCAATTAACGCCAAAATCATAAAAGAATAATCTAAAAATGAGTTTGGACGGATAGCCGAAATGATACCAACTGGTATGGCAATGATAATGGCCATCAAAAGTGAAAATACAGCAATTTCGAGTGTGACAGGAAACTTATTTGCAATACTAGCCATAATATCTTCTTTTCCTGCAAAGGAAGTTCCTAAGTCGAAAGTAAATAGTCCAGAAAGGGAATGCCATAATTGAACGAAATAAGGTTGATCTAAGCCATAAAGTTGATTAAAGTTTTCAATTTGTTCTGGAGTTGCTTCGACCCCAAGAATATTTCGAGCTGGATCTAATGGTGAAATATAAAGAATCGTAAAAACAAGTGTTGCTACACCTAATATAACGAAAAGAGTTTGGATGACCCGTTCAAAAATGAATTGTACGAACGGATTACTATAAAGAAGTAAAAAACTATACATCAATAGCCCAGGTATAGCAGAAACAATTAAAAACTTTTTATTTTGTAAGAGATGGATAAAGAAATTTTGATACGTATATTCCTCTAATCCTAATAAGTCCACTTGTTTTTCTACTTCTTTTTGAAGCTTCTCTTGTACAAGCAGATCAACGTTCTTATTTATTTGTTCCTTTGATAAAGATTCATGAAAGAAGGAAGCTTTTCTATTTTCCTGTTCCAAAAATTGTTGCTTCCATGCTTCAACGTATCCCTTAGAAACAATTTCCTGTTTACTGTTTTCATAAGCTTTTCTGTAAGGCTGTTGGTATTGTTCTTTTTTCAAAAGGAATAGGATGAACGTTACGATATGTACTGGCAGCCCGAGTATAAATAAAAGCATCATATAGCTTCTTCTATTCGATAGTTTTTTAAAGGTACTGTCAAAAATGGATGTTGTTTTGGAAGAATGGGTAATTCCCTTTTGATTCATTGAAGTCCTCCTTTCTCGAAGAATATAAATATCTTTATCTTGAAATAAACGAATTACCATATTAAACTATTCCTAGTGGTATAGTATGATATGAGTAAATGATTGTCAATAAAATTTATTTTTATAAAGGAAGATAAAAATGAACAATACAATATTAGAGGTGAATAATCTCCGTGTTTCATTTATCGTCGACGATAAGGAGTTTGAAGCGGTTAAAGGCGTAAGTTTTCATGTCAATAAAGGAGAGACAGTCGGAATCGTAGGTGAGTCTGGAAGTGGAAAAAGTGTTACGGCTCGCTCTATTATGCGCTTACTTCCATCCCCACCTAGTTTCTTAAAGTCTGGTGAAATCCATTTCCGAGGAAAAGATTTAGTTGAACAGACCGAAAAGGAAATGGAATCTGTTCGAGGTCAACATATTAGTATGATTTTTCAAGACCCGATGACGTCTTTAAACCCAACTATTCGAATCGGTGAACAAATTTCAGAAAGTTTAAAAAAACACCAACAAGTCTCTAAAAATGAAGCATATAAAAAAACAATTGAATTGTTAGAGCTAGTAGGAATTAAAAATAGTGAAAAACGCTACATGCAATATCCTCATGAGTTTTCTGGAGGGATGAGACAACGGGCAATGATTGCGATGGCATTAGCATGTAATCCTTCATTGCTTATTGCAGATGAACCAACAACCGCATTAGACGTTACAATCCAAGCGCAAATCTTATCACTAATGAAAAGTATGCAGGAGCGTTTAGGTACGTCTATTATCTTAATTACTCATGATCTAGGTGTAGTAGCTGGAATGTGCGACCGAGTGATTGTAATGAAGGAAGGAGCAATTGTTGAAGAGGGAACGACTGAAGAAATTTTCAACAATCCTAAACATCCCTATACACAGCGTTTATTGAATGCACTTCCAAAACTCCATGAAAAAAAGGAACCAAAAAAAGCACCATTAAATAATATGGACTTTAATTTTTCTGAGCCTCTTCTCGAAATACAATCATTAAAAAAACATTTTGATCTTGGCCAAGGAGAAATATTAAAAGCGGTAGATGATTTATCCTTTGAAATTTATCCTGGGGAAACGTTAGGGTTAGTAGGAGAATCCGGTTCTGGAAAATCAACAACAGGGCGTACTATTCTGCAATTGCATGAACCGACTGATGGAGATGTTTTATATAAAGGAATTCCGATTACACGTTTGTCAAAAAAACAATTAAAAACAATGAGAAGACATATGCAAATTATTTTCCAAGACCCATACTCTTCCTTAAATCCACGGAAAAAAGTGTTGGATATTATAGGAGAAGCGTTAGATCTTCACGGGCTTGTGAAAAATAAAGAAGAGCGGAGAGCACGGGTTGAGGAGTTACTTGAACTCGTAGGTTTAAATAAAGCGCATGCTAGCCGTTATCCCCATGAGTTTTCCGGTGGTCAACGACAACGTATTGGGATTGCTAGAGCTTTAGCAGTGGAGCCAGACTTTATCGTCTGCGATGAACCATTATCTGCCCTCGATGTATCGATTCAAAAGCAAATTGTTGATTTATTAAAAGATTTACAGCATCGATTAGGATTAACATATTTATTTATTGCCCATGATTTATCAATGGTCAAACATATAAGTGATCGAGTGGCAGTTATGTATGGTGGTAAAATTGTCGAGTTAGCGGAAAGTGAAGAGTTGTATTCGAATCCTCAGCACCCTTACACAAAGAGCCTTTTACAATCGATACCGATTCCGGATCCAGCTATTGAAAAGAAAAAGAAGCGTCTTTTAGATAAAGAGTCGAGTGCAAATAAATACGATGTCCAAAATACTGTATTAAAAGAAATAGTTCCGAGTCATTGGGTAGCAGTGCCTCGACATGAATTATAAAAATAGAAATCTCTTTGAACGTGAGTTTGTTCAAAGGGATTTTTCATTTCTTCGGCAGTTATAATACGAAATTTATAAAAATATATTGTATGATAGTAAGAATAAATATTTCCATAGGGAAAGGGCTGTTAAAATGAGCGACCAAACGATGAAAAAATCCATCCAAATTTCTCAAAAGAAAATGGAAGCAGATTTTATTTTAAGAAATGCCTATGTAGCCGATGTCTTTTCTCTATGTTGGAGAAGGGCGAATATCGTTGTGGCAGAAGGGAAAATTATTGCCCTCGATGAAAAGGACGAGTTTACGGCAACCGTTGTAGAAGACGCAGAGGGGAAATACGTTATTCCTGGATTAATTGATGCACACATTCATATCGAATCTTCAATGTTAACTCCAACTCAGTTTAGTGAAATTTTATTACCCCATGGAATTACATCTGTTATTACAGATCCACACGAAATCGTCAATGTTTCAGGCTCTAAAGGAATGAAATACATGTTAGAGGATGCAGAAAATGCGGAAATGGACATTTATTTTATGTTGCCTTCTAGTGTTCCGAGTACTTCCTTTGAAAATTCTGGAGCCGTCATGAAAGCAAAGGATTTAGCACCCTTTTTGCAACATGAACGAGTCCTTGGATTAGCGGAAGTTATGGACTTTCCAGCCGTGCTAGAAACAGATTCGGAAATGTTAGATAAGTTAACCCTTGTTCAAAAAGTAAATAAACTTATCGATGGACATGGTGCTGGTTTAACTAAAGAACAACTTCGTGGCTATCGCGCTGCAGGTATTCAAACCGACCATGAATGTGTAACGGCAGAAGAGGCTCGAGAACGAATTAAACAAGGTATGTATGTATTGATGAGAGAAGGTTCGGCTGCAAAAAATTTAGTGGATTTATTGCCGGCTGTCACACCTGCCAATGCGCGGCGTTTTGCCTTTTGTACAGATGATAAACATTTAGATGAATTAATGGAAGAAGGCAGTATTAATTTTGCTGTTGCTCTTGCAATTAAACATGGTATGAATCCATTACAAGCGATTCAAATTGCAACATTAAATGCAGCAGAATGTTATCGTCTATATGATAGAGGAGCTATTGCAGAAGGATATGTTGCTGACTTTGTCATGCTCGATGATTTACAGACAATGAAAATTGCTACCGTATGGAAAAATGGGGTGAAGGTCGCTGAAAAAGGACAAATTCTTCAAAGTGAAAAACGAAAAACCCCGGTCGATCAAACAATCCTTCATTCTGTTCATATGGCAAAATTAACTGAAAAAGACTTGGCAATAACATTTAGTAAAGGGAATAGAGCAAATGTTATTGAAATTATACCAAATCAAATTATAACGAAACATATCGAAAAAGAAGTAGATATAGAAAATGGATATTTTGTTCCTTCTGTTGAAAAGGACTTATTAAAAATTGCGGTCATCGAGCGTCATCATTCTCTCGGTACAAAGGGATTAGCCATTGTTCATGGTTTCGGTTTGCAAAAGGGAGCCGTTGCAACAACTGTTGCCCATGATTCTCATAACGCTATTGTTGTTGGAACAAATGATCAAGATATGCTTGTAGCCCTTGAAGCATTACAAACGATACAAGGTGGGCTTGTTGTGGTAGATGAGGGGAAAGTAATCGGATCGCTAGCGTTACCTATAGCTGGTCTTATGACAACATTAAGTGCAGAAGAGGCAGTAAAAAAGCTGGAGGAAATACATAAGGCGCTGCACAGTATTCATTCAGATTTACATTTCCATTTCTTTTTAACTTTGTCTTTCCTGAGTTTACCGGTTATTCCAGAGCTGAAATTAACTGATACAGGATTATTTGACGTGAAAAATTTCCGACATATTCCGATTGAAGTACCGAAGCAGAACATGTCGAAAAAACTTGTTTAATTAGAGGTTATGTCTTTTAGGTAGCAATCTTTTACACGTCTAGGACAAGATACTATAATAGATATGTAACCATTCCTTCCTTTTAATAAAGGATCCAATAATTATTAAAACTTTAACTTTAGAACATTTTATGTACTAACGGATTAGTACTACAAAAGGAACTACTATTTTTTATAGGGAGTATTCTTTTATGTAGTACTTTTTTAATTAATTGGTAATGATAGTACTATGGAAAAAACAATAGGTTATCGTTTTTTAGAGGAGGAAGTTAAATGGAGGAAAACTTACAGTTAGAAACGACCATTAGAGGAAAAGAAAAACACTATTCACCAGATAATCTTTTAGTTAAAGTTAAAAAATACGGTATGAATTTGGGATTTAGAGCATTATATGGAGTTGCGATATTATATTGCGCTTTAAAAAGTCCAAATATGCCTAAAGAGCACAAACTTATGATATTAGGGGTGCTTGGATACTTTATCTTACCTATTGACCTTATTGCAGATATTTTACCAACTGTAGGTTTAGCTGACGATATTGTCATTATTACAAAGGCGATTTCCGTAATTTATTCTTCCATTACAGATGAAATGAAAGAAGAGGCCCATGAATTATTAAAGAAAATTTTTGGGGAGAAATATGAACCTAGTATTGAATATGAAATTTAACATTTAGTAATGCTAAAAGTCGAAATCATGTAGAGGTGATGTACTTTGTTAAAACGAATAACATTTCTCGTCATAGCCATCGTACTAATTAAGCCGATATATGATTTCGGCTCCAGATGGTACGATGATGTAATGCAATTTTTAAATGATCATGAAGTCAAAATAGAAGATGCAAGTTCCGATGTTTTATCTTCGGTTTCTTCTGCTAAAGAAACCCTTGTGAATACAGCGGCTAATACGCTTACTACGGTAGACGTTCAATTGCCCGACAGTGTTCAAACGACTGAGGAGTTAGCTGATAGTTTTTATTATTATTTAAGTCGTTGGGAAACAAATTTTGAAATTCATTATGTTGGTAGTACGACAGATATTGAAAACGTCATTCAAAAAGCAGTTGATGATGCTGCAAGCCGTGATCAATATATTTTCGGTCATTTAGCAGAGCGAACGATTGAATATGAATATAGTAGACTTGATGCCAAAATAAAAGTACATCAAACTTATTTAACGAATCCAGCCCAAGAGGAAATCGTCAATGAAAAGGTTGCAAGTATTCTTTCAACTGCCGATACAGAATCGATGTCGGATTTCCAAAAGGTGAAATTTGTTAATGATTATATTGTGAAAAATACGGAATATAGTACAAATACAACAGCAAGTCCCCATAGTGCATACGCAGTAATACAAGAAAATAAAGGGGTTTGCCAAGGATATGCCCTGTTAGCTTTAAAAATGTTACAAGCATTAGGGGTTGAAACAAAGTATGTAGTAGGTGAAGTATATACGGGAGGACATGCATGGAATTTAGTGAAGGTCGATGGTGAATGGTACCACCTAGATACAACGTGGAATGACCCGACACCAGATCGGAAAAATATCGTTCGTTACGAATATTTTTTAGTAAACGATGATAAGTTAAAGCTAGACCATACATGGATTCACTCCGATTACCCAGAAGCAAACAGTACCAAGTTTGAATTTATGGCTCAAATTGATCATGCCTATGAGCAGGATGGGGTTATATATTATAGTAATGTAGATGACAATAATTTGTTGTACCGAATGGATTTAAATACAGGTAAGGCGACACCACTAACAGATAGTCGTGCTCAATATATTGTAGGAGCAGGTGAATGGTTATATTTTAGTAACTATTCGAATGGAGCTTATTTAACGAAAATCCGAACGGACGGCTCGGATGAATCTACTTTATACCGAGGAGAAGTCGATAATTTATTTGTGGAGGATGGTTACCTATATTTTTCTACAGAAGAAGGCTTGAAGAAATTAGAGTTATAAAAAGTGAAGGCGACTACTAGTGGCGCCTTCTTTTTTATTTGGGTTAATGATTCAATCTGACAGTTTTTATATCCATATTTAATGAATACTTTAGGAAAGAAGGAATTAAGGAAGTTTATATTGAAATGATGATTTGGATTATTATATAGAAAAATTAATAGAAATGGATAAAGTAAAAATGTTTAAAAATATAAAAGCATGGGCGAAAAATTTAAAAAAACAAATATTTATTCTTTATTTTGCTTGTAAAGATCAAAGAGTACCTTGGTATGCAAAAACATTTACTATTTGCATTGTTGCTTATGCATTTAGCCCAATTGACTTTATACCAGACTTCATTCCAATTCTTGGCTATTTAGATGATGTAATACTTCTTCCACTAGGGATATTTTTAGCATTAAAAATGATACCGAAAAACATATTATTAGAAAGTGAAGTTCAAGCAGAAAAATGGATGAACAATGATAAACCGAAAAATTGGGTGGCAGCTTCAATCATCCTATTTATTTGGGCATTTATTGTGATTTGGGCTATTCTTAAAATTTATCGCTATTTCAATTAACGAAGGCATTAATCTCTGAAGGATTAATGCCTTTTTTGTGTAATTTATGCTATAGGTTGTCATTTTACAATCATCACTGGAGGTATTCATTTTGATTCTTACATATAAGTCGAAAAAGGATTTTCAACCCGTGTTAGCCCATGTGAAAAATACGTTTGAAAACGTCATTTGCTCAGGAGCGTCTGTTTTTGTCATCCATAATGATTCCATCGTATTAGAGGAGTATATTGGAAAGCAGTCTAATCATCCAATGGCGAGAGGGGTACAGAAAGATACACAATTTCATGTAGCATCTGTTAGAAAAAGTTATATTGGTTTTGCAGTAGCATACGCCATATATAATGGGTACATTCAAAGTGTTGATGATGAAGTATTATCCTATTTACCGGAGCTTGATGAGAGAATTTGGAAGGGGACGACAATTAGACATTTATTAACCCATACCCATGGATTAAATCAAAAGGGGAACAGTATATACCGAGAATATCCCGTAGGAGAAAATTGGACGTACAAACAAGTTGGAATCGAAGCGTTAACTAAAATTGTAAAGCGTACGACTAACAAATCGATATCCCAAATTTTGCATGACCAAGTTTTTACCCCTCTAAGCTTCTCTGAATCCGACTGGTATGCCGAAAAAAACGAAAAACTTGCAGCTGTTATTCTTCGACAGGAGGACGATGAACAGTGGAGAACGAGTAAGAGTACAGATGGAGATAAAATGAATATGTATGTGTCAGCACGAGAATTAGCGTATTGGGGTTACTTCCATCTGAAAGAAGGGAAATGGAATGGACAACATATAGTGCCAAAGGAAATCATACAGTTAGCTACTTCATTACACAGTCCTAATACGTTAGATAAAGATCTTCCCCAAAATGGTTTTCTATGGTTTGTAAAAGACCTCCCGGCAAAAAAGTCTGAGATTGGCATTACGGTTCCAAAAGGTTCATACCAAATACTGGGTTATACGGGAGTTACTCTATTAGTCATTCCACAAGAAAATGTTGTGGCGGTCCGTATGTTTAATAGTTTCGGCTCTCCTGAAGGGTATGATTATTTAGCAGATGTACAATCTTTCGGGGATACAGTAATGGCTTGTTTAGAAAATAGTGAATGAACTTATAAGAAGACGTCAGCCAGGAAATCTGGCTGACGTTTAAATTGTAAGGTTAGAGTCGTTAAATCCTAATCTTTTAAAGTTTCGATTACTTCCTCTAATTCATTAGTTAGGTCTTTTAAAATTTGGGCGATTTGAGCTACTTCATTAATATAAGTGAATTGTTCATTTGAACTTTTCACTACATTAGTAGTATTTCGCGATGCAGATGTGGCAATGTTCATACCCTCTAAAATAGAGTCAGAAATGTCATTCACCCGTTTACTAATATCAGTTATAGCAACGGATACACCCTTAACTTTTTCTTCGACATTAATTGTGGAATGAATGATTTCTTTAAAGGATTGATCTGCTTCCTTTAAATATTGAACGCCTACATTAAATCCGTCCTTTACTTCTGCCATTTTTGTCACTGTATGCTCAATGCCGGAAGATAAGTTAGAAACAATTTCTTTAATTTTATCAGTTGATTGTTTCGACTGGTCTGCTAACTTACGAACTTCATTGGCCACAACAGCAAACCCTTTACCGTGTTCTCCAGCTCTAGCCGATTCAATGGATGCGTTTAACGATAATAAATTTGTCTGTTCTGCTATAGCAGAAATCATTGTTAAGATTTGACTAATTGTTTTCGAATGAAGATGCAAATCATGAATAATTTGAACGGATTCATCGATTTTTTCGCTCGTTTTGGACATTTGCCTATTTAGATTAAAGATAGAATGAGAGCCATCTTTTGCTTGTAGTGAAGAATCTATACTTGCCTTGTCGACTTCTAAAGATAAGTTAGCGATATCTTCGACTAACTTCCTTACCTCTGATACTCTAACCACATTCTCTTGATATTTATAAAGTTGCTGTTGTGCACCTTCTGAAACTTCTTGAACATAGTTCGAAACATTGCGACTAATTCCTAATGTTTGTTCATTTTCCGCCACGAGTTGCTTGGATGTTTCTGCTAGACTGGACATCGTTGATGAAATACGTTGAATAATCCCTTGTGTCACCTGTTGTTTTTGACGTTCTTTTTCTATTTCTATTTCTTTTTCATACTTCTGAGAATTATAGATTTGCCATATGACTACACCTGAAGTTAAAACTAAAAATACGGCATGAACGATTACCATCGTTAGTGGATATTCCATTACGCCAAAGACAAAGAGGGGCGCAAATAGTAAACCAATTATATGCTGTAGCGTAAAAATAACCGTCATTATGATTACAAGGTGAATTTTTTGATAGTAAGCTAATATTGCTACTACCATAAAGATAGAAAAATGGAATTCTGACATACCACCAGAACCAGAAATTAAGGCAATGCTCCCAAAAGTTAATGTTAATGTGTTTAATAATGGTATCGCTTTGTGAATTCCTCCACTCAATTTGTATAAAATAAGAGATGTTATACATAGGAGTGTAGGTATAGCAACTAAAGTAATGATTCCAACATTGTAAATAGTGCTATTTGTCAATAACCCCAGACCGCATACTGAATTTCCAGACATTTTAAATGCATTCGTATACTTTCCTAACAATGTCACAGCAATAGACATGAACACTATTCCTAAAGCGATCTGGGTCATAGTTTGGTTCTTTTTCATAAGTCCCTTCTTTCCTAAAATGAAAACAAATTACTCCTTAAAAAGGAGTATCTGATTTACACATTTAATTGTATATTATTACCTATACATTAAGTGTTAATTTATGTCAATAAATAGTTTGTTTTGCCCTGCAATAAATGTTTCTTTCGACCTATAAAGGGGGTGTGTAATCACGAAATGAGAAAACAAAGAATAGTGTAACATTCTTGGTTTCCAATTATTAAACCGCATTTTTCTTCGTAAACAGAAAGGAAGTTTAGTTTATTTTAAATTTACTAATTGTAGTCGCTAGTTCGGTGCTTAAATGATTTAATTGCTCTGATGCTTCTGCAACAGATTGAATGGCAGTAAGTTGTTCATCACTAGAGGCACTTACTTCTTCGCATGCGGCTGCTGTTGATTGGGCTGTAAGGGACATTTCCTCAATCGTTTGAACTACCCGATCTTTAAAGGAGATAATTCCTTCCATTTCAGAGATAACATTTTTAAAGGTACCTTCCATATTTTCAATGAGAGAAGATAGATTTTTAAATAGGGAACCTGTATCTTCTACAACTGCTCCTTGATTATCAAAAGTGTTTTGTATTTCTTTCATTTGATTGGTCACTTGTAGTGATTCCGATTGTAATTCTTGAATCGTCGACTTTACTTGTTCTGTTGCAGATGCAGATTGTTCTGCTAATTTCCTTACTTCCTCTGCTACAACCGCAAAGCCTTTACCATGTTCACCTGCTCGGGCAGCTTCAATACTTGCATTTAAGGCAAGTAAATTTGTTTGAGCTGAAATCTCAGAAATCGTGTTCATAACTGTGCCAATTGCACCAACTTTATTTTCTAAATTGTTAATTGCATGGACCATATTTGTTAATTCAGATTTAGAATGATCAAAGGAGCCAAGTAAGTTTTCCATTTTTTCATGGCCGATAATATTTAATTGATCTGCTTCAGTTGCAATATCATGAAGAGAGTTTGTCTGGACCTTCATGCTATTTATTTTTTCGCCTAATTGGCCAGTTGTTTCGGTTACTAAATCGGCATTCTCAGAAGAAGTCGTTGCACCGATTGCAATGTCATTAACAGCTTTTGATACTTCCATACTAGAAGCACTTGTTTCTTCAGCTAAGGCACTTAAATGTTGAGATTGCTCTTCAACATGGCTTGATGATTCTTGAATCACCATAATAATTTTTTTCATATTTTTAATCATTGAATTAAAGTGTTGGGATAAGATACCAATTTCATCTTTCGATTTTATATCGATATTAACTGATAAATCTCCTTTTGATACTTCTTCCATAA
Organism: Ureibacillus galli; assembly: GCF_014836845.1. GTDB lineage: Bacteria > Bacillota > Bacilli > Bacillales_A > Planococcaceae > Ureibacillus > Ureibacillus galli. The sequence continues at coordinate 21,277 of NZ_JACSQA010000017.1, forward strand.
GGTTACCTAATTGGTGAATAGGTTTTAAAGTGCGAGTAATGAAGAAGTATAAGACAACTAAAGTGATAATTACGATGCCAATAGCCACAACGATAATTACTTTTTGAAGACTATTTGATAATGCGTGAATATTATCCTTTTCATAAACTGCTGCAACTGTCCACCCAACCTCAGGTATTTTACTGTAAACGGTGATAGATTCTTCTCCATCAATTAAACTATGTAAATTGTTTAGTTCTTTCTTATCAGATTGAATTGTTTGAACAAATTTTTCTTCACTTAAATCTTCTCCCATTTTTGTAGGGTGAACGATAGCTACCCCTGTATTATCTAAAATGAATGGATAACCCTCATACCCTAATTCGATAGAAGATAGCATATCTGTTAATTGGGATAATAAAATGTCTACACCTAAAACCCCAATGACATCATCTCCATTTTTAACAGCAACTGAACCCGTAATCGCATACTCACCAGACACGCTATCTAGGTAAGGGGATGACCATACAAATTGATCCGGATGTTCAATGGCATTTGTATACCAAGGACGGGATTTAATATCTAAATCTGCTATACCTTCAAAATGCGGTTCAATAATCGTGTAATCTCCATCTGAAAAGTAGATACCTGATGCTGCATCATAGATAGATAAATAGTCAGCTAAATCTGTACGATAAAGGCGGTCAGCATGATCGTTATATACTTTAGAATTAGAGTGGAAGTTTTGCACGTCTGGAGAAGAGGCTAGTTTCAATATACTCTTCTCATAAGTAGATAAAAACGTCGTAATAGTTGAAGATAGTCCTTTAACAACAACTTCACTTTGTTGTACCGTGCTATCTTCGGTTTTGGAAGTAATTAATATAGAACTTATGGTAGATAATGTTCCTAAACCTAAAATAATGATAACTAGGACTATAGAAATAATCCGCCATCTAATTGAGTTCTTCACAGTAAAATCCTCCTAATATAAATTAATATAAAATTATTACTATAATACAAATAAATTTTCCGAATTGCACTAAAAATTTGTCTATTTTAGTAAGAAAAAACTTTTAAAAGAACTAATCGTAATAGATAAAGATTGATATGCTATTAGTTTCAAGCTGTTCAATGGGATGAAAAGATGGGAGTACAGGAAGGAGAAATCATTTCATCAATCGAATCATCCATATGTGAGACTATTTTCACTGTGAAGGAGATACATACAAAAATGAAAATAAAGAGTGAAATATTTTTAGAAGGAAATTCAATTGTTCTTATTCCCTTTGAAATGAAATATAAAGAACAATTGTTTGAGGCACTAAAAAGTCCGAAAGTATGGGAATATACTTGGCGAGAGGTTAAAACATTCGATGATTTTGAGCAAATTTTTATGGCTGCTATTCAAAATAAGCTGGATGGTGAACAAATTCCTTTTGTCATTCAAGATAAAGCTACTGCAGACGTAATCGGAACCACTCGAATTGGAGACATAGACCGTATTAATCGGAATGTAGAAATCGGTTGGACATGGCTTTCCCCTTCGTATTGGAGGACAGGGGTGAATACTGAATGTAAGCTTTTATTACTGCAATATTGTTTCGAAGAGTTACAAGTTATGCGAGTTCAATTTTCGGTTAGTGGACAAAATGTGCGTTCACAACAAGCGATTGAACGAATAGGGGCTACAAAAGAAGGAATCTTTCGTAAACATCGTATAAAGGCTGATGGGACAGTTCATGATAATGTATTTTACAGCATTCTTGACGATGAATGGAAAAGGGTAAAAGGTAATTTAATGGAATTAGTAAAAAGGAAATACTAATTTGAGTAGAAAAAATAGTTAAATTTTTTCTGAAACGTTTGAAAGGATGATTATGTGAAGAAAGTATTTGGACTTTGTTTTATATTAGCAGCGATACTCGTAATGTTTATTCAATCTGAAATGAAATGGAATGTAAAAGAAAAGGGGATAGAAGAGGTTCTAAGTGATTCTCTATTTGAAGACGCGGCAACGAAGTTTGGTTTACATGCTATGGGAGTATCCATGGAAGAACAAATTTTAACTGTGAGAATAGATAATGTCCAACATAAAGAGGACACATACGATTACTTTAAAGAACAACTAGATTCTAACGGTATAGCAGATTATAGAGTTGAAGTATTTGTTGATCAAATCGATTTATAGTTTGAATCGATTTAATAAATGATAATAGCAAATTTTGCAACAAAAAACCTGATTAGTATACTACTAATCAGGTTTTTACAAGTCGTTTTAAATTCCATTATCCATTAGACAATGGGTGGCTCTTTTTACAATATATTCAATCGGTTCTTCGTTACATAGTTCAATCGAAACAAAAGGAAAGGATTGGAGAATCGATTGCTTGAACAGGTTTAAAATCTTTGGATGATGTTTTAAAACGCCGCCATTTACATATAATGGCATTATTTCGTTTTGATAATGAATTTTATGCAAAATTGCGCTTACTAATAAAAAAAGCTCATAGGCGGCATTTTGTGCAATCATTATGGCGTGCTCATCACCGATGGATACAGCTTTTGGTAATATTGAGCTAATGCTAGCTAATTGAGCGTTTGTATAACTAGGGTGGTAGAGCCATGACATAAGCTCCCCCATCGATTTAATTTGTAGTTTCTCGAAGACAAGCTCTTTCAAAATCGTTGGTCCGTCAAGTAGACCATCTTCTATACGAAAAAGGGTGTTGACTATTTTTTGACCAATCCAGTAACCGCTACCCTCATCGCTTGCCCGGTGTCCCCAACCGCCTGTACGAACAACCTTCCCATTCCCATTAGTAGCAAAGGCAACAGAGCCGGTTCCCGAGATAACCAATGCTCCAGGATGATTTCCCACTAAACCAAGTAATGTGGCGTGGACATCATTTTCTACAATGATGTTTTCCGCACGAAATGGGGTTTTTTTCAAGCTTCGTTTTATAATGTCTCTTATAATCGCCAAATCTATTTCTGTATCCAATCCAGCAATAGCAAAGGCCGCAACATCTATTTGTTTTAAATTTATAGAACGATAGGCCTCAGAAAGTAATTTACTCAATACTTGTATGGCGACATCTTCTCCTACCGTTTGATAGTTAGAGCCCTTTGCTGTTTGTTCAAATAACTTTTTCCCTTTTGAGGATCGTACCGTTAAAGTCGTTTTCGTTGCACCGCCGTCGACAGCTAAAATGATTGATTCTTTCATTCTTTATTCCAACCTTCTAAAAACTGGCGCAGTTGCTCTTCACATCGTAAAATTTGTTCTTCCTTTTCCTTTACCCAATTTTCTAATAGTGGTGAAATCGCTTGTGCTTGGAGAAGGGAATTACGCATCGTTTCCGGTGCTGGACCGCCTTTAAGTGTACGAACTTTAACGAAGAAATCTGGTTTTAATGCATTATAAAATTGATCTTTTGAAATCTTTAAAGGTCTGCCTACTACTTCAAGGGATTTTTCATTAGCTAACTCCCAAGTTAAACTTTGAAGGGAATCCTTCTTCGCCTCTAATAAAGTTTTCACGCAACTACTAACAATACGATGGGATTGTCTAAACGAAATCTTCTCTGAACGAACGAGGGAGTCAGCCAACTCGGTAACGTTGGCAAAGCTATTTTCTGCCCGTTTTAATAGTTTCTCTTTATTAACATCCATGGTGACAACTAAACTACCAAAAAGTTTATAGATTCCACATAATTTTTCCACAGCGCGCCACAAGTAAGGTTGCATATCATCCTCGGTATCCACAATATCTCCAAAAGGTGTATTATGAATCATTTGTAAAACCGTTGAAGCATCACCTACAACTGAAGATAGTAGAGAACGTGTATGTTCAATAGATACTGGATTTCGTTTTTGAGGCATAATGGAACTTACTTGGACATAAGGGCTTGCAAGGCTAAAAGCGTTAAACTCTTGGGTTGCCCATTGTAAGAAATCTTGTGAAGTACGCCCAAGGTTCAAAGCAGCAAGTTGCACGACACTGGCAGCTTCAGCAATATAATCTGCACCTGCAACAGCATCCCACGCATTTTCGATTAATCCATCAAACCCAAGTAACACTTTCATCCGTTCCCGATTAATTTTAAATCCTGTTGTTGTAAGAGCTGCTGCTCCCATACTGCTTTGGTTAATCGTTTGAAAGGCTGCTTGCATCCGTTTGAAATCCCGTGTTAGTTGATCAATCACTGCTTTTAAATAATGGGCAAACGTTGTCGGCTGTGCTTGTTGTGTATGTGTGTAGCCTAACATAATGGTATCGATATGCTCCTCTGCAAAGACAATTAAAGAAGAGCGGAGAGCAAGCAATTCATTCATCAGTGAAAGTAATTTTTTTCGTAATGTCATGCGATAAATGGCTATTCCCATGTCATTACGACTTCTACCTATATGCAAATTACCAGCTACATCACCGGCAAGTTCAATTAATTTATTTTCTATGCGGAAAAACAAATCTTCAAATTGTGGATTGTAATCTCGATGTTCAAAGTAATTCAAATCAAGCTTCGCGATAGCCTGCCCGATTTGTTTTGCCTCATTTTTTGTAATCAGTTGCTGTTCTTCAAGCATTTTTAAATGAGCAATATGTATGTGGACCATCGCTCTTAAAAAGTGCTTTTTCGCTTCATCGTATGCAGGTTGAAGTACCATTTGACGATAACTATTAGAAGGAAAATGACTGCCCTCAATTTCTTTAATTCGGCTTTTATAATCTTGAAACATCATAGAATCGCCTCCGCAAAAATACCTTTCCAATTCTTATTCACATTATTTAAAAGATTACCTTTCAATTGGTACTCTTTTAACAAGAGGTCAAGAAGAAATGACTTATACTTATTAAATGTTAAGCTGTATTTTTTAATTGGGCTAGGACAGTTGGTAGTATCATTCCAATAAGTACTAATACAATACCGGAAATTTGTATGATAGATAATGTTTCATGTAATACAATAACGGACGCAATGACTGCTACAGGTAATTCCATCGCACTTAAAATTGATGAAAGTGCCCCACCTACCTTAGGTGCTGCAATGGAAAATAGGAAAATTGGTAAAATGATTCCGAAAATACCTAAAACAATCCCGAATATCCATAACTCTGTGCTAAATAATTTTCCGCTCCAAATTACCTCAGGTGCTGAAAAGATACAAATCGTAATGAAGGCTACGATGGACATAAAGAGGGTCCGAGTAACTGTTGTAATCCCTTCTACTTTTTTAGAATTAATTTGAATAAAAATCGCAAAACTAGTAGCTGCTATTAGACCATATGCCCATCCTTGCCAAGGGATTGCAGAAAGATCCGTATCCATCACTCCGGCAGCTAAAATAGTACCTGAAAATAAAAACAATAACGACATTGTTTCAAACCGATTTGGCCATCTTTTATGCAGTAAACAGTCAATCAATAGACCTATCCAAGTAAACTGGAAAAACAATACGACTGCCAGGGATGCCGTAATGTATTCTAAAGCATGTCCATAAACAATCCCTGTCGTCGCTGTGAAAATACCAGCTGAAAGAATTGTAATAAACCCTGAGAAGTTTAACTTAGGCATACTTCTTTGTGTCATGATAAATAATAGTAAAGCGATTAAAAACCCCATAAAATACTGGCTTGTTACTGCTTCGGGAGATGTGAATCCATAACCCATTGCCACTTTAATAATGGTAGATAATATGCCATAACTACTAGATGCGATGACGATAGATAATGGATAATAGAGTTGTAATTTCATGTTGTAATAACCTACATTTCTAGTTTCAATTTATTTTTCTTCATCATATGATAGAATGATTTATTTTAATTGTCCAAAGAGCTGATAAGAAAATTAAAAATATCCCCCTAAAATGATAGTTTTGTATTATATTACCACTAATGACGAGTAGAGGCCTTCTTTATAAGCGGTTTCCAAAAAATCTCTGTTATTTCCAACTTTAGTCTATACACAGGAAAAATTATAACAAATTATTGAAGGAAGATATGACCTTTTCACTGTCTGAATAGTTTTAAAGTTTCGATGTGGGTCAATTTTATGATACCCTTATTAAAGCAAATATTCGGAGGTCTAACTACTCATGGGTGAGTCAAATAAAGATTTCGTATTAGTTTACGGAGATGCTTTTGTTGATTTTATAGCGGATGATATAACGAACAAATCGTTTACAACATATTTAGGTGGAGCAACAGTTAATGTTGCAGCGGGAATTAGTAGAATCGGAGCACCGTCAGCTCTAATTACCATTACAGGTGATGATCGTACGTCGCAATTTGTGCAAACAGAACTTAATAAAGAAGGCGTGAATTTGGATTACGCAATCATGTTACCGGAGAAGCGAGTAAGTGGCGTTTACGTGCATTTAACAGCGGAATGTGAACGTATTTTCAAAGATTACGTGGACGAGACACCTGATTTACAAGTAACACCAGAGCAATTGAATGAAGAGGCTTTCAAAAGAGCTTCAGTATTTAATGTTTGTTCCGGTACAATGTTTCATCCAACAGCTCTTGCAACGACAAGAAAAGGTGTAGAAATGGCAAAAGAAAAAGGTGCAATCATTGCCATTGATGCAAACATTCGTCCGTTACGGTGGGGTAGTGAAGAAATTTGTCGTGAAACGATTATTTCATTTTTTGAAGATGCCCATATCCTTAAATTAACAGATGAAGAATTATTCTTTTTAACCGAAACGAATGATTTACATGAGGGTATTGCAAAGTTAAACCAATATTTAGTACCCATTGTATTAATTACAGTAGGGGCAAACGGAGCATATGCTGTCTTAAATGGTGAAACAATTCATGTTCCGACTGATAAAGTAAACGCAGTAGATACAACAGGATCTGGAGACGCCTTTATGGCCGGTGTATTACGTTTTGTTCACTTTAATGGCTTACCGACAACAAATGAAGATTTATTTAAATGCGTAAAATTTGGAAATAAGTTAGGAGCGTTGGCTGCTACTAAGCCAGGAGCACTAACGGCGCTTCCTCATTTTGATGATATAAAAGAGTGGTTATAAAAAAGGGTCGTCTCAAATGTAGAGACGACCTTTTACTGTTTATGGAATCATATCTAACTATGGAAATGAATATTTTAAAATAACGTATTATGTTTCCTTTTTTTCAGCTTGTTTATTCAGGCTAATATAAAGTGAACCATTTTCAAGATATTGGGCAAAATAAACGTTTTTAATATCTTTTACGTTTTTCTTTTTTAATTTATTTAATAGCCATTCCTCCGTTAAATTCAATTCATCTAAATTACTCTTATTTATTTTCCCATCTGAAATAAGTTCTGTAGGCATATGTGGAGGTAAAGAAACGTCAGCCTTTACATCTTGTTTAGTTGCTGTACTATTTGCCGGTTTTTTTAACACACTTAGTTCTCCGTTTGTTTCAAATACAGCATAGTGTACTTCATCAAAGGAGAAAATGCCTTGTTCTCTTAAAAGCATACCAAGTTCATCTATGTGGAGTCGTGCCTTTTTCATGCCACTTTTAATAATTGTTCCATTTTGGATTAAAATCGTTGGCCTGTCATCTACTAGCACGCGTATTCTAGAGGATTTTAGTGAAATAAAACTAATAAAAAGGGTAAGGAGTGCCCACCATATTAAAGAGGTAAACCCGTCCCAAAAATCTGTTCGATGTTGTGTAGAAACTTCAGCTGCAATCGATCCAATTGTAATCCCGGTGATGTAATGGAAAAAAGTTAATTGACTTAATTGTTTTTTTCCAATAACTCTTGCAACAATTAGGATAGTGGCAAAAGCCAAAGTGGATCGTAAAATCATTTCAAAAAAGTGAATATGTTCAAAAGCATGCATATGAATACTCCTTTCGTTCTAGTATTAAGATGAGCGAAAGATAAAAACTATATGCAGACTTTTCAAGAAGGAACAAAAAACAGCATCGCAATAGTTAGCAAATTTCTAACCATTGGGATGCTGTTTTAAAATATTTACTTATTTGAAATACCGTAAATGGAATGAATAAGGTGCGGATTACTAACGAATCCTTCTTTTATTTTCACTTCATGCATTCGATTTTCAAAGGAGAATTTGAAAATCCCGTTATCGAAATCTGTACCAATTTCTTTAAAGAAAATACCTTCAATGGACGGAAACTTAGGACATGTAAAAACAATTTTATAGTTTTCAAAGTCTTGAATGACATAAGCGCGTACGCCTTTTTCAAAAGTACCAGAAGCTTCATCTTCGATGGGACGTTTAACGGCCACGATATGGAAGTCAACGAAGGGTACTTCTTTTAGTAAAACATTTAAAAACGATCCCTTTGTAATTTCTTCCCATCTACTTTGGGCACTTTGCCCAACGATAATTTGTGTTACATTATTTTCCCTTGCAACTTCAGCAATAATTTTTTGAATAGGACGTTTTTCATTATCTTTAATAATAAATTTTTCTACTTCTAGTTCTTCTGCAAGTGCAGTCCATCTTTCAATGTAACCAGATTTTTCAGCATCAAACGCATCAAGGGGTTTTGTATCAACTGTTAATATATAAAGTGGACAGTCGAGTAACGTCGCAAGTTTATGGCCTCTACGAATAAGACGCTCACCATTTAGTCCGTAATAGACACATACTAAAATACTTTCATCCATTCTTTTAACATGCTTCATCGTAGTTTGCTCCTCTTAAAATTTGTTCATTATCAAAATATTAAAATTGCAAGTTTTTAGCGAAAAACCGTATAAAAAAGCTAAAGTGAATGCGAATTGAGTGCATCTAAGCCATTCTTACTGTATACTTAGTATTGTTATGTTTATTATTGTTTGATCAAATTATTATCAAAACTAACATTTTTGCAAAATAGTATAAATTGGAAATTCGTGCTTTATCTATATGACACATTATTATAAGTGAGTATTTTTGGAAGTCAAGTAGATATACTAATTCTAATTTTTAAATTTGCATGATGTTACAAAGAAGTAGGAGGTATTAGCTTGTGACAATTGATATTGCCATCATACTAACTCCGTTTATTATGGCAGCACTTATTCCCATTTTTTATAGGCGACTGAGGAAAAACATGATCGGTTGGGTCGTTCTTATAATTCCTGTTAGTTTATTCCTTTTATTAACTACGTATATCCCTCGTGTTGCAAAAGGTGAAGTTTATTCACATACATATGAGTGGATCCCCTCGTTTAATTTAAACTTTACGACTTACATAGACGGTTTAAGCTTAATTTTTAGTTTATTAATAACCGGTGTCGGAAGTTTAGTCATTTTGTATTCCATTTTTTATTTATCAGTGAAGGAATCCCTTCATCATTTTTACTGCTATTTATTGCTTTTTATGGGAGCGATGCTTGGTGTCGTTTTCTCAGATAATTTAATGGTTTTATACGCGTTTTGGGAGTTAACAAGTGTTTCATCCTTTTTATTAATTGCTTTCTGGCATCATCGAAAAGCCTCAAGAGCGGGTGCACGAAAATCAATGACGATTACGGTTTCCGGTGGCGTTGCCATGCTTGTAGGTTTTTTAATGTTGTATGCTATGTCGGGAACATTTAGTATTCGGGAAATTATAAATAATATTGATGTTATAAGTGGTCATGTATTGTTTATTCCTGCGCTATTATTAGTTCTTTTCGGTGCTTTTACAAAGTCTGCACAGTTCCCATTCCATATTTGGCTTCCTGATGCGATGGAAGCGCCAACCCCTGTAAGTAGTTACCTACACTCCGCTACGATGGTTAAAGCGGGAATTTATTTAGTGGCGCGTTTTACACCCATATTTGGTGGTGAAATGGTGTGGTTTTGGACTATCACTGGAGTAGGGTTAATTACCTTATTTTGGGGATCCTTTAATGCCGTTCGACAAGTAGATTTAAAAGCTATATTAGCCTATTCAACGGTAAGCCAGCTTGGACTAATTATGAGTTTGCTCGGATTAGGATCTGTTGCCGTCTATTTAGGTTACTCCACGGAAACCGTTATGTATACTCAAGCAACATTTGCTGCACTTTTTCATTTAATTAATCATTCAACATTTAAAGGTGCTTTGTTTATGATGGTTGGGATTGTTGACCATGAAATCGGAACAAGGGATATTCGACGTTTAGGTGGGTTAATGGCCATTTTACCTTTTACGTTCACCATTGCCATAATCGGTTGTTTTTCAATGGCAGGATTACCACCATTTAATGGTTTTTTAAGTAAAGAGATGTTCTTTACTGCAGTTTTAAACATTACTGAATTAAATATTTTCTCTATACACAATATTGGACTATTAATCCCAATCGTAGCATGGGTCGCTAGTGTTTTTACCTTTGTTTATTGCCTCATTATCGTAAGTAAAACATTTTTAGGGAGCATGAAGCCAGATATTGTAGAGAAAAATCCACATGAAGCACCCTTTGGAATGTTACTTCCTCCGTTTATTTTAATCGGTCTTGTTATTACGATTTTCTTCTTCCCCAATCTATTAGGGGAGTATATTTTGAAACCTGCTATGTTAAGTGTCTATCCGACATTTCCATCTGCCGAAGAAATGACACCCCATATTTCTGCGTGGCATAGGATTAACACGGAATTATTAATGACATTAGGAGTAGTCGTTTTAGGTATTATTTTATATCGTTTCTTAAAATACTGGTCAAAAATTTATCGTCTATTCCCGAAACAATGGACACTGAATGCTATTTACGAGAAAGTCATTACTTCCAGTGAAAATATATCAGAAAGTATTACGAAACGATATATGAGTGGACATTTAACGCATTACTTTGTCTATATATATGTGAGCTTTGTCGCAATTGTTGCGGGCACTTTTATTGCCCTTGATGCCTTTGAATGGAATCCCACTAACGATGCAGTGATTGAAAACTATGAATTAATTTTAGTATTTGTCATGATTTTTGCGGCAGTAGCAATTTTGTTTGCGAAATCTCGCATTACAACAGTTTTATTAAACGGTGTCCTCGGTTACTCCGTAGCCTTTTTCTTTGTTATTTTTAGAGCGCCAGATTTAGCTCTTACCCAACTTGTTGTTGAATCGGTCACAACCGCATTGTATCTAATTTGTTTTAAATTCCTTGCAGAGTTGAAACCAGAGCGATCTACGAAACGAGTTAAAATATCCAATGGGTTAATTTCTGTTTTTGTAGGAGCTACGGTTACGTTAATCGGTTTAACAGTAGTGAATTATGATAAGTTCAAATCGATTTCCTCCTATTTCGAGGATTCCTATAACCTTGCTGGGGGCAAAAATATTGTTAATACGATTTTAGGAGATTTCCGTGCCTTCGATACGATGCTGGAAGTTGTCGTTCTCTTTATAGCTGGCTTAGGAGTATTCGCACTCATTAAGCTAAAAGCAAAGAAAGGGGATGTAGATATTGAAAATTAATGATGTCATTTTAAGAACGGTTGTAAAAGGCGTTATTTTTATTATTTTAACCTTAGGTGTCTATCTCTTCTTTTCTGGTCATAATGCTCCAGGGGGAGGCTTTATAGGAGGACTTGTCCTAGGTTCAGGACTTGTTCTGCTATATATTACGTACGATTTGGAAACCGTGCATAAAAAAATGCCCTTCGATTTTAAGAAAGTTGCTGGTTTAGGAGTATTATTAGCAACTGGATCAGCCATTGGTTCTATCTTTTTTGATGCACCCTTTTTATCTCAAACGGATACGTACTTTACCTTTCCCATATTAGGAGAGAAACATTTAACTACTGTGACAGTTTTTGAAGCAGGGGTTGCTTTAACTGTTATTGGTACGCTTGTTACGATTATTTTAAGTATTAGTGAGGATGAGTAGAATGGAATCTTTAATGATGATATTAATTGGAATTCTTGTTGCTGTTGCGACCTATTTAGTCCTCTCAAGAAATATGATTCGAATCATTTTAGGGACTGCCTTGTTATCTCATGCTGTTCATTTGCTTATTTTAACAGTGGGTGGCTTAAAAAAAGGTGATGTTCCATTACTTAGTCAATCTGAGGGACCTTTCACCGATGCCTTGCCACAAGCTTTAATATTAACAGCTATTGTCATTAGTTTCGCAACAACCGCATTTCTACTTGTTTTGGCCTATCGGACATATAAAACGAATGGTTCGGATGATTTGCAAGAATTGAGAGGAATGCCTGATGAATAATTTACTTGTATTACCGCTAATAATTCCGATCATTACAGCAGTGGTTCTTGTATTTTTAAAGGACCATATTGTTCTCCAAAGAATTATTAGTTTTATTACGATGCTTTTTGTTACTGTACTTTCGTTCATTTTATTAAACATTGTTCAAACAGAAGGAATATTACGATTAGATTTCAGTGGATGGTTACCACCATTCGGCATTCTTTTTGTTGCAGATTCCTTTGCCATGATCCTCGTTTTAACAGCTAGTGTTGTGACGACGATTTGTCTACTTTATGCGTTTTCAACAATCGGAAATCGCCACGAAAAAATGTTTTTTTATCCCTTTGTTTTATTTTTAATTGCAGGGGTAAATGGCTCCTTTTTGACAGGTGACATTTTTAACTTATTTGTTTGTTTTGAAGTAATGTTACTTGCCTCTTATGTCTTGATTGCCCTTGGTGGGGAAAAGAGACAGTTAAGGGAGTCTTTAAAATATGTATTAATCAATGTTGTTGCCTCATGGATGTTTCTTGTGGCTCTTGCCTTTTTATATGGAACAGTAAAAACGTTAAATATGGCTCATATTGCAGTACGTGTTGCAGAGGCAGGACAGGACCCGTTACTTACAACAGTATCTATTCTCTTTTTAATTGTCTTTAGTTTAAAGGCAGGATTACTATTGTTCTTTTGGTTGCCAGGTTCCTACAGTGTGCCACCGACCGTAGTGCAGGCTTTATTTGCAGCTCTCCTAACGAAGGTTGGTATATATGCTCTTATTCGTACGTTTACTCTGATGTTCCCACTTCAACAGGATGTAACTCATACCATTATTGGAATTATGGCGGGCGTGACGATCATAGCAGGCTGTATGGGGGCATTATCAGGGCGTGATATATATACGATAGCAACATATAACGTCATTATTGGTGTTGGTTTCATCTTAATAGGTTTAGCTGTAGGAACAGAAACTGCTATGACAGGAGCTATTTATTATTTGATACACGACATGTTAGCGAAAGCTTTATTATTCCTATTAGTCGGAATGATGTTTTATATAACAGGAGAATCTGTTGTAAAGAAAATGAGTGGGCTTATTAAAAACTATCCTATTTTTGGGTGGATTTTCTTTATAGTTATGCTTGCACTAGCAGGTATACCTCCGTTAAGTGGATTCGTTGGAAAAGTGTTAATCGGACAAGGTGCAATTGAAGCAGGTTCTTACATTTTACTTGCCCTTGGTTTTGCCTCGAGTATTATCGTTTTATATTCATTACTGCGGATATTCCTAGCATCCTTTTTTGGTGAAACTACTATTAGTTTGGAAGATAGTAAGCCAATTCCTAAAGGCGCCTATTGGTCTTTTATTTTGTTTACTATATCGATTGTCTTTGTCGGTATGGGAGCCGAATCATTGGCGGTTTATGTAAAGGATGCAGCGGAAACATTAATGAATCCTTCAATTTATATTGATGCTATTTTAAAGGGGTGAGGTAAATGTTCGGGCAGTTTTTACTCAATTTATTCATAGCACTACTATGGCTGTTATTAGTCGATGAACCAACCCCTCAATTAACGACCTTCTTTACTGGATTTATTGTTGGGATCGGTATTTTGTATGTGATGCATAGATTCTTTGGTACCCAATTTTACTTAAGAAAATTATTTAAAGTACTTTATTTAATATTGCTCTTTATTAAAGAATTAATCATATCCAGCTTTTCAGTGATGAGACAAATATTATTTCCGAAATTACAAATCAAGCCGGGTATTTTTACGTACAAAACAAATTTAAAAGGAGAATGGGAAGTGACAACGTTAGCCCTTCTTCTAACGCTTACACCTGGATCTGTCGTAATGGAAGTTTCAGAAAGTGGAGATGTGTTTTATATTCATGCGATGGATATAGAAGAATCTAAGGAGTCGGTTATTCGATCGATTGGCAAGTTTGAAAAAGCAATTATGGAGGTGACGCGGTAGATGAAAGAAACAATACTCTTACTAGCGTTAATACTATTTATGGTGGCCATAGCATTAGTACTTTATCGTGTAATTGTAGGGCCTACAATGCCAGACCGTGCCATCGCTTTAGATACAATTGGAGTGAATTTGATTTCTTCCATAGCAATTGTTTCGATTATTCTAAGTACGACCGCATTTTTAGAGGCCATTTTAATTTTAGGAATTTTAGCGTTTATCGGGACAATTGCCTTTTCGAAATATATCGAAAGGGGTGTCATTGTTGAGCGTAAAGGAGATTCTTGAGTGGGTTGCGGTTTTACTTATATTATTTGGCTCAATCGTAAGCGTTATTAGCGCATTAGGATTAATTAAATTACCGGATGTTTATACAAGGTCGCACGCTGCATCAAAAAGTTCCACATTTGCCGTTTTAGCTTGTTTATTAGGAGCGTTTATTTACTTTTGGGTAGTGGATGGCTATGTAAGTATTCGGTTAATTTTAGGGATTATTTTCGTCTTTATTACATCTCCAGTTGCGGGACATTTAATTTGCCGTGCAGCATATCGTGCCAATGTACCGTTAGCTGAAGGTTCAGGAGAAGATGAATTAAAGCCAGTTCTATTTGGTGGAGAAGGTGTAGTAGGTTCCTCTGTTGATTTGGAAGAAGGTACTGAAAAATAAGTTATCCACATAACGTTACCATTCGCTTTTTATAAAAGTGAATGGTTTTTTTAATTTGTGAATAACTTTTTTCATTTTCGATTGGAAACGAAAAATAATGTGTGGACAAATGGTGTAACTGAGGATAAAGCTGTGGAGAAACTGTAATAAGTGGATAGCTTTATTAATCATTGTGGATAATTATTAGTAAGAAATACAGTGGAGGAAAACTCCTAACTTACTAGTATTTTTATATAGAGGAAAATATATCTGTTTATTAGTTTAACGATTCTCTACTTGAATGTGCCAAACCATGTTAATATTATTGATGAAGGTGATTTAATCATTTACCCATCAACTTATTAACGAATCGAGCGAAATGTTTTGAAAAGAATTTTAAAATTATTTTTATTTATTATCGGAATCTATTTATTTTTATATATAAATAACCATTGGATTGTGACAACTGAACATGTTTATGAATCGGAAAAAGTTCCTGAAAACTTTGATGGTTTTCGTATTACCCAAGTATCGGATTTACACGATGCCGTCTTTGGTGATAACCAGCACAATTTAGTAAAGGAAGTACAAAATACAGATCCAGATGTCATTTTCATTACAGGTGATGTCATTGATAGCAATCGTTATGATTTAGAGCAAAGTTTAGATGCTGTCCGTCAGTTCGTAAAGATTGCCGAAGTTTATTATGTTATTGGAAATCATGAAGTAGCTACGAACAAAGTAAATGAAATTTATGAGGCTTTAAATGCGCTAGGAGTTCATGTTATGCCTAATACGTCTGTAACTCTTAAAAGAGAAGGGCAAAGCATTACTGTTGCAGGAATTGAAGATCCGTTAAACGGATATGATACACAAAGTATGTTGAACCAAGCATTGTCGTCTGTAAATCGAGAGAATCTAACGATTTTATTAGCCCATCGTCCTGAACAATTTACTACTTATGTTGAAAATAATATTGATCTTGTTTTCTCTGGCCACGCCCATGGAGGTCAAGTACGGATACCGGGTATTGGTGGACTGGCTGCACCTGGCCAAGGTTTCTTCCCAAAATATACAGCGGGAACCTATGAAGCCGATGAAACTGTTATGAATGTCAGTCGTGGGTTAGGAAATAGTGGTTTTCCATTCCGTATTTTCAATTTACCTGAAATAGTTATCGTTGATCTTAAATCGAAATCATAAACAGTAATAATGGCGAGCCGTATATGCTCGCCATTTCCGTTATATGTTTTTTTTCATTTCTTCCAGTAAATCTTGGGCGGAAATACTTTTTTCTCCACCGCCTTGAACAAAGGTGTCATTCCCACCACCTTTACCATTGATTAAGGGTAAAATGGCAGTGGAAATTTCTTTCATACTTTTTTTCACGTTAACCCCACGGGCTGCAATAAATTGGAGTTTATCTTCGTTGTTTGCAACGAAAAGGCAAATTAATTCACTATGTTGACTTACTACAGCGCGGCCAAGCTTTTGTAATGTTTGAACAGTACGGTTTTCGAAGGTGCAAGCAACGATGTTATTTGTACGATTTGCTACAAGCTCTTTAGCTTCATATTCTATTAAATGATTTTGAGCATCTTCTAAAGCTTTTTCAGTCGCTTTTACCTCATTTAATACTTTCTTAAGAGCTGTTGCGGCCGTCTCTTCCGGTACACTTAATTGTCTTGCCACATCCGATAAAACATTTTTTCGCATAGCGAGCTGTTTTAGCACACGATTCCCACAAACAAAGGATACACGAGTATTCTTTTTCATTTTTTCGGTTCCCAAAATTTTAATGGCATTTACTTGCCCTGTAGACGTAGGGTGAGTACCGCCGCAGCCGTTATAATCATAGTCGGGGATAATGACTAAACGAATATCTTCATCAACGGAAACGTCTTTACGTAATGGGTAATTAGGAATCTCTTCTTTTGTAATCCATTTTGTTTCAACCGGGCGATTTTCAAGAATGATTTCATTTGCTCTTTTTTCCACAAGGGCAAGCTGTTCGTCGGTTACTTGTTCCGTTGCTAAATCGATTGTTACAAGCTCACTTCCTAAATGGAAACTAACTGTTGGGATATCCATTAGTTCTACAAAGGCAGCGGTTAAAATATGTTGACCACAATGTTGCTGCATATGATCGAATCTTCTTTCCCAATCTAAGACGCCTACTACCTCTTCCTTAAGAGAATTAATATTCCCTTCAATATAATGATGGATTTCATCATCTATTTTTTCCACATCAATGACCCGAAGGTTTTCAATAAAACCTGTATCATGAGGTTGTCCCCCGCCTGTTGGATAGAAAGCTGTATTAGAAAGGACTACATATGGTCTTTCCCCGTTGATTCCAGTCCGGATAACTTTAGCTCTGAACTGCTTCATCATGGAATCTTGATAATAGAATAATTCCTTCATGATTATTAACTCCTTTTTTGTTTCCAGTTAAAACTATTTTTACATATATATTAGAAAGTGTCACTTAATGGCGAACTTTATCTTTTTTATTACTATTTTTACATTTTCAATGTTTTCATTGTGAGTATAGTATTGTAAACTAATAGAGCATAAAATAGTAAATTTATACGTATTTAGCCAAAAAATAATAATTAAATAAGGTACAAAAGTAGGGGTGTTGAAAATGAAAAGAATTATCTTTTTGGTATCTTTTATCATTTGTTGTCTAGTGCTAACTGCATGTTCGAACGATGAGAAAAGCACTAAAAATGAACAAATAAAGGTTGGAATTATGTTATCTGATGCAGGGCTAGGCGATCAATCCTTTTCAGATATGGGCTTTATGGGGCTTGAAAAGGCTCGAGATGAACTCGGAATTTCATTTGATTATCGTGAATTGAAAGATACGGAAACGTATGAAAAAGGACTTGAACAATTAGTTCAAGAAGGAAACGATTTAATCATTGGACTTGGTTTTTCCATTCAAGAAGACTTGGAAAAGGTTGCAAAGAAATATCCGGATAGTTCTTTTTTAATTATTGACTCCCAATCAGAGCTACCGAATGTTAATTCCATTACCTTTAAAGAAGAAGAAGGTTCATTTTTAATTGGAGTAGTAGCAGGAATGAAAACCAAGAGTGATACGGTTGGATTTGTTGGTGGAGAAGAAGCTGAACTTATTAAAAAATTTGAAAAAGGATTTGTTGAAGGTGTAAAAGCTGTAAATCCAGATGCAAAAATTCTCTCAAAATATTCGGGTACCTTTGGTGATGATAAATTAGGAGAAAGTATAGCGAGAGAAATGATTGCTTCAGGGGCAGATTACATTTATCCAGCTGCAGGCTTTACTGGGGTAGGCGTCATTTTAGAAGCGCAACGCCAAGGAGTATATTCCTTTGGAGTCGATAGCGACCAGTTTTATCTGGCCGAAAAATCGGTTGTTTCTTCAATGGTTAAACAAGTAGATGTAGCTATTTATGATACGGTAAAAGAGTTAGTAGAAACAGGGGAAATTGCAGAAAAGGATAAACAACTTGGGCTAAAAGAAAATGGAGTGGCTATTGCACCGATTCGCGCCATTGAACTTATCCCTTCAGAACAAACAAAGATTGATCAATTTATTGAAGACATTTCAAACGGTAAAATCACCGTTTTAGAGTAGGAGCGATATAAAGATGAAGTTGAAACCAAAAATATTACTATTAGCTATTGTTCCTTTAGTGTTTTCTACTTGTATTATTGGGTTTAATATTAGTCAGTTAATTACGTTGAAGTCTTCTACTGAAGAAGTTGTGGATTCGCTTATCACAGTTGAGGAGTTAAATAGTTCTGCTAAAGGTCTTCAAAAATCTTTAAGTGGATATGCTCTGAATGTATCTGAAAGTAATAAAAATGATATTAAGCAAGATTTGGAATCGATTCAAACGATATTTAATGAATTAGTACCTATGTTAAATAAAGAGCAACAAACATACTCAGAAAAAATTAAAAGTAAATATGAAGAAGTTTTAGGTGAATCGACGAAGGCAGTAAATGAAAACAACTTAGCGGAAATTAAAAGACAATCGATTCGTACAAAAGGTTTAATTAATGATGTGATTGAATTGAAACGAAATATTTCAACTCAATATACAAACATGCAAG
This sequence comes from Ureibacillus galli, assembly GCF_014836845.1. Taxonomy (GTDB): domain Bacteria; phylum Bacillota; class Bacilli; order Bacillales_A; family Planococcaceae; genus Ureibacillus; species Ureibacillus galli. The sequence continues at coordinate 40,117 of NZ_JACSQA010000017.1, forward strand.
AAGATTTACAACAAAATATAAACCAAATTATTTGGATTTCCGTTATTTTATTAACTTTACTTTTAATTGAAACGATTGTAGGTTCCTACATAGCAGTTAATCGACTAGTTAAACGTATTTACAAAGTTATTCATAATGCAGAAGAAATTGCGAGTGGCAATTTAGGGATTGAAATAGAGGACAATAAAAATAAAGATGAGATTGATTTTTTACAAACTGCATTTAAGAAAATGACCAACAACTTGAGAGAATTCCTTACCCATGTACAAGATAGTTCTAGTCAAGTAGCAGCTTCTGCAGAAGAGTTGATGGCAAGTGCAGATGAAACGATGAAAGGTGCAGAATTAATTTCTGCATCGATTCAAGAAGTATCAAGCGGGGCAGAAAAGCAGTCAATGATGTCCATTGAGTCCACACAATCAGCGGAAGATAGCTTAGTGGCGGTGAAGGAAATTTCCCAAAAGGCCACTTTAGCACAACAATTATCCATTTCAACAGGCGAGAGAACAAAGCAAGGTTCGAACTATGTGAAAGAGACTGTTTTACAAATGGAGAGAATCAATCAATCTGTTGAAGAGACAGATGGCGCTTTAATTACGTTAAACAATCAAACAAAAGAAATTGTGCAAGTATTGTCTAAAATTACAGAAGTAGCTGATCAGACAAACTTACTTTCTTTAAATGCATCGATTGAGGCAGCTAGAGCTGGAGAAGCAGGAAAAGGTTTTGCTGTTGTAGCGGATGAAGTGAAAAAGTTGGCAGAACAAACAAGAAGTTTAGTATCAAGTATTACAGAAATTGCAAAACAAATTGATGTAGATACAGAGAAAACAGTTAGTTCTATTAATGATGTGAAAGAAAGGGTCAATACAGGATTAAAAATTGCCTCTGATACGCAAACTACTTTTGATGAAATTTTATTAGCGGTGCAAGACGTTCAAACGCAAGTAAATCATATTACAGTGGTAACAAATGAAATTGAACAGGGTGTTTCAAAAGTATCCAATCATTCAAAAGTAATGTCTGAAGTGTCAAAAGCAACTTCAGATAATTCCTCTTCTGTAGCAGCAACGTCTGAGGAGCAACTGGCATCGATGGAAGAAATTACGGGAGCTGCCGTTTCTTTAGCTCATCTCGCAGAAGAATTACAAAAGCAGTTGTCTAAATTTACAATTTAATGAGAGTACGTGTATGATAAAATAAACTAGCCAAAGAAGCAGGTATAATGATGCTTTAGGAGCTTTAAATAGTAAGGGAGTATCGTTTATGGAAATTACACAATTCTCACTGGAAGAAATAAAGGATCCAACGAATATCATCGAAGGAAGACGTTTTGAATTTTTACTGGACGTTGAAGTAGATGAGGAAGATGAGCTTTATTCTGAAGCAGGTATTGAGGTTCGTGTTTTGATTGGACAAAAGTCAGAAGGCGAAACGTATTTACTAAATTATTTTATCAAAGATAAAGGGAAAAACGACTATTTGGACTTTGCACTAGAAGAAGATGAGGAAGCTATTATTTTGGAATTCTGTAAAGAACAATTGTTAAATGAAGAAGTAGAATAAGGAGAAAAGGGGCACAAAATTCATTGTGCCTCTTTTTTTTCGGTATTAAAAGACCTTTCTTTTTCTTTTCGATAAGCATATTCCTCTATTTTGCTCCATATAATTCTCAGATAATTTTAATAAATCTAATGAAAATGTATAATTTTAAGAAAAATACTGTTATAATACTGATATTATTTATTTAATCTGTATTAAAACAGATTTTAATTTGTTGTAACAAAAAAGATGGAACGTTTGTGTAATACTGATTTTCCAATTAAAGGGGATGGGAAAATGACAGTTTTGAAAGGGTTAAAAATTCTCGATTTTTCACCAATGTTACCAGGGTCATTTACAACGATGATGTTTGCCGATTTTGGGGCGGATATTATTCACGTTGAATCATCAAGAAGGGTGGATTTAATGCGAATAATGCCACCCTACAACGAGCAAAAAGAATCGTATATACATCAACATTTAAATCGTTCTAAGAAATCGCTTACATTAAATTTAAAAACAGAAGAAGCTGTTGAGATTATTAAATCGTTAATTCGTGAGTATGACATTATTATTGAAGGATTCCGACCTGGTGTGATGAAACGGTTAGGTTTGGATTACGAATCACTTAAAACAGTAAATCCGAAAATCATTTATTGTTCGATAACTGGATATGGCCAAACGGGACCTTATAAACATCGACCTGGACATGATAATAATTATTTATCTATAGCAGGTGTTCTAGATCATTCACGTTTGAAAGGCAAAAAGCCTGTAGCTATGGGAATACAAATTGCGGATATTGCTGGAGGGACTTTACATGCAGCGGTAGGGGTGCTAGCTGCAGCTTTACACAGAGAACAAACCGGAGAAGGAAAATATGTTGATGTTTCAATGACTGATGCAGCATTCACCTTCAATGCTTTATACGGTACTTCTTTTTTAGCAAGTGGGCATTTACCAAAACCGGAGGAAGAAATACTAAATGGAGGCACATTCTATGATTATTATCAAACAAAGGATGGCCGTTATTTTTCAGTGGGCAGCTTAGAACCACAATTTAGAAAGTTACTTTGTGAAGCGCTAGAAATTCCAGAATTAATTCAAAGTACTTTCAATGATTCCTCCTATACACAAAAACGGTTTAAAGAAGCGGTGAAAGATGCCTTTTTAACCAAAACATTTAATGAATGGTTAGAAGTATTTAGTGAAGAGTTTGAGGGTTGTGTAGAACCTGTTTTAAACTTCGAAGAGGCATGTTATCATCCACAAATTCAAGCTCGTAATATGATTGTTGAAGTTCCGGAAAAGGACGGGAAAATGCAAAAGCAGATTGGTACGGCGATTAAATTTAGTGAAGTTGAACCAACGTATCAATTTGTAGGGACAAAACTTGGGGAACATACTGAAGAAATTTTAGTACAACTTGGATATTCAAAAGAACAGATTCAACGTTTTAAAGAAAAGGGAGTTCTGGAATAATTCATCATTAAATGGCGGATTTATGAAAAGAGTTGTCTCATTTTTTAAGAGATGACTCTTTTTTTGAAACCTTTCCAAATTAGAAACGTATTTCCATATAAGTAGGTCTATAGATTTAAGGAATTCTTAATAATTTTCAGTAAGAATTCTTCATAATTATTTACTAGTATAAATAATACTAGAACATGGTTTTTGGCTTTTAGGAGGTACGCACAATGGATAAAGTAGTTTATATTGTTTTGACCGAAACGAAAACTCTTTTATCAAGGGCTATTCATTTATATACACAGCATAATTTTACTCATGTTTCTATCTCATTCGATTCGGAGCTACAAGAAATGTATAGCTTTGGAAGGAAAAGAGAAAATAATCCGTTTATAGGGGGATTTGTTCATGAAAATCCTTCGTCTAATTTATTAGGCGAAGCAAACTGTGCTATTTATGCTTGCACTGTTACAAATGAACAATACACAACGTTAAAAAATAGTATTCAATACTATAAACAGTTTAAGGATGCCTATAAATATAATTTTATCGGATTGTTTGGAGTCGTTTGTCGATTAAAATTAAAAAGGGAAAACGCCTTTTTTTGTTCCCAGTTTATTGCAACGTTGTTTGAACAAGTAGGGCTTTCCCTATGTGGTCGATGTCCGTTCTTTATAAAGCCGAATGATTTTATGGACTTTCCATATTTATCATTAGTTTATGAAGGAAAAATTAAAAATTATATTTGTGATAACGAAAGAAACTCAAAACAAATCTCGTTTCCTTATTTTATTGCTTAATTTGTACATATTGAGAGACAAAGTCTCTTAAGTCATCAAAATGGGGAATGATTTTCAAATATTTATTATAAATTTCCATTAACTTCTCAAAAAGCTCGTATTGTTCTGTTGCAAAAAGTGCCTTTAATAAATTGCATAAATGTCTAGACGTCATCTCCGAAATCTCATAATATGGACCTTCCTTATTTTGGTAATGTTGTAACCAAACTTCAATCGAATGCCATACATATTGAGGGGAGTTATGGACAATGTAGGCAAGATCCCTTTGAACAGTTGCTTCAATTTTAAATAATGATTCTTGTTTCATTTCAGGTATATTGAAATACTCATAAATGCTTGTACAAGATGCAATTTCATGCTGTTGAATTAATTGGACTACTTCATTAAATTGTTTATTTTGAACAAGGGCATCAATTAATATAAAAAAGATATGTTCCAAATAGTTTTTGTCATATCGTTTTACAAGTGTTGATGGCTCAGGCTTTAAGCTGGGCAATACATCACTATATTCCAATAATAATTCAATAGCATGGTTAATTAACCGGTCTTTTGTAATTAAATATTTCCCATATTCAATTACTTTTTCTACATGACTTTGTTTGTAAGCGGTAATCGCTTGTATATAGATTAGAAGCGTATACTCCTTTTCAGATAAAGCCCATTTTCCTTTTCCCCAATTAATAATAATCTCTTCAATCATTGTATTTAATTTACGAAAATGTCTTTTTCCTCCGTTATAATGAACGATCAAATTAAACAAATGAAACTCTTTTAATTGGTAGGAACGAATATTTTCATTATCAATATAGGATATTAGTTGATTTATAATAATTACCGATTGATTTAAAGTGTGAAATTGTTCCAGCAAAGACTTGAATTGCTTCAATAATTGAGTCGCATTTTGAATGTCTTCTACTGGCGTTTGCATAAAGATCGAATAAATTTTTTTCGCAAACAACATATTCCAAAATGGGGAACGGTCATTGTATATAATATGTAAAAAATACTTTTTTCCAATTTTATATAAATGAATTTGTCTTAATCCACCTACGGACTTTGAAAGTTTAACCTCTTTTCCGAATACTAGACTAATGAGGTTTTCAAATTCCATTGTATTATGTACTAACAAATAATCAAAAAGGGCTTTTGTTCCTTGTGGTGAAGAGAAGTAGGAGATTAGCCGCTGATTTGCATTTTCAAGATCAAGTGATGTTTTTTGTAAAGTTGCATGTAAAAATAAATCAACTTCTCCCCAATGTTTTTGAGCTATGGATACGACAAGATCTTTAGCTTTTTCAAAGTTGACTAATAGAGGTTCTGTAGGGAGTATAGCACCGAAAATGTCGACATCGATTTCTTTTGACTGAAAGTTAAAAATAGCGTCTTCAAGAGGTTGTCCTATTAACCCCTTTGATTCATTGAGGAGTTGCTCATCAATTTTTAGCATACTTATCTTCCTTCCAATGAAAAATCTTAACTAAAATATATCAAATATTTATATATCGTTATTGAAAAAATCTAAAGTATCTAAAAACTTCAAGGGGGTAGGGTCGTTTAAGGCAATTACCTTACTTTTTAGAGCTGTTCATTAATGTCATAGCTGATAATATTGTTGCAATGTAAATGACACAGTAAAAATCGCGTTTCCCACTGGTAATTCGCCTGTAGCTGAATACGTTCTAATCAAATTAATGGTGAAGAGTACCGAGATAAAAAGACAGATGTAAAAGTGTCTTTTATTTTTACGTTCTTTCATTTATGGACCCCTTTTATTTCAAATATTTACTTTGATGGTAACAAGCAAAATGAATCGTGGCAATTGATTCGTCTTTTTATCTACAATATTTGTAAAGAAAGTTGTAGAATAAAATTAACATTTTCTGTTATGGAAAAGTAGAACGAACGAGTAAATTTCTACATCAAGTTAGAAAAGAGTAAATCGAGAGGATTTGAAGATCAATGAATTATTTATCTATGATATTCTTCCAAATTGTAGCTCCTATTCTTTTATTGTTAGCAGTAGGGGTAGGATTACAGAAGAAATTTAACTTTAATTTAAAAGCGATGTCCCAATTAATTACCTATTGTTTTATGCCTATAGCGGTTTTTCTTAATATCTATGAAACTTTTATTCAAATGTCGGTACTAGGACATGTAGCATTATTTATTTGTCTTTTCATTGGTAGTCAAATGCTGTTAGGTCATTTTATAGCAAAGGTATTGAAGTTAAATCGAATGGAATCTGCTGTTTTTAAAAATAGTGTCGTCTTAATTAATTCTGGTAATTACGGTATTCCTGTTGCGCAAATGGTGTTTGCGACACAACCAATCGGGGTTGCTATACAAGTGATCCTCGTTATTTTTCAAAATATGGCTACCTATACATATGGATTATACAATTTAATTTCTACAACGAAATCGGGTGCTGCAATCGTAAAAGATTTTCTTAAAATGCCGATTGTCCATGCCCTTGTGATTGGTGTTCTTTTAAATGTATTGAATATTGAAATTCCCCAATCTATTCGCATACCCCTTGACCATATAGCAGAAGGCTTTGTTGCCTTAGCTCTTATTACCCTCGGAGCCCAGTTATCACAAATCGAAGTGAAAACCATTTTCCGTAAATCAATATTAATTAGCTGTTTTACGAGATTAATAATTGGCCCAGCGGTGGCATTGCTAATTATTTATCTTTTAAAAATTGATGGGGTAGTAGCCCAATCTCTGTTAATAGCAAGTTCCTTTCCAACGTCTCGGAATAGCTCGAGTCTCGCCCTTGAATACGATATTGAGTCCAATACAGCTGCGCAAACCGTTTTATTTTCTACAATCGTCAGTTGTTTAACAGTAACTTTTGTCATTTATCTATCTACAATGTTATTTGGATAAAATAAAAGCTTCGTAATTCGATATATCGAATTACGAAGCTTTTTTGGTTGGATTGGATATCAATGAAAAAGTGGGTCTGAATAGGAAACTTAAAGTTACCTATACGGACAATTATTGACCTACTTTAGTTAAATATGGATTTGAAAGGTCCATACCGTCTAAAGTTAGACCAAGAGCTTTTGCAACACCTTCACCGTAAGCTGGATCAGCTAAGTAGCAGTGTAAGATGTGGCGACGTTGAATGAATTCTTCAACACCTTGTAGGTTAGCAGCAGTGTTTTCGAATAAACGTTGTTGCTCTTCTGCTGTCATTAAGTTGAATAATTTACCTGGTTGTTCGAAGTAGTTGTTATCATCTTCACGGAAATCATAAATATCAGCTGCACCATCTAAAGCTAAAGCTGGATCTTTGTATTGTGGTTGAGCTTGTAATGCACCATAGCTGTTAGGGTAGTAAGAAATAGCACTACCGTTATTACCATCAACACGCATTGCACCGTCGCGGTGTGAAGCGATGAATGGGCAACGTGGTTTGTTTACTGGAATTTGATAATGGTTTACACCTAAACGGTAACGAGTTGCGTCTGCATAAGCGAATAGACGAGCTTGTAACATACGGTCAGGTGAGAATGAAATACCAGGAACTACGTTAGATGGAGCGAATGCAGCTTGCTCTACATCAGCAAAATAGTTTTCTGGGTTACGGTTTAATTCGAATTCACCAACAGGAATTAATGGATATTCTGATTTATACCATACTTTTGTTAAATCGAATGGATTATCTTTGTGATTACGAGCTTGTTCTTCTGTCATCACTTGGATATACATTTTCCATTTAGGGAAATCGCCTTTTTCGATAGATTCGAATAGGTCGCGTTGAGCAGATTCACGGTCTTGACCGATTACTTTTGCTGCTTCTTCATCAGTTAAGTTTTTAATACCTTGTTCTGTACGGAAGTGGAATTTCACATATACGCGCTCACCAGCTTCGTTGATCATTGAGTATGTGTGAGAACCGAATCCGTGCATATGACGGTAACCATCTGGAATTCCACGGTCAGACATTACGATTGTTACTTGGTGTAAAGCTTCTGGTAGGCTAGTCCAGAAATCCCAGTTACTATTAGCGTTGTGCATGTTAGTTTTTGGATCACGTTTAACAACGTGGTTTAAATCCGGGAAGTGTAATGGATCGCGGAAGAAGAATACAGGTGTGTTGTTACCAACTAAATCCCAGTTACCTTCTTCAGTGTAGAATTTAAGAGCGAAACCACGAATATCGCGTTCTGCATCTGCTGCACCGCGTTCACCAGCTACTGTAGAGAAACGAGCGAACATTTCTGTTTTCTTACCAATTTCAGAGAAGATTTTTGCTTTTGTATATTTTGTAATGTCATGAGTTACAGTGAAAGTACCAAATGCACCTGAACCTTTTGCGTGCATACGACGTTCTGGAATAACTTCACGGTTAAAGTTAGCTAATTTTTCAATTAGAAAAACATCTTGTAAAAGAATTGGGCCACGACGACCTGCTGTTAATACATCGTCATTACTTACAACTGGAGCACCAGTAGTAGTAGTTAAACGTTGATCGTTTTTAATTGTCATGTATATACCTCCTGAATTTTATAACTTTTACAATTGTAACTATACCAAAACTAAATCATAATTGCTACTAAATTATAATAATTCTTTTTAAGAAATTTATCTATTTAACGAATAATTCAAACGAATTGTAGCCGAGGAAAAATGAATTAGTTTAATGTAAATGTGGTGGTTTCTTCTTGAAGCCTTTCTCTATATGGGGTTTTTAGTATAATCGAAGATTCTAGTACATGAGGTATTTATGTTTAAATGTAAATTTTTCATTTGAAATGGAATACAGAATTTACAAAAAAATTAAAAATGAGCTAATCTTATTGAAAATAAGATGTTCTAATTGAAAATCTGAAGGGTATTTTTTCTTTATCATTCTCTCCTTTATTATATAAGATAAGTAGATAAATTGGAAAGAAATTAGCAACTTTAAATGGGAGGTATTTCTTTGGTAGATAAAGTTCCCACAAAGAATATGTCTATTGTTAGTCATATATAAAAAATACATCTTTTAAGATAGATTTCATTTATTGAGATGTTAAAAGTGGTTCCTCTAAAATAACGGTATGGAGGAGCGTAACATGACATCATCATTTGAATCAACGGGAAAAATACTTAAGGAAGCCGAAGATTTTTTAACTTTATATATACAGGAAACGGGTTTATCAGAAGATTGGTTGCATAAACGTTTAAATGATATAAAGTTTGCTGGGAGTTATAATCCGACGACAGAGGAATTAGTTTTTGGTGCTAAAGTTGCCTGGAGAAATAGTAATCGTTGTATCGGGCGTCTGTTTTGGAAGTCGTTACATGTTATTGATGAACGGAATTTACAGACGGCTGAAGAGATCTTTCATGCCCTTATTCGCCATATACGCTATGCAACAAATGATGGGAGGATTAGACCTGCTATCACAATCTTCAAACAACAGAGAGTAAGGATATGGAATGACCAATTAATTCGCTATGCAGGTTATGAAATGTCTGAAGGTTTAATAGGAGATCCATATTCTATTCCTTTTACGAAGGTTTGTATGGAATTAGGTTGGAGGGGTGCTGGTACTCCCTTTGATATATTACCTCTTGTCATCCAAGTTGGGGATAGTAAGCCTTCTCTATTTGAAATTCCAGAAGAAATCGTATTAGAAGTGAATATACGGCATCCCCAATATAAACAAATTTCTCAATTGAATTTAAAATGGTATGCAGTACCGATTGTTTCCAATATGAAGTTAAGTATTGGTGGGGTAGAATTTAAAGCAGCGCCTTTTAATGGTTGGTATATGGGGACAGAAATTGGAGCGCGGAATTTTGCAGACGTTAATCGTTATCATTTATTGCCGAAAGTTGCAGAAGCAATCGGATTGGATACCAACTCCAATATGACATTGTGGAAGGATAGGGCCCTTGTTGAGTTAAATGCGGCAGTACTGCATTCATTTAAGGAAGATGGTGTCAGCATAGTGGATCATCATACGGCAGCGCAACAATTTCAATTATTTGAGAAACAGGAAGAACAAGAGGGGCGAAAGGTGACAGGGAACTGGTCATGGTTAATCCCACCAATGTCTCCTGCTACAACACACATTTTTCATAAACCGATTGAAAACCTCATTAAAAAGCCAAATTACTTTTATCAAAATAGACCTTTTTAATTTTAAGGTATCTAAATTTTTGGAGGCTAGGACTTGGTTTTCCTAGCTTTTCTTTTTAAAAGTTATCGACAACTATAAATTTCTCGAATCAAAATAACTATTAGTCAATATACTCTTTTTTTTAAACGCCAACATTATATTATTAGTAGATTTCAATCAAAAAATTATAAATGGGAATGATATAATTATTCGAGGTAACGGTATGCACCATTTCAGGTAACCTTTGGTAAAGATTCAACTTACTATCATTTGGAGGTATTTATGCAAGCGGATATATCCATTTTCCTTTGTTTTGGAGCAGGGCTTTTAACTTTCCTTTCTCCATGCGTGTTTCCCCTATATCCTGTCTTTTTATCGTATATAACGGGTTTAAGTGTAGATAAAATACAAAAGGGAGAAATAGGCGGGCAAAGAAAGGCAATTTTTCATACAATTTGTTTTTTACTAGGCTTTTCCATTATTTATTTAGTTTTAGGTTTTGGTACTACAGAGGGTGCTACTTTTATTGAATCTTGGTATTTACAGTACGGAGATTTAGTGCGACAAATCGGAGCTATTTTAATGGTTGTTTTTGGCCTGATTACGCTTGGGTTATTACAACCGAAATTTTTTATGAAGGAACGCAAAGTTCATATTCAAAACAAGCCAGCGGGATATTTCGGTTCATTAATTATCGGGTTAGCTTTTGCTGTCGGTTGGACACCTTGTACAGGACCTATATTAGCTGCTACTTTAACCCTTGTGGGAACAAATCCTACACAAGGTTTATGGTATATGGCAGCCTATATTTTAGGTTTTAGCGTACCCTTTCTTATCATGGCCTTTTACTCAACAAAATTTACTTGGATCAAAAAATATACGGGTACGATTATGAAGATAGGTGGGGGAATTATGATCATAATGGGGATTATTCTTTATTTTGATAAATTTACAATGATCAATGCTCTGCTCCAACCGATATTTGGCGATTTTCAAGGTTTTTAATAATTGCTATGGGGAACCTAAACAATAGATATTACTAGCATCTAAAAATAAAAAATCTGCTAGACTTAAAATGTTAAGAGAGCAGATTTTTTAATTTATTGGACTTTTATACTGTCTATCTTTTCCTTAAAATTATATCGATTAATTCATCTCGATCAATTAAATATACATCGTTCGTTTCGGCTAATTTTTCCGCTTGTCTTGTAAAATAGCTATTCGTTACAACCCAGGCTTCGGTCGCATCGTACATTTTCAATGCGCCAATAATTTCTTGTACCGCTTTTACTCCAACAGATCCTGAATAACGTTTCGCTTGGACAGCGATGATATCATTTCTATCTTCAAGAATTAAATCTGCACCGTAATCACTTGAAGCTTTTGTATAGGAAACTTTATAGCCACGCTTTTGGAATAGATAGCCTAAAAATTCCTCAAACTCCTCACCGGTCATTTCATCAATTTCCTTAATACCTGCTTTTCTTAGCCTTGCATAGCCTCGAGTCTTTCTCCAAATTTTAAAGCTAATAATGAAGATTAGGAAAAGTATTATAGAGAAAATGGCGCCATCAATAGAATTTGTATAGTACCAGCCTATATATCCAATGATAGCAAGGATGATAATGGGAAATATTCTAATTTGTTTTTTCTTTTTCTTCTCTTTGTGCTTTCCCAAAATGGTTAACCCCTTTTACGTTACTATTTATAACATTGTAACATAAAAGGGGTACGTATGTTTGTATCGATGCTATAAATAGCGATCTTTTGCACTAAAGTAAGCAGAAAAACATAAAATAATCGCAACGATGATAAATAAACCGTTTGGTACATGCCAACTATTAGCAGTATCATGTAAGTAACCAAATAATACGGGTCCTGCGGCTGCAAGTAAGTATCCGACAGATTGGGCAAAGCCGGAAATTTGTGCAGCAGCATAAGCTGTTTTTGTACGTAATGTAAATAACATGACTACGGTACCGAAGGATGCACCTCCACCTAGCCCAATTAAAATCATCCATAAAACTGTAAAGTCGGTTAATTCAAAAAAGACACCAGTAAAGCCGAAAATATAGAACGATGTAAAGAGGATAACAATTGGCCGCTGTGTACGTAATTTCTCTGCAATGATAGGAATAAGAAATGTCATTGGAATTTGGGACATTTGCATAACGGAAGTCATCCATCCAGCTTTATCTGCACTAAATCCTTGCGAAATTAAAATTTCAGGTAACCAAGCAGCAGAACAGTAAAAAATGAGGGACTGTAAGCCCATAGAGACAGCAATAGCCCATGCTAAAGGTGATTTCCAAAGTTTTGTTTCGTTCTTTGTTGTATTATTTTTAGAAATGTTGTTTAAATTCACCTTTTCACCACGGAGAAGGGGAATCCAAGTAATTAACGTAATCAATGTTAAGATAATGGGAATAGCTAATGCACCTTGCCAACCGAAGCTTGAGTTTGAAGCGATTGGATTGCTAATTCCTAAGGCGACAGCAGCCGAAATATTCATTGATACAGTGTAAATACCTGTTAATAAACCAATATGGAAAGGGAATTTCATTTTAAAAAAGCTTGGAAATAATACGTTCCCAAAAGAAATTGCAACACCAATTAAAATGGTTCCGATGATTAAAAGGGATGTACTGCCAATTGAACGCAAAATAATACCAATCGTTAATAATATAATGGAGTAAAATAAAGTCCACTCCATCCCGAACTTACGGGAAATGCGTGGGACAAAAGGTGAAACAATGGCAAAGGCTAACAGTGGAATAGTTGTTAAAAAGCCGGCTAATACATTCGAAATACCTAAACTATCCCGGATAAATGAAATAATAGGACCAACACCTGTTAATGGTGTTCTTAATGTACTTGCGAAAAAAATAATCGCAACGACAAAAAGAATTGTAGTTGTAGTGGTTGTTTGTAATTTTCTATTTCGATCATCAGCTGGTTTTACATTAGTCATGATGGGACCCTCCAGTATGTATGTGAAAATTCTACAAATTAGAAAATATAAATTTTTGTGTTAAACTATGAAACGAGCTAATCTTTATCATACAACTTCTTCCATGTTTATGGTAGTGTGATAAAAATTAAAAGTGCCATCCATTTGTGATGGCTGTTATTTTTTAAACAGTTAAGTTTGTAATCGAATTATTGTACATACTTTAAGTAAGCGTATATTAAAGGAGATTTTCAACATGAGTGACAAACAATCAAATCAAAGTCAGCCTGAACTAAAAAGGGCATTAAAAAGTCGCCATATAACAATGATTTCCCTTGGAGGAACAATTGGGACAGGCTTATTTTTAGCAAGTGGAGCTTCCATAGCCCAAGCTGGTCCAGGTGGGGCACTAATTGCATATGCTCTTATTGGGATAATGGTCTATTTCCTTATGACAAGTCTAGGGGAAATGGCAGCGTATATGCCGACATCGGGTTCATTTAGTACATATGCGACGGAATTTGTAGACCCTGCCTTTGGATTTGCCATGGGTTGGAATTATTGGTATAACTGGGCGATTACAATTGCTGCGGAAATCTCTGCTGTAACGCTCATTATGAAATTTTGGTTTCCAAATAGTTCATCCGCTCTTTGGACAGTTTTATTTATTATAATCATTTTAACTTTTAACATATTGTCCGTTAGAGCTTATGGTGAAAGTGAATATTGGTTTGCCATGATTAAAGTGGCTACCGTTATTGTTTTTATCATTGTATCCTTTTTAATGATATTTGGTATTTTAGGCGGTCACGATCCAATCGGATTTGAAAATTTCTTTGTTGGAGATGCACCGTTTAATGGAGGATTCCTTGCTATTTTCGGTATCTTTTTAGCTGCCGGTTTTTCATTCCAAGGAACTGAACTTTTAGGGATTACAGCAGGAGAAACGGATGATCCTGGAAAAAACATTCCGATAGCTGTTCGCTCAGTATTTTGGCGCATTTTACTATTTTATATTTTAGCTATCCTTGCAATTGGATTATTAATTCCTTACACTGATTCGCGCCTGCTTTCTGAAGATGTAGCAGTGTCACCCTTCACGTTAGTATTCGATAAGTTAGGAGTTGCATTCGCTGCTTCAGTAATGAATGCGATTATATTAACTGCCATGTTGTCAGCGGGAAATTCAGGTCTTTATGCATCTTCACGTATGCTTTGGCAGCTTGCAGTGGATGGAAAAGCGCCGAAAATTTTTGCGAAACTAAATAAGCGAGGAATTCCGGTCTACGCATTGTTAGCAACATTAGCAGTCGGATGTTTAGCCTTTTTATCTTCATTCTTTGGTGATGGCGCTGTATATATGTGGTTATTAAATGCTTCAGGTCTTTCAGGTTTTATTGCTTGGATTGGAATAGCGATTAGTCATTATCGTTTCCGTAAAGCGTATCAATTACAGGGCCGTGATTTAAGCTTGTTACCATATAAAGCGAAGTTATACCCATTCGGACCTCTATTTGCTCTTGTTGTATGTATCATCGTAATCGTCGGTCAAAACTACACAGCCTTTATTGGTGAATCGATCGACTGGTATGGAGTAGCAGTTTCTTATATTGGGATACCATTATTTTTAGCATTATGGTTAGGTTATAAAATTAAATATAAAACGAAGGTTGTCTCATTAAAGGACTACGATTTCGATAAATAAACTCTTTATAATAAAAATCGGCAAAAGGATTTGCCGATTTTTTTATTGTTTTAAGAATTAAAAATTACATCTTTAGGGAAAGACTTTCCTTGTTATAATGGACATAATAAATAAAAAGTGCGATAAGTAAAGGATGTTGAGATATGTCAGTGTCGAAGGGTTTTTTTAAAAAAATACAACAATGGGCAGTGGACAAACAGTCTGATAGCATTGCCTTTTTACCTTTTCAAGGGGACGGAAATCCATATAAATCAAAGGTTTTTTTAGTAGGTACAAAACCTGAACTTGAATTTCATATGGATGCGGGAGATATTGAAATCTATGCGGATTCTTTAGTCGATAGCAGATTATTTCATGACGTTTTCCATGATGAAATGTCCCGTGAATATATAGGATCTATCAACTTTGCAAAATGGGTGAAAGAACATTTGAATGAGTCAGTTACTTTATCAAGCATAAACTGTTACATTTCAGATCCCGCTAATTTGAAACAGTTGAAAAAAAGCAAAGACCCATTATATATTCAAGGATTCGAAGTGTTTCAACAAGTGTTACATGAATTTGAACCATATATTTTAATTCTTCATGGGGCTTCTACCTTTAAGTTGTTTTTAAATCAATTCCAACATCAACTAGTAGATTTTAAAGAGCAGGATTTAAAAGAGACGGTTGCTAATTTAGAACAAAAAGGTGTAATTGCTAAGTTACCCCTGAATAATGGAAGATATATAAATGTTCTTGTATGCAGAAGTATGGGATATTTCGGTAAGGAAGGAAACTCCTTTGGTCACTTAAAATCGACTCTTAATATGTTATTACGTTAATTTCTTCATATCAAGAGGAGGAAATGAAAGTTTAAAAGGCGAACATTACTTTAAAAAATACCTCTAATTTGTCTAATTTCCGAATAATTAGAATCATTTTATTATTTTACGGGTTATTGCATTTCATTTTCTCCGTGTTTATAATTGGGACATTCTTAACAATCTTTACAATTAGCTTTTCTATTAAGCTATTAATATTTTCACTCATATAATGGCGGGAATATGGCTCGCAAGTTTCTACCGACTTACCGTAAATAAGTCGACTATGAGAGGCAACGTTTAGATTACGATTTCCGTATAGGGAAATTCGTATTCTATTAACTTTCGACTTTATTACTCGAAAGACTTGTTCCACTCATAGCGGGATAAGTTTTTCGAGTTTTTTATTTGCTCAAAAACAAAAAGGAAGGGAATTTCATTTATGCAATTATTAAAAGATAAAATCCTTAAAGAAGGACGCGTTTTATCAGATACGGTTTTAAAGGTCGATTCATTTTTAAACCATCAAATTGATCCATTATTAATGAAAGAAATAGGGGAAGAATTTGCTAATCGCTATTCAGATGAAGTTATTACCAAAATTTTAACGATTGAATCTTCAGGTATTGCGCCAGCTACTATGTTAGGTTTAGTTATTGGGGCGCCAGTTGTTTTTGCTCGTAAAAGAAAATCATTAACTTTAGCTGACAATCTTTATTCTTCTAAAGTTCACTCCTTTACAAAAAACGAAACAAATGAAATTTCGGTTTCTAGAGATTTCTTATCACCAGACGATAATGTGTTAATTATCGACGACTTTTTAGCGAACGGAGAAGCGGTAAAAGGATTATTAGATATCGCACAGCAGGCGGAAGCTAATGTAATCGGAGTAGGAATTGTTATTGAAAAAGGATTCCAACAAGGTGGACAACTTTTACGCGAACAAGGCATTCGTGTTGAATCATTAGCCAATATTAAATCGTTAGCAAATGGACAAGTAGAGTTTTTTGATTAATAAAACAATTAGAAACTAAGGAGGATTTTGTTCAAATGAACAAAGCAAAAGTTGTAACGCTAGGGATTCAACATTTACTTGCCATGTATGCTGGTGCCATTTTAGTACCAATTATTATCGGTGGGGCATTAAAATTTAGTACGGAACAGATGACTTATTTAGTTGCAATCGACATTTTAATGTGCGGTATTGCAACACTTATACAAGTAATGCGCGGAAAGTTTTTCGGAATTGGTTTACCAGTCGTGTTAGGCTGTACCTTTACAGCGGTGAGTCCGATTATTGCCATTGGTTCGGACAAAGGTGTAGGAGCTATTTATGGAGCGATTATTGCTTCGGGTATTATCGTGATATTAATTTCTGGGGTATTCGGTAAGTTAGTAAAATTTTTCCCTCCAATCGTTACAGGTTCTGTTGTTACAATTATTGGGATTTCCTTAATTCCAGTGGCGACAAACAATATGGGTGGTGGGCAAGGAGCTGCTGATTTCGGTTCTGCATCAAACATTACTTTAGCTATCGTTACATTAGTCGTTATATTACTCATATATCGTTTTACTGCTGGATTCATCCGTTCCATTTCCATTTTATTAGGTTTAGTAGTTGGTACAATTATTGCTGCTTTTTTAGGGAAAGTTGATTTCTCTCCAGTAAATGAGGCATCTTGGTTACATATGGTTCAACCGTTCTATTTTGGAACACCAACTTTTGATGCAAGTGCAATTATTACGATGACCCTTGTTGCGATGGTCTCATTAGTAGAATCATCAGGTGTTTATTTTGCGTTAAGTGATATTACGAAAACGCCAGTTAATTCAAAAGATTTGTCCCGTGGCTATCGTTCTGAAGGGTTAGCTTCCATTATTGGGGGAATTTTCAACGCATTTCCATATACAACTTTTTCTCAAAATGTCGGGTTAATTAAAATGACAGGGGTAAAAGAACGTCGTGTTATTTTTGTAACAGGAATTCTCCTTGTACTACTAGGATTTTTACCAAAAGTAGCCGCATTGACAACTATCATACCAACTGCGGTTTTAGGTGGTGCGATGCTTGCGATGTTCGGTATGGTAGTAACCCAAGGGATCACGATGCTAGCTCCTGAAATTATGCGCTCACCAGAAAATGCAATGGTAGCTGCCATTGCCATCGGTCTTGGTGGGGGAGTTATTATGGTACCTGAAATCTTTGCGGTTTTACCGTCCAGTATTTCTGTTTTGACATCCAATGGAATTGTTTGTGGATCAGTTACGGCCATTGTTTTAAACATTGTGTTTAACATGATTGGGATGAAAAAAGAGGATCCAATGCATACGCAAACAATAAAAGTAGATTAGTAGAAGAGGGTGACCTTACACTTTAGGTCAGCCCTCTTTTTATTTAAAGATTTTCTAGTTCATCCAAAGTTGGTAATGCTTCGATGGCACCTACTTTTTCACAAACTTTCGCGCCGACTTTATTGGCGAAAGCAATAATCGTTTGCCAATCGTCAAAGGATAAGTTGTGGGGGTTATTTACTTTACCTAGTTGGTACAATACTGCCCCAACAAAGGCATCGCCAGCACCAGTCGTATCAATGGCTTGAACGGGTATGCTAGGAATTGTTGTTGATTTACCGTTATAGGAAAAATAGGTTCCTTCTTTTCCTATAGTAACAGCAATACTCTTCGCTCCAAACTGATGAAGTACGGTAACGGCTTTTGTTAGTTCTTGTTCATTTGTTAATAGATAAAGTTCCTCATCACTAACCTTTAAAAAATTACATTTGGAAATAAATTCATAAGCTAGTCGGATAAATTCACTTTCTTGCCCTTTCCATAAGTCCAATCTGAAATTAGGATCAAAGGAAATATAACAATTGTTCTCCTTTAAATCTACTAGTAACTTTTTATATGTTTCTTTCAATTGTCCTGGAAGGAGGGCAGTTGCTGAACCAAAGTGAACAATGTTCATTTTATGAAAGATTTGATTTGGCACATCTTCAATCGATAAAAAGGCATCTGCTCCTCGATTGAAAACGAAGTCTCGCTGTCCATCTTTTTGCAAAGAGACAAAGGCAAGGGTAGTAGGGTGGGAAGAATCTTTTATTAATAAATCCGTATGGACATTTTCATGAAGGAGGGTATTATATAAAAATTCGCCAAAGGGATCATTCCCAACTTTACCGCAAAAGAAAGCTTCGCCTCCTAATTTTGCAATAGCCGCACAGACATTTGCTGGAGCGCCACCAGCTTTTTTCGTAAATGTTTGACTCTCTACTATTGTTGTATTCACTTCGTTACTAAAAAAATCGATAAGCAATTCGCCTATACATAAGATAGGTTGATTCATTATAAAGCTCCTAACCTGCAGTCTTTTATTCCATTATAAAGTTTTATTTAAAAAATCGATAAGGCATTTCTATTAATTATCATTAAAAAATGCCCCAAAGGGGAAAATCACCTTTTGGGACACTATTGAAAAGGAACAAATTTATTCTGCGTTTGGATAAATCATTTTCTTTGGATCGATATATTCTTCAAACTGTTCTTCAGTTAAAAGACCTAAAGAAATAGCTGCCTCTTTTAAAGTAGTTCCTTCTTTATGGGCTTTCTTTGCAATTTTCGCGGCATTTTCATAACCGATATATGGGTTTAATGCAGTGACTAGCATCAATGAATTTTCTAAGTTGCGCTCAAGAATTTCTATGTTCGGCTCGATGCCAATTGCACAGTTATCATTGAATGATTTCATCGCATCGGCAAGAAGGCGAGCAGATTGTAAGAAATTATAAATAATAACGGGTTTAAATACGTTCAATTCAAAGTTCCCTTGGGAAGCAGCAAAGGCGATAGTGGCATCGTTTCCTATAACTTGAGTAACAACCATTGTCATTGCTTCACTTTGAGTAGGGTTGACTTTACCAGGCATAATAGAGCTTCCTGGTTCATTTTCTGGAATTGTAATCTCACCAATGCCACTTCGAGGTCCGCTAGCAAGCCAACGAACATCATTGGCAATTTTCATTAAGTCTGCTGCAAGTGCTTTTAATGCACCATGGGCAGATACAATTTCATCATGAGATGTTAACGCATGGAATTTATTTTCGGAGGAAGCAAATGTTATACCAGTTAAATGGCTAATTTCCTCTGCAACCATATCACCAAATTTAGGGTGAGCATTGATTCCAGTCCCAACTGCAGTACCACCAATCGCAAGGTCTTTTAAAAATTGTGTGTTGACCATAATCATTTTTTCTGATTTCACAAGCATGTGGTGCCATCCACTAATTTCTTGACCTAATGTTAATGGAGTTGCATCTTGTAAATGGGTACGACCGATTTTTATAATATCTTTAAATTGCTCCGATTTTTCTTTAAAAGTGGCCTTTAATAATTGAAGTCGAGGCATTAAATAATTTTCAACCATTTCCACTGCTGCGATATGTAAGGCAGTTGGGAATGTATCGTTTGAACTTTGGGATTTATTTACATCATCATTTGGGTGTACCTGTTCCGTAATGCCTTGTGCTTCCAACAATTGATTTGCACGGTAAGCAATTACTTCATTTACATTCATATTGGATTGTGTACCACTACCAGTTTGCCATACGACAAGGGGGAATTGATCATCCCATTTACCAGAAAGGATTTCATCAGCAGCAGTAACAATTGCTTCAGTTTTAGCTTTTGATAATTTGCCTAATTTTTCATTTGTAATAGCTGCTGCTTTTTTTAATGTTGCAAAGGCACGAATAATTTCAATCGGCATATTTTCTTGCCCAATTTGAAAGTTTTCTTTACTTCGTTGTGTTTGGGCACCCCAAATTTTATCAGCTGGTACTCGTACTTCTCCTAAAGTGTCTTTTTCAATACGATAATCCATTCTATCAACTCCTTTATTCATTATATGTACAGTGTACATCACATTAGAATTCATAACACAAAATGGCAAACCTTTAATAGATTTGCCATTCTTTTTAAGAAATATTCGAGAATTCTGAGGGGTTCATCTCGAAAAGTAGTATCACTACGATAATGATAATCATTATCAATAATGATGTCAATATTTTTCATCTAAATTTAATTCCAAATTGTCAATTTATATTCGATTGTTATTAATCACCATAAAACTAATAAATTAGACCTATTTCATAGATTGGAAAAAATTAAATCTTGTAACTTATGAATAGGGAATGTATTATAATCATATTGATTTACTAAGAATTGAATCGTTAGAGGTGAAATATATGACATACTTAATCATTACCGGATTACTTTGTGGAGCATTATTAGGTTTTGTTATGCAAAGAGGCCGCTTCTGCTTAACAGGTGGGTTCCGTGATATGTATATAGCGAAAGATAATCGTATGTTTTATGCGTTATTAGTAGCAATCGCTGTTCAAAGCGTAGGCGTATTTTTATTAATCGATCTAGGTGTATTTGAATATTCAGCTGGTTCATTACCAATTTTATCAGTCATTATTGGTTCCTTTATTTTTGGGATTGGTATTATTTTAGCTGGTGGATGTGCAACTGGAACTTGGTATCGTGCTGGTGAAGGATTAATTGGAAGTTGGATTGCTTTAGCTGGATATATGTTAATGAGTACAATGATGCGTACTGGCGTATTTGGTCCATTTAATCAACAAATGCAACAAAGTACTGTACTTCCTAAAAACTCCATTGCTGAAACATTTGGTATTAATCACTGGTTTATAATTATACCGTTTGTTTTAATTGTAGCGTTTATTGTATATAAACAATTAACGAAACCAAAAGTTGCGATTCCATCATTAAAACCAAAACGTACTGGATTAGCACATATTTTATTTGAAAAACGTTGGAATCCCTTTGTAACGGCTACTTTAATTGGTATTATCGCATTTATCGCATGGCCATTAAGTGCTGCAACAGGTCGTGTATTTGGATTAGGGATTACTACACCTTCTGCTAACATCCTACAATATTTAACTACAGGGGATGAAGGATTCCTTAACTGGGGCGTATTTTTAGTGTTGGGAATTTTCGCAGGATCATTTATTGCTGCTAAAGCTAGTAAAGAGTTCCGTTTCAGAATGCCCGATGTAAAAACGGGTATTAACAGTTTTATCGGTGGTAATTTAATGGGTGTTGGTGCAAGTCTTGCTGGGGGCTGCTCAATCGGGAACGGTTTAGTGATGACAGCTATGATGACATGGCAAGGTTGGGTTGGACTTGTCTTTATGATTTTAGGTACATGGACTGCATCATATTTTGTCTTTGTCCGTCCACGCCAAAAGGCAATGGCTGCAAAGTTAAAAGAACAAGTGACACCTGCATAACGTTATTTTAAGGAGGACTTTTACATGCAAAAGAAATTAGAAGTAAAAGGTATGGTTTGCCCATTTCCTTTAATTGAAGCACAACAAGCAATTGAAGAAATTAACTCTGGTGACGAATTAATAGTTGAGTTCGATTGTACACAAGGTACCGAATCGATTCCCCGCTGGGCTGCTGAAGCAGGTCATACAGTAACAAACTTTGAACAAATTGACGAAGCTGCTTGGTCAATTTCAATTCAAAAGAAATAAAATAATTTAAATTAAACACCGCTTGTTAGCGAGCTTTAGAGCTTACGAACAGGCGGTGTTTTTAATTGGTATTCACTTTTTTGTCACCTCAAAAAGTTTTAGATAATTTTTACATAAAAATCTTTGCCGTTATTCAGCCCATCCACACTGAATTTTTTAATATTTTGGTAGTAATTAATAATACTTCTTGCAAGACCTGCGTAACCATTTAAATACGTACCAGGGGCAATTTTTTTTCCAGGGTTATGGAAGTCGAAATATAGTTTTATGTCGTGGGACATATGATCTAATATTTCTAAAAAGTCTTCGTGGGGGATGTGTACACCCCGAGTATAACAACATTCTCTTTTATAAGTATCGTGGGATATATTGATTGGTTTTGGTTCATTTACCAGTCTAATTTTTTCCATAGCAACAGCTCCTTTACAAATAATCATTTTTATTATAGCAAAAAATGTTTATAGATGTCAGAAAATTAAGTAAATTATATCTTCCTTATGACCAATCTTCTCTTTGCATTTCTTCAGCAATCATCTGAAGGTCATAAGCATTGATTTCTAATATGTTATAGTTATGCTGTTCTGCATATTTTTGTGCTAGGCCTTTAACGTATTTTGGGGAGGCTTCATTTTCTTCATCGTAAATTAATAGTAAGCCGTCAGTATTTTGAATAATAAACTTATCCTTTTCAATGAATTGCCATGGCGCTTCATAAGGACGTTTTGTGACGCTCGTCACAAAATCAGCTTGACTAGCAATATAATGGTATTTCTGTTGTTTCTGTTCATTCCAATTTTTCTCCTGCTCTAAAAAAGGGGTAATAATCGAGTATTTTATATTATCATATTCCTTCTTTAACTCGATTATGACTTCTGCAGTCCATGTTTCTACACCTTGTTGGCCACTAATGACAATCCATTCTAGGCCAGCATCGAGTAATATTCTTAGCTCATTTTCAATAGCCTTTTTAATTATCGGTATTCCTGGGTGGTGTTCGTTAAAAATACCAAGTTCATGGGGACGATAGCCAGTAACATAAATTGTTTTCATTTTACTCTCTCCTAGAATCCTATATACAATTTATCTTAACGTAAAAAAGAGGTTATTCGGAAATAATTCGAATAACCTCTTTTTATTCAATTTATATTTAAGCGAATACAACTCTAATCTTTTCAAGCGCCCAGTCAATTTCTTCTTTCGTAATGACTAGAGGTGGAGCGAACCGAATGACATAGTCATGGGTTTCTTTACATAATAATCCTAACCCCATTAATTGCTCACAATATTTACGAGCAGGTTCAGTTAGTTCCACGCCGATAAATAAACCGCTACCACGCACTTCTTTAATGGTTGGATGGTTAATGGATCGTAATTGTTCTTGGAAGTAGTTACCTAGCTCTAATGACTTTTCTGTTAATTTTTCTTCTTCAAGTACTTCTAAAGAAGCAAGGGAGACCGCACAAGCGAGTGGATTACCCCCGAATGTTGAACCGTGAGAACCTGGATTTAAAACACCAAGTATATCACTATTTGCTACGACAGCGGATATAGGCATAACACCACCACCAAGGGCTTTACCAAGAATGATGATATCAGGAGTTACCTCTTCCCATTGGTGAGCAAACATTTTCCCAGTACGAGCAAGACCTGTTTGAATTTCATCCGTAATGAATAAAACATTATGTTCTTTACAAATTTGTTCAGCTGCTTTTAAGAAGCCTTTTGGAGGCATTACAATACCAGCTTCCCCTTGAATAGGTTCAACAATAAATGCCGCTGTGTTTGGAGTGATGGCATCTTTAAGGGCATCTGCATCACCATAAGGGATGAGTTTGAAACCTTCTAACATTGGACCGAATCCACGTTGATATTCTTTGTCAGAGGATAAAGAAACAGCCCCCATTGTACGACCGTGGAAATTTCCGTTACAGCCGATAATTTCGGCTTTATTTGCTTCTACGCCTTTTATATCATATGCCCAGCGACGAGCAACTTTAATGGCAGATTCAACTGCCTCTGCCCCTGTATTCATAGGTAAAACCATATTTTTACCAGTCATTTTCGTTAATTTCTCATACCAAGGACCAAGTTGGTCGTTGTGGAATGCACGAGAAGTTAACGTTACGCGGTTTGCTTGATCAATTAATGCTTTAATAATTTTTGGATGACGGTGACCTTGATTTAGTGCAGAATAAGCAGAAAGCATATCCATATATTGATTTCCTTCAGGATCTTTCACCCAAACCCCTTCAGCTTCGGAAACGACAATTGGAAGTGGGTGATAATTGTGAGCACCCAAATTTTCTGTTAACTCGATAACGCTAGTTGATTTTGAAGTCATTTCTTTTCCCCCTTGAATCATAATGTAAAAATCACTTTAATTTCCTTAAAAGATCAATACATATTCGCCTCTACTATTCCAATAAAAGTGGATATATAGTAGATTGCAATTTTCAGTATCTTGCGATTAATATAACATTTCCTATTAAGTCATTCAATATAGGTTAGGTGGGGGGAAATGGATAGTTTAAGAAATACTAGCTTGTCCTTTGATACGTTCTTGTGCTCCTAGTAGTTGATCTTGAATAAATGTATCAATCATTTCAATAATTTCTTCAGGGGTTTGTTCCATTTCTCCTGCTAACCAGCTTTCCACAAGACCACCTAATGAGATGGTATAGAAATGGATAATGAATGATAAATATTGTTCAGATGCTTGTAAATTATTACAATGCTCTTTTACGACACGCTCTAAAATGTTGTGAATGTCAGCATAAAAGAAACGTTTTAAATCTCCTCTTCCTAATGACTGGAGCGCATTTAAGCAAATGGTACGGTTATCATCTAGATAGTGGAAAAGTTGAAGTAAACCTTCTTGCCAAATTTTGGCGCTATTATGCACTGCTAACAATTGAACAGCCTCTTGTTGAAAAGTCCACTTCAATAAGTCATAAATATCCTCAAAATGATAATAGAATGTTTGTCGATTGACATTGGCATTATCCGTAATTTCACGGATGGAAATTTTCTCAATGGCTTTTGATTTCATCATTTCTTTTAATGAATTAGCAAGTATTCTTTTCGTTTCATCACTATGTCTCATTATCCAACCTCATTTTCATTTTTTTAAACAGTTTGCCCCTAATTGTCTATATTGTAATCCATATTGCCATGGTAGGGTAATAGATAGGTTTTTGAATAAAGGGAATAAGAAATGAATGATAAAAGAAAGGTGATCTATTTTGAAAAAATGGCTGAATGTACGTACTGTATCGTTCGTTATTTGGGTAATTATTTCCACTATAATGATTGTAACGATGCCGAATTTGGATTCACTAGTACGGGAAAAAGGTCAAACTGATATTCCAGCTTATACGCAAAGTAAAATAGCATCAGAGCTATTAACGGAAATGGAGGATGGAGGAACGGAAACATATCAGTTTATCGCTGTTTTTACTAGTGGAAGTGATAAAGCTTTAAATGAAACCCAGCTTAACGAAATTGAAGAAGTTATACAGTCGTTAAAGGCCGATCGTGATGAACTAGGTATTACCGATATGTTGACCCATTCCGATAGTGAAGAAACTAAAAAACAACTCGTTTCTGAAGATGGTACGACGATTTTAACCCAAATTTATGTTAATCATAATCAGGGAACAGTGGAAGAGGTAGCACAAGCTTTACGTGATAAAACGGAAGTACAATCAGTAGATTCCTATTATACAGGTACAGACATCGTACTGGATGACTTCGCCAAATCATCACAAGCAGGAATTAAGAAAACCGAAGTTATCGCGATTGTGTTCATTTTAGCTGTATTAATATTAGTTTTCCGATCACCAGTTGTACCGTTAATTTCTCTTATAACAGTAGGAGTTTCCTATATTGTATCGTTAGGTATTGTTGCGCAATTAGTTGATAAATTCAACTTTCCATTTTCAAACTTTACCCAAGTATTTTTAATTGTCATTTTGTTTGGAATTGGAACGGATTACAACATTCTTTTATATACACGTTTTAAAGAAGAACTGGGGAAAGGTCTCCCGGTTTTAAAAGCTATTACGGAAACTTATAAAACAGCCGGTAGAACTGTCGTTTATAGTGGTATTGCGGTATTCATCGGTTTTATGGCTCTATATTTAGCGGAATTTAAATTGTATCAAGCGACATCAGCGGTAGCCATTGGAGTAGCTGTTTTATTGTTCGTTTTAATCACATTAAATCCATTCTTTATGGCGCTATTTGGCATTAAAATGTTTTGGCCAGCAAAAAACGTTAATGGTCATAGTGAAAACAAGTTATGGCAGTTTTTATCGAAGCATTCCTATTTCAGACCGATTGCAGCATTAGTGATTATCGCAGTTTTATGTTTACCATTTATTATTAAATATACAGGGGAACTAAATTATGATGATTTAGTAGAAATTAGTGATGAGTATGAATCGAAACAAGCAATTTCTGTAATCGAAGATCATTTTCCTTCTGGATTTTCATCACCGACTAATTTAGTGATACAATCGAAAGATTCGCTTGCAACCCAAACAGGATTGCAAGATATAGATCAGTTGGCGGAAGTGATTTCAAAAGTAGATGGTGTTTCACAAGTTTATTCAGTTACTCGCCCAGCAGGAGAAAAGATAGAAGATTTATATATTAAAGAACAAACAAATACATTAAATGAAGGCTTAGGAACTGCACAGGAAGGGCTAGGCACAATTCATGACGGCCTTTCAGATGCAGAATCTGAACTTGGCAAAGTCGATGAAAATAGCTTTGATAGTGTACAGCAGTTAATTGATGGAACGGCTCAAATGGAGCAAGGGGTAGGTCAATTATCAGATGCTTTAAACCAAGTAGCAGGTGGTTATAAAGATGGCGCAAAAGGTGCAACGGATTTAGCGAATGGTTTAAATACGTTGAAACAAAGCGTCAGTGAGTTAAGTACAGGGGCGTCCCAGTTACAAGCTGGTTATGGAGATCTTGCGCAAGGTTTTAGTCAATTTAATGAATTGTTTACTTCGATGAATAGTGCAATAACAAGTGCAAAACAAGGCTATGTGGCAATTGAACAGTCCATGAATGCGTTAGTTGCATCAAAGCCGGAATTAGCTTCAGATGTCAATGTGCAAACTGTGATAGGAACGGCACAAGTAGCGCAAGAACAACTTTCTCAATTGGAAGTAAAGCTACAAGAGCTTACACCTCAATACAATTTAGCAGTGGAGTCTTTCAAAGAAGCAAATGCTTCCTTTGCTCAAATTACAGATGGCTTGGAACAGGTGGAGGATGGAGTAGGACAATTACAATCTGGTGCCAATACTTTAGCTACAGGTCTTGAATCAGGGGTAGATGGTGTTAATCAAATTAATTCAAAAACTAGTGAATTACAAACCGGTTTATCAACTGTTAATGAAGGTCAAAAACAATTACAAAATGGTTTAACTGAACTACAAGACAAAATGAAATTATTGCAAGATGGATTAGCTCAAAGTACCGATGGATTATCTGAAATTGGAGACGGCTTATTGGATGCCCAGGAATATTTAGGAGAAGTTAGTAGCTCAGATTCAAATAGCGTATTTTACATTCCACAGGAAATATTAGATGGAGAAGAGTTCAAAGAAAGTTTGAATATGTATATGTCTGATGATCAAAAAACAACGAAAATGATGATTATTTTAGATGTTAATCCATATTCAAAAGAAGCAATGAAAGTAATCGAAGATATTGATGAACAAATTAAAGCGACATCGAAAAATTTAAGTTTTAGTGATGCAAAAATTGCCCTTGGCGGTAAATCAGCAGCGAATGTCGATTTACAACAAATCTCAAGTAGCGACTTTACTCGAACAATTGCAATTATGATGATTGGTATTGCCATCGTCTTACTAGTGATTACCCGTTCCATTTGGCAGCCTTTGATTATTATTGCGTCACTTATATTAGCTTACTATACTTCCCTCGGTCTTTCTGAATTATTGAGCGAAACGATTCTAGGGCAAAGTATATTAAGTTGGAATGTACCATTCTTTAGTTTTATCATGATTGTTACCCTTGGTGTTGACTATAGTATTTTCCTTATGATGAGATATCATGAGTTAGAAGATAAGGGTAGTGTAGCAATTATTGATGCGGCAAAACATATAGGTGGAGTAGTTTTATCTGCCGCACTTATTTTAGGTGGGACTTTTGCAGCATTAATTCCTTCTGGTATTGTGACATTAATGCAAGTAGCCATTTTAGTGTTAGTTGGTCTTGTGTTACTAAGCTTTATCATGCTACCGGTCTTTATGCCGGCAGTAATGGGGCTTACTGAAAAAACAAAAAATTTGTTTACAAGAAAAAAACAATAAAAAAGATGACTCCTATTCGGAAAAAACCGAAATGGAGTCATTTTTCATTTAGAAGATAATGGACTTTTCCAGAAAAGGGAAAAGATAATGCCGATTACTAAAACGATCGTAGCAAAGTAATAGGGATAGTTAAAATTAATATCGAACAACATTCCACCAATCATCGGTCCCATAATATTTCCGAGACTAGTAAACATCGAATTCATTCCACCAACAAATCCTTGTTCATTGCCAGCGTGTTTGGATAAGTAGGACGTAATAGCAGGGCGAATTAAATCAAAACCGATAAAAACAATACATGATGTGAGCATTACGGACCAATAAGTATTTACAACAGTCATACTAAAAACCAATAGTGCTGAGACAATTAAACTGTATGTTACTAATCCTATTTCACCTAACTTTTTCGTAAGTGGATCGAATAAGATTACTTGGGCAAGGGCACCGACAAGTCCGCCACCCGTTACGAGTAATGCGATATCTTTAGGTGTAAAGTTAAATTTATGGTCGACAAATAAGCTAAACAAAGATTCGAAGGATGCTAAACTAAAAGAGCTAAAAAACAATAATATAAAAGCAAAAAAGTACATTGGAACAAAAATCCGTTTTACGCCAGTCGGTATCTTTTCACTAGTTTTGATGGACTCGCTCGCTTTTGGTTCCTTTAAAAAGAGATGACGGCGGCAATACAAGCTAAAAGTGCAGCGGTGAAAAAAGGTGTACGTGTACCGAACTCTGTTAATAAGCCACCAATACCGGGTCCGATAATAAAACCGGTATTAATCGCAGCAGACATATACCCAAGTGCTTTTGGACGAGCACTTTCCGTTGTAATATCAGCAATAAAAGCTGTAACTGCAGGCATAATAAAGGCACCACTAATACCGCCTAATATTCGGGAAAGAAATAACATTTCAACCGTCTTCCCTAATCCGAAAAGTAATTCTGAAATACTGAATATGAGGAGACCGACAATAAGTATCTTTTTTCGTCCAAATTGATCTGTCCATTTACCAGTAATTGGGGAGACAATCAGTTGAGCTAGGGCAAAAGCTGCGACCATATAACCCATAATAGAACCACTCAGTGCCATCTCATTCATAATCGTTGGCATAACAGGGATTACTAGTCCTATACCAATGAAAGAAATGAATAAATTGCTTAATAATATGACTAAAGTCATCTTTGATACTCCTGGATTCATAAAGAAACTCCTTTAAACTAAAACCGGAAATTTGTACATACAAAAAATAAACCTTATCTATGTAAGGAAGTCAACTATTTCAGTTCTATGTTCAAAATATGATGAAAATAAAAAGAATGCCTACTAGTTCCGTTCTAATAGGCATTAAATGATCGGTGTAATAATGGATTAGTGGAAGAAACATTAAGCGAAATATTAAATAGAGCAGTGCCTATTTTCATAGACATAAAATTTAAAATTAAGTACTTACCGAGATGTAAGTAGTTTATGGTGACTTTAGGAAAGCATCCATTCAAAACATATTAGTCTTCCTTATCTCATCAGAAGTAGCTATTACAAATGGATTGAAGAAGCAATTATATGAAAGTAAAGCAGTGAGTTTTAATTAAATGAGAGATCGAAAGACAAATTTTCTCAGAATGACTCATCGGAATAGTTTTGGGTACGAATGGAATTCGGATTCCATTACTTTTCACATTAGTAAATGTTCTTTACTTAAAAATACTAGCATTTGCAATTACGTTACAAGGATACTTTCAAATCATTGCCTTCCCACCTAGACAATTTTTTTACCCTTGATCTCGACCAAGTAATTTTGAATTGCATCTGCGAGGATTCTAGCA
This sequence comes from Ureibacillus galli, assembly GCF_014836845.1. Lineage (GTDB taxonomy): Bacteria > Bacillota > Bacilli > Bacillales_A > Planococcaceae > Ureibacillus > Ureibacillus galli. Next base: position 70,249 of record NZ_JACSQA010000017.1, read on the forward strand.
AAGACATTTTCTATTAAAAACACCCTTCATAAAGCAGTGTGCTATAAACACATTTCGAAGTCCGATTTAAATGACAAATTCCATAATTGAGGGGAAAGATGATGCAAAACGTTTTTTGCTATTAAAAATGAATCTACCTAATGTAGCTTAACGTGTAAAAGGTTTATTTTAGCTTTTTACTTTTTCAGTTTTATTTTCTAATATTTTTTAAAGAGATTCCATTACATTTATTAACTTAAGTCTAGTTTTGAAATTGGGTTTGTTTAGAAAATCAATGAACTGAAAATGATGGAAGCTAATTAAAATTACAACTTATTTCTTCACCTCCTTTTCTTTAACATAATATTCGCTTAATAGATTTTGTTAATGGACATATAGCCATTAGAGGGAAAATATGCTTCAAAATAAATATGAGATTGGGAGGAGAAAGTCTATTTTATAGAAAATTGGGAGAGTGTCTAGGAAGGATAGAATAAGTAGCTAGGTAAGTGACCTGAAAATAAAAGAATAGATTTTTAGTTTAAAAAGGCAGTTATTCTTTTATTAAAAGAGTAGCTGCCTGTTGACATTTCTTTGATGCATTTTAATTTGACATTTTGGAGATATGAGATAGTTGTCTCCGATCACTATACCATTTTCCAAATAATAAAATAAGGATTGCAGTTGTCACAATAGAACCGGCAAAGGAAATAGGCGCTTTAAAACTATTAAAATAGGCTTCAAATTTACTTGCTAAAATAGGTCCTATAATTTGCCCTAGCGCATAAGCAGTAGTTAAAGCGGAAACGACTGCACCACTCTGCTTTGGAAATAGTTCCCGGGCGTAAGCAGTTGATAGAGAAACAATACCGACAAATGTAAAACCGAATAAGAAAGCTGAAAGAAGAACGCTCCACCATGTTTGAGACAGGACCGGTAATATAATTCCAAATACTTGTAATATGTAAGCAATTGATAGCACTTTAACAGTAGAAACCTTTTTTATCATTGCCATCCAAATAGGAGCGGCTGGAGCAGCTGCAATACCAGCTATTACCCAGCTAAATCCGGCAAAGGATCTTAAACTTTCAATATTGTAGATAATATCGACTAAAAATGTACCGGTAATAATATAACCGAGTCCTTCTAACCCATAGGCAATGATTAGCCAAGGCATGAAACCTCGAAATATTTTCGTATTCTCTGCTTTTTCAACTTTTATTCCGTCTTGAATTGTAACTTTCCTCCATAATAAAATAGTGATAGCAAAAAATAATCCGGATAATATGCCCAGCCCGAGCCAAGTACCTTCCCAATCAAAGGATAATTCTATTAAAGGAACAAGTAATCCTGAAATCGCAATCCCTATACCAATCCCGGAAAATAAAAAGCCAGAAAAGCGTGTTAATAAGTGAGAAGCTAAGTAGTCCATAATAATGCTAGATGTTAAAACAAATATAATTCCGCTCGTAGTACCGGCTAAAAATCTTAGGAAAATCCATAACCAAAAGGATTCCGTCATTCCCATAAAGAAAACCGAGAAGACATTGAGAAAAACATTTAATAATAATAAATTCTTTTTATTTCGAAAAATAAATCCTGCAGCAAGTGCACCAACAAAGTATCCAATATAGTTACTCGATGCCAAAAAACTTGCCTTTTCAAATGAAAGATCTTCTTCAATTCTCATAAATGGTAATATCGGTGTAAAGGCAAATCGACTGATTTCCATCGCAATAACCAATAATAAAACGCCTCCGAACACAACCCCTATGTGTTGCTTACGCAAATTGTCATCCCCTTAAAAGTCAATTTGAAATTTATATAATTGTAACATTCTAACATGTTGAAACAAGGTATTTCCTAGCTAATATCTAACTTTATGAAGTAAATGCCTGCTGTTTGTATAAATTTTTTAATAGGCTCTATGCTAGTTATTGAAAGTATAAAAACAGAGCCTAAGTTTTGACAGATAAAAAAATGAGGTATAGATTAGATTATAATATTTCGAATTCGAGATATTAAATTTATAAGCTTAAGGGAGTCTTTCATGATGAATCGATTTGAAGAAAAAGTTGTACTTATTACTGGAGCAGGTTCTGGATTAGGACAAGCAGCAGCTCTTCAAGTCGCTAAAGAAGGGGCAAAATTATCTTTAGTTGACTTAAATGAAAAAGGTCTTGAAGATACAAAAGCGAAAATTTTAGAAGTAGCACCAAAGGCAGAAATATTACTGATTACTGCGAACGTGGCTGATGAACAAGCGGTGCAAAACTATGTAAATAAAACGGTTGAAACCTTCGGTAAAATTGATGGATTCTTTAATAATGCAGGTATTGAAGGGAAACAAAACTTAACAGAAGATTTTGGTAGTGATGAATTTGAAAAAGTAGTTAGTATAAATTTAAATGGAGTATTCTACGGACTAAAATATGTTTTAAAAGTAATGAAAGAGCAAGGTTATGGTTCAGTAGTAAATACTGCATCTGTTGGTGGTATTCGCGGAATTGGTAACCAATCAGGTTATGCTGCAAGTAAACACGGTGTAGTTGGATTAACTCGTAATTCAGGTATTGAATACGGTCAATTTGGTGTATCTATTAAAGCTATCGCACCTGGCGCCATCATGACACCAATGGTAGAAGGATCATTAAAACAAATCGATCCAGAAAACTGGGAAGAAGTAGGAAAACAATTTGTACAACCAAACCCAATGAAACGTTTTGGTAAACCTGAAGAAGTTGGTTATTTAGTAGCATTCCTACTTTCTGATCAAGCTAATTTTATCAATGCAGTTGTGATTCCGATTGACGGTGGTCAATCTTATAAATATTAAAAATGATTTAGTTATTCAAATAAAAATCCCATTCCGATGTATTTTCAGGAATGGGGTTTTTTATTTTACAAAAAGAGAGCGTATTGTTTTATAAGCTAAAACTTTAAAGACGATGAAAAACGGTGATATGATAGTTGAAAGATAGTCGTTTATAAAAGAATTATATATAATTTAAAGACCATTTAGGGAGAAGAGGATTGCCATTGAAAATTACTGAAGTTATTATACATCATTTGAAAATGCGGTTAAAAAATCCGTTCTCAACAAGTTTTGGAACGTTTCATGAGAAAGAGTTTTTATTATTAGAAGTAAAAGAAGAGAACGGAACAACTGGATGGGGAGAATCTGTAGCATTCGACGCACCTTGGTATACCGAGGAAACATTAAAGACGAATTGGCATATGTTAGAGGATTTCATCATTCCTCTTCTTTTAAATAAAGAAATAAACCATCCAGTTGATATAACGGATTTACTTAAAGGAATTCGGAAAAATAATATGGCAAAATCAGCTATTGAAGGTGCCTTTTGGGATATTTATTCACAACAAACGAACCAATCATTGGCTCAAGCATTGGGTGGTCAAAAGGATAAAATTGAAGTAGGAATTAGTATCGGTATACAAAAAACAATCGAAAAACAAATCGAAGTGGTCGGGCAGGCGATTAAAGAAGGATATAAACGCATTAAAGTGAAAATTAAGCCAGGTAAAGATATCGAAGTAATTCGAGTGTTGCGGGAACATTTCCCTAATGTGCCGTTAATGGCAGATGCTAATTCAGCGTATAGTTTAGATGATATCGAGTTACTGAAACAACTGGATGCGTTTAATTTAACTATGATTGAGCAACCGCTTGCTTACGATGACATCGTTGACCATGCAAAACTTCAAAAGGAAATTAAAACACCAATTTGTTTAGATGAGAGTATTAATTCTTTAGAAGATGCGAAGAAAGCAATCGAGTTAGGTAGTTGTGGTGTCATCAATATTAAAATCGGGCGTGTAGGTGGGATTACTGAAGCGAAAAAAATTCATGATTATTGTCAGGAAAAAAATATTCCCGTTTGGTGTGGAGGAATGTTAGAATCGGGGATTGGACGAGCTCATAATATAGCATTAACTTCCCTTTCTAACTTTATATTACCTGGTGATACAGCTGGCTCAAATCATTACTGGGATCATGATATTATAGAACCGGAAGTCGTAGTAAAAGACGGTTATATACTCGTACCTCAAAAAGTAGGGATAGGTTATGAGCCAAATATAGAGATGATAAATCAATTTACAATAGCCAAAAAAATATATCGATAGTGGTTATCCGAAAACAAATTCTTGTTTTCGGATTTTTTTCGACGAAATTTGAATATTGTAAAACCAGTTTAAGGATGTATGAAAAAGAAAAGAAATCATATCCATATAATGAGAGCTTGTTCATAGAAAAAAATTACCTTTCTAGGTAATTGTCCAATTTTAGAAATGAGGGAATTGGTGAAAAAGAGTTTTCAAATAGGTGGCGCTTTTGTTGGACTAGTTGTTGGTGGGGGTTTTGCTTCTGGACAAGAAATCATGCAATTTTTCACGGGGTTTGGCTTATACGGTATCCTTGGTGCGATTGTCGCCACAATAGGATTTTCTTATTTAGGAATGTGTATAGCACAGTTAGGATATGAGTTGCAAACTACTTCCCATAAAGAGGTTGTATACCATATAGCGGGGCGGGCTTTCGGAACAGTTTTGGACTTACTTATCACCTTCTTTTTATTTGCGTTAGTGGTCGCCATGTTCGCTGGTGCTGCTTCAACAGTAAAGCAAATGTTAGGGTTTGACCCCTTCATAGGAAGTTTGCTCATGGTTGCTTTAACTGTCTTTACGTTAATGCTTAATGTGAAAAGTATTATTAATGTCATTGCAGTAGCTACACCATATTTAATGGCAATCATGTTAATGATTGCCCTCTATTCTATATTTACAATGGATTTATCCTTTGCTGAACAAAATATATTGGCACAACATCAACCAATAGCTGCACCAAACTGGATTATGGGTGCATTGCTTTATGTATCTTATAATATTGCTTCTTCTGTCGCGATGCTTACTGTAATTGGTCGTACGGCATCAACAAGAAGAGTAGCTGGGGCAGGAGGAATTATTGGTGGGTTAATGCTTGGAATGCTAATTTTATTAATTAATGTCGCTATGTTTGCCAAGATGGAAATTGTGTCAGGAACAGAAATGCCCATTTTAGAAATTGCTAAAAATATTCATCCCTTATTAGGATATTTAATGGCTTTTGCTTTATTGGGGATGATTTATAATACAGCGGTAGGTCTTCTATATTCATTTATAATTCGTTTCGTCCCACCAAAGGATCCAATTTATAAGCCGTCTGTTATATTGGTTGGTGCCATTGGTTTTATGGCAAGCTTTGTAGGTTTTACTACATTGGTTGGTAAAGTCTATTCATTAATGGGGTATTTAGGATTTGCCCTTATTTTAGCCATTCTTTTTACAAAGATAAGTAGTGAGTAGAAATTCAAAGTTCATTAATCTTTAGCTATTAATGGAATTATTATAAGGCACTTTTCCTTACTGTTGAACATTAAATAAGAAATAAGAGTGATGTTTATTTCAATTAGTAGAGGAGAAGAAAGATGAATAATTTCCAGTGGCGAAGAACGGTACCATATGTACCAAGTACTTCAAATCAGCAAATAGTAGCAAGCGAATTCGGTGATGTAAACGGGGACGGATTTCCTGATTGGGTATATCTGACAGGTACGAAAGAGCCCGATAGTCCTTTTTTAAGGAATATAACGCTGACAGTAAAAAATGGCCATACTAATCAATTTCAGCATATTGCACTTCCTGAAAATGCTGGTTATAACCCAACAATATGGTTAGGAGATTTAACAGGTAACGGAGTAAAGGATATTTTAATAACGATCGATTCCGGTGGGAGTGGTGGTATTTTATATGGTTACGTCTTTACTTCAATCCAAGGAAGAATGATGAAAATCTTTGACTCGATTCAGTTTAATGAACAACACAACTATACAGTACAATATGAAAATCAATATAAAGCAAGTGTAGTAAGTGAAAACCCGAAGAAAAAATATATTTTAGATTTGCAATATAAAGGGAAAGAATATTTAGATGAAATTTATAATCCAAATGGAACTTTAAAACAACCAATTGAAGGTTGGGTAGATCCAATCAGTGCGATATATCCCATTGATTTAGCGCGAAATGGAAGATACTATTTACTTACAATGCAACTAATTGCAGGACAATATCACGCCGATGGATTAGGAATTGTTGAAAATCTTTTACATTGGGATGGACGTCAATTTTCAATTGTACGTCAAACGGTGTCGATACATGGAGAAAATATTTAATAAAAAGTAAAAAAATATGAATAAACGCCAAAAAACTGCACATCCTAAAAACATCAAGTATAAGGAGGAAATTTCTGTGAAAAAGTTCTTGTTAATTCCTTTCTCATTATTATTAGCGGGTGTGTTAGTTGGTTGTGGAAATGATAATGCAGAGGAAAACGATGCAATTGACGATGATGAAATTATCAATGAAGATGTAAACGACGATTTAAACGATACAAATGACAACGGTACAAATGATAATGGTACTGGCGATATTGACAATACAGTTGGTGATGAACCATTAGATAGCAATGGTAATAAAAATCCAAATGAAGCTGTTGAAACAGAAGATGGCATGGGAACTAACAACAATGGAAATACAAATGGTACAACGAATGGCACTACAAACGGCGCGGATATGAATGGTAATAACGATAATGCAACTGATGAAGCAGGAAATGAAGTGCCAGGAAAAGATGACGAAAAACGTTAATTTAAATGCATATTAAAATCCCCAAAGTAGTATTAGAAGCTTATTCTAATACTACTTTTTTTACGGTAATAAAAAAAGTAATCCTAAATATAGAAAAAAAATAATATGTTGAAGAGATAAGAAAAATTTTTATAGGAGAAATGGGGATTTTATAATGATTATTTATCCATCGTTGACAGAACCGGTTAAGGTTGGAGTAACTGCTCCATCGTCCGGCTTACATATGGAACAACATTCTTTGCTAGAAGAAGCGATTTATCGTTTGGAACAAAAGGGATATGAAGTTGTTGCTGGACAAACCTGTTGGACAGAATATAAAGCTAAATCGGCCCCTGCTAACATTCGAGCAAAGGAACTAAATAATCTGTTACAGGATGACACGATTCAATTTATATTTCCCCCTTGGGGAGGGGAATTGTTAATTGAAATATTGGAACATATCGAATTTGATCAAATAAAATCGAAATGGTTGTTAGGGTATTCTGATTTAAGTGTACTCCTTCTGGCCATTACATTAAAAACAGGGATTGCAACGGCACATGGGACAAACTTAATTGATTTACGTGGTCCAATATCAGATCCAACAACAGCTATGTGGGAAAAGGTACTTTTTACAAAAGCGGGAGAGGAAGTAATTCAATATCCTTCAGAAAAATATCAAGAACGTTGGCAGTACGATTATCCAACGGAGTGGATATTCCATTTAACAGAACCGACAAAATGGAAAACGATTTCTAATTCCCCGATGTTTATAAAAGGAAGGTTACTTGGTGGCTGTATCGATGTAATACGTCATTTAATCGGAACGGAATATGGGAATGTCAAACACTTTCAACAAGAGTTCATCCAAAACGAACCGCTCATTTGGTATTTAGAGAACTGTCAATTAAATGTAACAGATTTACGAAGATCGTTAGTGCAAATGAAATTGGCAGGGTGGTTTAACAATTGTAGTGGTATTTTGTTTGGAAGAAGCGAAGCCAATGATTCAATGTATGATTACCATGTTTTAGATGTTTATATGGAACTAGCGGAAGAGTTGGCCATACCAATTGCGTATGACATTGATTGTGGGCATATGCCTCCACAACTAACCTTTGTGAACGGGGCGCATGCTGAAGTGAGGGTTTACAATAGTGGTAGTGTTATAAAACAACAGTTTGTATAACAAAAAGGGCGTCTCAAATAAGACGCCCTTACAGATTGTCGACAAAAGGCCTTCAGAATGGTCACATTCTGAAGGCCTTTTGTAATTTTGAACGTTTTTCGGGTATT
>NZ_JACSQA010000018.1 GCF_014836845.1 Ureibacillus galli
TTCAGAAACTATTACTTTTATTTTAAAAGAAAAAAGACTGTAGGCAAACTCGAAATTTCGAGTTTGTCTACAGTCTGGCGACATGTCTAGTCGACATGTCGTTTATACGATTTGTTTTTGTAAATATTAAACATTTATGGATTTAATATTTTTTTGAACTCTATGTAGATATATTGGATTACGACATAAGTTACATTTTTGGAATTAAGAGATAATTTATTAATTTATATATATAATATATCCTTACTACATTTCAATTTATCTTTTTGTTAATATTATGTTACATAAAAAGTTAAATTTTTAGGAGGGATATACCTATGAACAATTTCTTTAAAAACACTGATTTATATTATAATAATCGTTCTATAGAAATCGTTCAGTTATTTCCCTCCTTTAATTTAGCAAAAATAAAGTACTCAGGAACTTCTGAAGAAATTACAGTAGATATTAATTTTATTGATAACCAAATTTCTAAGGAGAGCTATTTAACAATAAAAGTTTGAAAGGAAAAACAAATGATTTTTGACTTATTAGATTCCTCATTGGATGGAGATTTATGGGAAGAACTTATAGTGAAATGTTATAAATTGAAATACAATGACCAACATTTCACACCGATTCCTGCTGAATATCAAGGAGATGGAGGTATAGAAGGATTCACCAAATCAGGTGTCGCTATCCAATGTTATTGCCCTAATGATTCCAATTTATCTAATGACAAGCTTCACGAAAAGTTGCGCATTAAAATGACTAACGATATCAATAAATTTATTAATGTTGATTACATTAGTAAATTGAAAAAATTAGGTATACCTATAATTAAAGAATGGCATTTTGTTATACCCGAATATCGAGATAAAAGAATCATAGAACATGCAGCTAAAAAAAAGGAACTCGTTTTAAGCACTAGAGAAAAAGACTTACAATTATATGATTATATATCAGAAGATTTCGATATAATCATAAAAGTTGCTGATGATTATATGGTAGAGCTATCTACTATAGTACGTTCCAAAATCACTAATGTTAAATTAAATATAGTATTAAATGAGAATAGTAAACCAAACTGGACAAGTTGTGATATTGATAAAATTAACAATGTTAAGAGAAAATTAATAGCGATTCAACCTGATTTATCTAACTATCCTGATCAATTTAATGAATTATTAGATATGTATATGACTTTCTATATGTTAGGCATTGAACAATTGGAAAGGTTAAATGATAACTTTCCAGATATTAGAAAAGATATTTTAGAACTAACTTCATCTTTCCGATCTGAAGTAACAATTAAAACATTATTTAACACGGATAAAACATTAAATTCAAAATTATTCATTGAACTAGGTGAAACATTCGAAAAAAATTTGAGAAGAGACTTTGACTTTTTATCTAGTGCCTCAATTATGAATTTAAAAAATAATATTGTAGCAAGTTGGTTAGCAGATTGTTCAATGGAATTTAAAGGAGATATTTAAATTGAAAAACAATATTCTTATTCCAACTGAATATGTTAAATTTGATGCAAAACCAGATGCTGTACCATATAAATATCGATTAAGTTATAGAATATCTATTACATGTCTAATATTAAAGATTACAGGTGGAAGAAGCGGATGTTCCTTAACCAAGATACATCTAATCACTATTTCTATGTATTCCACTAAAAGTATGGACCATCTATTAGCTTATTTAAATGAACCAAAATCAAATTTTTTAACACTAAGATTTGATCCGGCAGTCAATAAAACAATTAATTTTATGCTTGCAGACAAAATTATATATCAACAAAAAAATGGACTATTTAGACTCTCTGATAAAGGAAAAAAATTCACTCAAAAATTAATTCGCTCAAATGAATTATTAATTTCTGAGAAAAATTTTCTAAATAATATCTCTACTCATTTATCAGAAGATATTATAAAAAATATTAGCAATACTCTTCTGGGGTGATAAAAGTGTTAACAATTAATGAAATAAAAATTGACATTGAAACAAATTTGAAACGATTTAGTTTTTCAAGCATTTTTAAAAAAGGTGTTAATTTAATATACAGCGAAGGTAATACAGTTGGGAAAAGTTCTGTAATCTCTGCAATTTACTATGCTATTGGATTAGAAGAGATAATTGGGGGCAAAGGTCCAAATGTATTAAGTTCTGCTTTTAAAACACAAATTGAATATGATGAAAAAGAAATACCTGTTTTAGAGTCAAAAGTATATTTAGAAATATCAAATGGAATTGAACCTATTACAATATTTAGAGCAGCAAAGTCTACTACACGTGGGCCAAATTTAATTACAGTATATTTTTCAAGTTTAGATAAAATTAATGATCTTAATATTAAAAAAGAAGATTATTACGTTCATTTGCATAATTCTGCAAAACATAAAAAAGGTTTCTATACATTTTTAGAATCATTTTTACAATTAAATTTACCCTATGTACCTAGTAAAAATGAAGAGGAAAGGAAATTATATCTCCAATTAATATTTTCTTCGATGTTTATTGAACAAAAACGTGGCTGGGGTGATATTTTTTCGGGTATGCCCTATTATGATATACTGGACCAAAAAAAACGTGTTATTGAATATATTTTAGGATTAGATACACTCGCAAATGAAAAGTTAAAGTATTCCTTAAAGAATGAAGAGAAACTTTTAAAAGAGAAATGGGAAAATTTATATAAACAATATAGTATTAAATTAAATCCCTATAAACTTGAATTAAAAGGCATCAACAAAAACATACATATAATAGAAAAAGACTCCATAGATATAATCTATACAGATAATGAATTAAATTATGATATCGAAGAATATATAAAAATTTTAGAAGATGAATTACAAGAATTAAATAAAGTTAAGATTAAAAAAAAGGAAAATCTAGAATCCTTAATTAAAGAAGTAGAAGAAACAAAAAATAGTATTAAAGAATTTGAAGACAAACTTAAAAATACTACTGAATATTATGATAAAGAACTTTCAAGTTTAAAACACTTGCAAAATAGTTTAGAAATGATAAATATTGACATTTTAAATAATAAAGATGCCTTAAAACTACAAAATTTAGGGTCGTTGGAGAAGTTTAAGACTTTTGATAATTTTTGCCCAACATGTGAACAACCTATTCAAGATACTATTTTAACTAATCAAATGTCTACTAATATAATGAGTATTGAAGAAAATATAAATCATTTAGAATCTCAGAAAAAATTATTTGAGTATGCAATATCCCAAAAAGAAAATACTATCTTTAAATTAAAAGAGGATATTAATACATATAGAACTTCTATCAAAAAACTATATTTTCTATTGCAAATTACTAATAACGATTTATATTCACCAGTTGAGACATATTCAGAAAAAAGTGTTTATAGAAAAGTAGAACTTCAAAAATTAATTTATGATTTAAATGAAGTTATATTGTTAAAAACTGAAATCAATGAGTCATTCTATAACTTATCTTCTGAATGGAAATTAAATCAGGAAAGTATTTTAAAACTTCCTAATAGTAACCTTACATTTAAAGATATAAATAAATTGGATAAATTACGTGCATACTTTATAGAGAACTTGAATACTTTTGGATATAGAAGCTCATTAGATATTAATAAAGTACAAATATCTAAAGATACCTACATGCCAATGATTGAACAGTTTGATATGAAATTTGATTCCTCTGCAAGTGATCATATTAGAAGAATCTGGGCATTTACCATAGCTTTATTGCAAACATCTATTGAAATGAATGGAAATCATCCAGGAATATTAATATTTGATGAACCTGGACAACATAGCATCATTGTAGACGATATGAAAAAATTCTTTAATGTATTGAGTAAAATTAAAGGTGTTCAGATAATTATAGGAATTACTATAAAAGAAAGTGATATTAGAAAAGTAGTGCTTGAAGAAGTGCAAACCGGTTCTTTCGGAATTCCACTTATAAATCGAGCTTTTAGTTAATATAAACCCCACTACCCAAAAGTGGGGTTTTGTTTTATACTAAGACAGAACATTTGTTCCTATTTTGTTTCAATGTATTGGTGATGGTAGTATGTATAACTCTAGTCATATAGAGGATTTTGTAAAGGAATTGTATACAAGAATTGATATCTTTGAACCACTACAACTTAATTTTAAAATAATATCTTCAAAACTAGGAATAAGAATATTCTACTGGAATGAACCCAGTCAGGCACTTTTTTTAAATAATTATTCATACATATTCTTAAATGCTCACTTAACCGAGCAAGCTATGTGGCAGGATTTTTGTCATGAATAAGCTCATGTTTTATTCCATGTTGGGAATCAAAGGACGATGACAAAAAGCTTTAGAGAATATCAGGAAGCAAAAGCAAATAACTTTATGTACCACGTTCCCACTTTCATGTTGGAACAACTAGAAATTACTGATTATACGAATGAATCTATAAAGTTAATACAATCATTATTTAATGTCGAAAAGGCATTTGCTTTACATCGTTTAACCCAATACTTAAATAAAAAGTTTTTTATGCTAAATTCGCATGGTGCTTAATTTTTAACTTTTCTATATTTAATTTTAAATTCAGATGGAAGGTGAGATTATGGCTAGTTTTCGTAAAATAAATGGTACTTGGGAATATCGAATTCGCTTCAAGGATATTGCTAGTGGTAAATGGAAAGAAAAGTCAAAACGTTGATTCTCTACAAAAAAAGAGGCACAATTAGCTGCAAACGAAGAAGAATTAAAATTTGAGTACTATGGGGTTCAAGAAGATGGTAAAGAAACTCTAAATGAATTTCTTTTGAAGTGGTTTGAACTTTATAAACGACCAAACTTAAAACAATCAACAGTTGATTTGCAAGAACGAAATACCAAGAATAATATACTCCCTAGATGGGGTAATTATAAACTAAAAGAAATTACGAGATTGGAATATAAAGAATGGTTAACAGATTTAAGCGAACATTATTCAGAAGGGTCTATCCGAAGAATTCATAGTATTATGAGTACTGCTATGCACGATGCTGTACACGAATTTCGAATACTCCGTGAAAATCCAATATCACGTATGAAAATTCCAAAATTAGCGGAGGAACATAAGATTAAGTATTTTTCTGTAGAAGAAATGGAAAAATTGATTAGTATTGCAAAAGAAAAAAAAGCAAAATACAGAGAATCCAATCAGCATTACACACTAATATATTTTTTGTTTCACACCAGATTACGAATTGGTGAAGCTCTTGCATTAACTTGGGACGATATAAATTTTGAACATGCTCAAGTATCTGTTGATAAGACCTGTAGATATAAAGATAAAGGCAAGGAAGTTGTCATTACCAGTACGAAAACGACTTCAAGTGAACGTATTATTGAAATTGATATCGATACTTTAGAAGTATTAAAAGAATATAAAAAAAATCAACAAGATATGTATTCCAAGTTTAATTATTATAAAAAGCCTGAGAATGATCTGATTTTCCATACACCTACCGGAGAATATTGGAGGGCTAATGTCATTCGGGAACAATTTAAAGTCTTTTGCAAAAGAGCAGGAATTTCAGAACTATCACCACATGCATGCAGACATTCTCATGCAGTTCACTTACTTGAAGCAGGAGCAGATATTAAATACATTTCAGAGAGACTTGGACATAAGTCTGTTGAGACTACTTACGATACCTATACACACATAACAAAAAAGATCGAGCGCAATGCACTCGACCTGTACAAAAAATATTTAAAATCATAAATTTGTGGGGCGTTTGTGGGTTTGTGTTACTTTTACACCAACCACAAGGCCTTAACAGTACTGATTTTATTGGAATTAACCAATAGAACCTTCCATTTCGAATTTGATTAAACGGTTCATTTCTACTGCGTATTCCATTGGTAATTCTTTTGTGAATGGTTCGATGAAGCCCATTACGATCATTTCTGTTGCTTCACCTTCTGAAATACCACGGCTCATTAAGTAGAATAATTGCTCTTCAGATACTTTAGAAACTTTTGCTTCATGCTCTAAAGATACATTATCGTTTAAGATTTCGTTATATGGAATTGTATCAGATGTTGATTCGTTATCTAAAATTAACGTATCACATTCGATGTTAGAACGTGCACCTGTTGCTTTTTTACCAAATCGAACGATACCACGGTAAGTTACTTTACCACCTTGTTTAGAGATCGATTTAGAAACGATTGTTGAAGATGTGTTTGGTGCTAAGTGAATCATTTTTGCACCAGCATCTTGGTGTTGACCTTTACCTGCAATCGCAATTGAAAGGGTCATACCACGAGCACCTTCACCTTTTAAAATACATGCTGGGTATTTCATCGTTAATTTTGAACCGATGTTACCATCAATCCATTCCATTGTACCGTTTTCTTCAACAACCGTACGTTTTGTAACTAGGTTATATACGTTATTCGCCCAGTTTTGGATTGTTGTATAACGGCAGTAAGCATCTTTCTTAACGATAATTTCAACTACTGCTGAGTGAAGGGAGTTTGTTGTGTATACAGGAGCTGTACATCCTTCAACATAGTGAACACTTGAACCTTCATCAACAATAATTAACGTACGTTCGAATTGACCCATATTTTCAGAGTTAATACGGAAGTATGCTTGAAGTGGAGTATCTAATTTTACACCAGGTGGAACGTAAATGAATGATCCACCAGACCAAACAGCTGAGTTTAGAGCAGCAAATTTGTTATCTGATGCTGGAATAACTGTACCCCAATATTGTTTGAAAATATCTTCATTTTCGCGTAATGCTGAATCCGTATCTTTGAAGACAATTCCTAGATCTTCAAGATCTTTTTTCATGTTGTGGTAAACTACTTCAGATTCGTACTGAGCAGATACACCAGCTAAATATTTTTGTTCAGCTTCAGGAATACCTAATTTATCAAATGTAGCTTTGATTTCTTCCGGTACTTCATCCCAAGATTTTTGAGTTGCTTCAGATGGTTTTACATAGTAAGTAATTTCATCGAAGTTTAAAGCAGATAGGTCGCCACCCCATTGTGGCATTGGTTTAGAGTAGAAAATTTCTAACGCTTTTAAACGATAGTTTAACATCCACTCCGGTTCATTTTTCATATTTGAAATTTCACGGACGATTTCATCAGTTAATCCACGTTTTGAACGGAAAACTGAAACGTCTTTATCATGGAAGCCGTATTTGTAATCGCCGATATCAGGCATTTTTTTCGCCATTTTTATTCTCCTCCGTTCAAAAATTAATTTTGATCGCTTACGCCTTTTTCCATTGCTTTCCAAGCTAATGTAGCGCATTTAATTCGTGCTGGGAATTTTGAAACACCTTGAAGTGCTTCAACATCCCCTAAATCATATTTATCGCTATAGTCTTCACCTAGCATCATTTTCGAAAAAATGTCAGCTAGTTCAAGAGCTTCATTTAATTTTTTTCCTTTAATAACTTCTGTCATCATCGAGGCAGAAGACATTGAAATGGAACAGCCTTCTCCATCAAATTTAGCATCTTCGACTATACCATCGTTGATTTTTAATGTTAAATGAATACGATCACCACATGTAGGGTTATTCATATCGATTGTGACACTGTCACCTTCCAATGAACCTTTGTTACGTGGTTTTTTATAATGATCCATAATGACTGAGCGGTATAGTTGATCTAAATTATTAAAAGACATCGTTAAAATACTCCTTCGCTGAGCGCAATCCTTCAACTAGTCGATCAATATCTTCTTTCGTATTATACATATAGAAGCTTGCTCGAGCTGTTGCAGTACATTGTAGCCATTTCATTAGCGGTTGGGCACAATGATGACCTGCACGTACAGCAATACCATTCATATCTAAAACAGTTGCTAAATCATGCGGATGTACACCGTCGATATTGAATGTAATTAAGCCGCAACGTTTTTGTGGATCTCGTGGTCCGTAAATAGTTAAACCATCGATTTTATCCATTTCACTTATAGCATATTCTACTAGGCTATGTTCATGTTCCGCAATTTTTTCCAAACCAATTTCATTTAAGAAATCAATCGCAGCACCTAAGCCAATAGCACCAGCAATATTTGGAGTACCACCTTCAAATTTCCAAGGTAGCTCTTTCCAAGTCGAATCATATAAGCCTACAAAGTCAATCATTTCTCCGCCAAACTCAATTGGTTCCATGTTTTCTAAAAGCGCTTTTTTACCATATAGTACACCAATACCTGTTGGACCGCACATTTTATGACCAGAAAAGCCTAAAAAGTCACAATCAAGATCTTGTACATCAATTGGCATATGCGGCGCAGCTTGTGCTGCATCTACTACAATCACCGCACCAACTGCGTGGGCCATTTCAGCAATTTCTTTAATTGGATTAATCGTCCCTAAAACGTTTGAAGCCATTGTAATCGCGACAATTTTCGTTTTTTCTGTAATCGTATTGCGAATAGTATCTAATGTAATCGTTCCATCTGGTTCAAGGTCAAAATACTTTAATACAGCACCTTTTTCCTTTGCCAATTGTTGCCAAGGAATTAAATTCGAATGGTGTTCCATATAGGAGATAATAATTTCATCGCCTTCTTCAACATTCATTCGTCCATAAGCAGCTGCTACCGTATTTAAAGAAGTTGTAGTACCACGAGTGTAAATAATTTCTTCTGTTGACGTCGCGTTAATGAACTTACGGATTTTCTCACGAGCTCCTTCATATGAATCAGTTGCTCGATTTCCTAAAGTATGTACACCACGGTGAACGTTGGAATTATCTAACTCGTAATAGTTTTTTACTGCTTCTAATACTTGAATTGGCTTTTGGGATGTTGCTGCACTATCAAGGTAAACGAGCGGATGCCCGTTTACTTCTTGATTGAGAACAGGAAACAATTTACGGATTTCATTCATTAGCGAACTTTCCCTTCAATGACTTTCGTCAATTGATTTTTAACGCTTTCGATAGGAAGGTTAGTAACAACAGGCGCAAGGAATCCGTGGATAACTAAACGCTCTGCTTCTGATTTTGAAATACCACGGCTCATTAAGTAATAAAGTTGAATTGGATCAACACGACCAACTGATGCTGCGTGTCCTGCCATTACATCATCTTCATCAATTAATAAAATTGGGTTTGCATCACCACGAGCATTTTCAGATAACATTAATACGCGTGATTCTTGTTCAGCATTTGATTTTGTAGCACCGTGTTCAATTTTACCGATACCATTAAAGATTGTTTGAGCTGCATCTTTCATAACACCATGTTTTAAGATGAAGCCTTCAGAGTTTTTACCCCAGTGACGAACTTCTGTTGTGAAGTTTTGTTTTTGTTCTCCGCGCCCTACTACTACTGTTTTCGCGTTCGCAGTTGAACCATCACCAATTAAATGAGTAATATTTTCAGAAATTGTATCTGAGTCATTCATTAAACCTAAAGCCCAGTCCATTTTCGCATCACGTTTAATATGACCGCGGCGGTTTACGTAAGTTGTAAAACCTTTCGCAAGTACATCAACGGCACCGAAAGTAACTTGTGCATTGTCTAATGCAATTACTTCTTCGATTAAGTTAGCTTGTCCATTTGATTGTTCTACTGTAGATACGTAAGTTTCTACATACGTTACCGCTGAATTGCTGTCAGCTACTACAAGAACATGGTTAAATAATGAAGCGTCTGCATTGTCGTTTAAGAAAACAACTTGTAATGGTTGTTCAACAACAACGTTTTTTGGTACGTATACGAATACACCACCGTTAACTAATGCAGCATGGTAAGCAGTTAATTTATGCTCATCTACTTTAACAGCTTCTGTCATAAAGTATTTTTGAACTAAATCACTATGCTCGCGAATCGCTGTTTGGATATCTGTAAAAATAACACCTTGAGCTTTTAACTCTTCAGAAATTTTAATGAATGCAGGTGTATTGTTACGTTGAATATAAAGGTTTTCTTGGCCTTCAATATCAATGATTTCTTTTACTTCTGTAGGAAGCTCATCTAAAGAATTAAATGGTGTGCTTTCTACTGTATGTTGAGGGAACTCGATAAAGTTCCAACCTGAAATATTCGTTTTGTCTGGCTTTGGCATTGGTAGCTCAGCAGCCTTTTCGATTGCTTCTGCGCGCAAGTTCGCAAACCATGATGGTTCATTGTTGCTTTGCGAGAACGAGCGTACTTCTGTAGCTGATAACGCCAATTTTGTTTCAACCGTCATGTTGTTTCGCCCTCCTCTATTAAGCTTCTTCTGTTACCGCGTCTGTATCTTCGATTCCTAATTCTTTTTTAATCCAGTCATAACCTTCTGCTTCTAAACGTTGAGCTAATTCTGGACCGCCGGATTTTACAACGCGTCCTTGCATCATAACGTGTACATGATCAGGAGTAATGTAGTTTAATAAACGTTGGTAGTGAGTGATTGCAAGACAGCCGAATCCTTCACCGCGCATTTCATTAATACCTTTTGCAACAACTTTTAATGCATCGATATCTAGACCTGAGTCGATTTCATCTAAAATAGCAAAAGTTGGTTTAATCATCATTAATTGAAGAATTTCATTACGTTTCTTTTCCCCACCAGAGAATCCTTCATTTAAATAACGTTGCGCCATATCTTGATCCATTTCTAGGAAATCCATAGCTTTATCTAATTCACGGATAAATTTCATTAATGAAATTTCATCGCCTTCTTCGCGACGAGCGTTAATAGCTGAACGGATGAAATCAGCGTTCGTTACACCTGAAATTTCAGAAGGATATTGCATTGCTAGGAATAAACCAGCTTTTGCACGTTCATCAACTTCCATTTCAAGAACGTTTTCACCATCTATTTCAATAGTACCTGAAGTAACTTCATATTTAGGGTGACCCATAATAGCAGAAGCTAATGTAGATTTACCAGTACCATTTGGACCCATAATTGCGTGGACTTCGTTTGTATTAATTGTTAGGTTTACACCTTTTAAAATCTCTTTATCTTCAATTGAAACATGAAGATCTTTAATAACTAAAGTTGACATTATATTACCTCCGTAGTTGCGAGTTAAATGGTAGTACCATTTCTAATTTATTATCATTCTAATCTTACCCGAAAACATCATAGCATGCAAAAGATTTATTTCATAATCATTAGATTTCAACTAAAACCATTATTATATTGATGTTTTACACATTTTTTCAGTTTAGAGGAAAACTAATTTTTAAAAAAAGGTCAGAAATTCATTTTCAATAAAAGAATACTAATTGAGAATAGATTTCAAATATCATAGAGTAAAAAATAATGTTAATCCATGAAAATAGAGACTTAAGTAGTTTTCCTTAGTATAACCAATTCCTATACATGTTGCGAAGAAATTATATTAAAAAAGAATTTAATGAAAATCAAATAAAAAGCGATTTTTGAGTTCTAACAGAAACCCAAAAATCGCCTACTAAATTTATGCTTTAACAGTTGTCGTTAAAAATTCATCCACACTCGCTGCTACTGCGCGACCTTCTTTAATAGCCCAAACAACTAAGCTTTGACCACGTCGTGCATCTCCTGCTGTAAATACACCAGGAACATTCGTTTCAAAGTCTTTAATGGATGCTTGAATACGGTTATTGACTAATTTCACACCAAATTGCTCTGGTAATGATTTTTCCACTCCTTCAAATCCAATCGCAACAAATACATATTGCGCTGGCCAAACCTTCTCAGTACCTGGAAGCTCTTTGAAGAAATAAAATCCGTCATCGCCTAAAATTTTCTCCATTTGAATAGTGTGAAGTTCTTTCACACGTCCGTTTTTATCGGCAACAATTTTTTTCGTTTGAATACAATATTCCCGTGGATCGCGACCTTTTACCGCTTCTACTTCTTCATAAGCATAATCCAATTGATAAATATTTGGATCTTGCGGCCAAGGACGGTCCTCTTGACGAGTTTTTGGTAATTGAGGATGTTTACCAAACTGATATACAGAGCGTGCCTTTTGTCGAATAGCAGTTGCTACACAGTCTGCCCCCGTATCACCACCACCGATGACAATCACATCTTTTCCAGCCACATCGATTGCTTTATGATCTTCAAAATTAGAATCTAGTAAACTTTGAGTGACACCTGTTAAGTAATCCATCGCTAAATGAATGCCTTCAGCCTCACTGCCTTCTAAATGTAGCACCCGCTGTTTTTGTGCACCGATACAAAGAATGACGGCATCGTATTGAGCTTTTAATTCATCTGCCGTAATGTCCTTCCCAATTTCAGTATTTAATATGAAATCAATTCCTTCTTGACGAAGTAAATTTACTCGACGTTCAATGACGTCTTTCTCTAGTTTCATATTCGGAATACCATACATGAGTAAACCACCTGGACGGTCTGCTCGCTCATAAATCGTTACACTATGACCAAGTTGGTTTAATTGGTCAGCCGCCGCTAAACCAGCCGGCCCTGATCCAACGATAGCGATTTTTTTCCCTGTACGCGTTTGAGGAATGCGAGGAACTATCCAATTATTTTCAAAGCCTTTATCAATAATGGAACGTTCAATCGATTTAATGGCAACGGCCGGATCCGTTATTGCTAATGTACAAGATCCTTCACAAGGCGCTGGACATACGCGCCCTGTGAATTCAGGAAAGTTATTCGTCATATGTAGACGATCTAATGCTTCTTTCCATTTCCCTCTATAGACTAAATCATTCCATTCAGGTATAACGTTTTGGATTGGACAACCTGCAGCTGCACCGCGAATTTCCACGCCCATGTGACAGAACGGTGTACCGCAATCCATACATCGCGCGCCTTGCCTTTGTAATGATTCATCTGACAGCCTTGTAGCATATTCATTCCAACTCGAAATACGCTCTAGTGGAGGCTGTTCCTTTGTTTTTTCTCGTTTATATTCCATAAATCCTGTTGGTTTGCCCATGCTAGAACCCCCTCTTATTTGGAAATCGCTAATTCTTTCACTCCAGTTGTTTCAACAAAAGCTTGCATCGCAGCTCCATCCTCTGTTAACCCTTGGAATCGATGATAATTAATTTTCTCTACCATTGCTTTATAGTCCGTTGGTACAACTTTAATAAACTTCTTAACAAAATAATCCCATTTCGCTAGAATATCTAATGCAATCGTACTTTCCGTATGCTCTAGATGTTTAATAATCATGGAGCGTACTGCTTCGATTTCTGCTTTATCTTCTAGTCGTTCCAATTGAATCATTTCTGTATTACATTTTTCTTTAAAACTTGCCTCATCTGTTGGTAAAACATACGCAGTTCCACCACTCATACCAGCTGCGAAGTTTTTCCCAACATCTCCTAAAATAACGACACGACCACCAGTCATATATTCACAGCCGTGATCACCGATACCTTCAACCACTACATTAGCTCCACTGTTACGTACCGCAAAGCGTTCGCCTGCGCGACCATTAATATAAGCCGTACCGCTTGTCGCTCCATATAAGCATACGTTACCAGCGATGACATTTTTTTCTTGCTCCCCTTTAATAGGAGCAATGGCCACTAATTTACCACCAGATAACCCTTTACCGAAGTAGTCATTGACATCACCAACACAAGATAACGCCATCCCACGTGGAACAAAGGCACCGAAACTTTGGCCAGCATGACCAGTAAATTTCAATGTAATCGTGCCATCTTTCAACCCTTTTTCGCCGTATTTTTTCGAAATTTCACTTCCGATTATTGTCCCAACAACTCGATCTGTATTTTTAATCGTGTATTCTAATTCAACACGTTCTTTTTCTTTTATACTATTTTCTACTTTTGGTAGAAGTTCACGTACATCGAAAGTTTCGTTAATACGTAAATCTTGATTTGTTTGTTTCGTACGTACCCCTTGCACTTGGTATAGCAATGCTGATAAATCAAGTTGACTTGCTTTCCAATGGGATTTTGCCCGTTCACTAATTTGAAGGACATCTGTACGACCAACCATTTCTTCAATCGTACGGAATCCTAATTTTGCCATATATTCTCGAATTTCTTCCGCTACAAATGTCATATAGTTCACGATATGGTCAGCATTTCCCATGAATTTTGCACGCAACTCCGGATTTTGTGTTGCCACACCAACCGGGCATGTATCCAAATGACAAGCACGCATCATAATACAGCCAAGGACGATTAAAGGAGCTGTAGCAAATCCGTATTCTTCCGCTCCTAGTAAAGCCGCCATTACAACGTCTTTACCTGTCATTAACTTTCCATCGGTTTCTAATGTTACCTTTTCACGAAGTCCATTTAACATTAATGTTTGATGAGCTTCAGCCAACCCAAGTTCCCAAGGTAAACCTGTATGTTTAATAGAAGTTTTAGGTGATGCTCCTGTTCCGCCATCATATCCAGAAATAACGATGACATCAGCTCCACCTTTTGCTACACCTGCTGCGATTGTTCCTACCCCCGCTTTTGCAACAAGTTTTACTGAAATTCGAGCGTTACGGTTGGCATTTTTCAAATCGTAAATTAGTTCTGCTAAGTCTTCAATTGAATAAATATCATGATGTGGTGGCGGTGAAATTAATCCTACACCTGGTGTTGAACCACGAACTTCAGCAACCCATGGATATACTTTATTCCCTGGCAATTGTCCACCTTCACCTGGTTTAGCCCCTTGAGCGACTTTAATTTGCAACTCATTCGCATTCACTAAATAATGGGATTTCACACCAAAACGCCCTGAAGCAATTTGTTTAATTGCACTATTCCGGTTATCACCGTTTTGATTTACTTCAAAACGAGCTGGGTCTTCTCCACCTTCACCGGAATTCGAGCGACCACCAATTCGGTTCATCGCAATCGCTAATGTCTCATGGGCTTCTTTTGATATCGAACCAAAGGACATTGCCCCCGTCTTAAATCGTTTTAAAATCGATTCTACCGGTTCTACATCTTCTAACGGAATCGATTGGTTCGTAGATTTGAATTCAAATAAATTACGTAAAAAACCAATACGTTCTTCATTTGCCATTTCCGCATACATTCTATATAAACCGTAATCATTTCTTCTCGTAGCTGTTTGCAAAGTATGAATCGTTTTTGGATTAAAGGCATGATGTTCACCATCTGCACGCCATTGGAAATCACTGCCGGAATCTAATAATTCCGACTTTGAACGACACGCTAATGCATGACGACGTTTTGCCTCTTCACCAATCGTTTCTAAATCAATACCATCAATTTGGGATGCTGTACCTGTGAAATGCTGATCAATCACTTCTTTACTAATACCTACCGCTTCAAAAATTTGAGCTCCGCGGTATGATTGAACAGTAGAAATCCCCATTTTTGACATGACTTTCACAACACCATCTGCAATCCCTTTACGATACTTGGCTACAGCATCTTGATAGCTTAAGTTAAGATGGCCAGCTTCAATCGACTGCTGAATTGAAGCGTATGCTAAATAAGGATTTATTGCATCTGCACCAAAACCAATTAAAGATGCAAAATGATGAACTTCTCTCGCTTCACCACTATTGACAATTAAACTTACTAAAGTTCGCTTACCTGTACGAACTAAATATTGATGTAAGCTACTTACCGCAAGTAAGATTGGTATTGTTGGTGTATGGACTGAATCAAGTTCATCCGTTAAAACGAGCAATGTTATACCTGCGTTAATTGCCTCATCTGCTTCTTTGAAAAGACGTTCCAATTCTTTTTCTAAAGACATTTCAAATTGAAGATTGATGACTGAATGTTGAAAATATTTATTCGACAAGCTTGTCAGTTCATTTAACTCACCGTTTGTTAATATCGGTGTTTCTAAAAAAATGCGACGGGCATTTTCAGCATTTGGATGTAACAAGTTTCCTTCTGCACCTAATAAAGTCATCGTCGAAGTCACAATATGTTCACGAATGGAATCGATTGGCGGATTTGTAACTTGAGCAAATAGTTGCTTAAAGTAATTGAACAATGATTGCGGACGATCAGATAATACAGCCAATGGTGAATCATTCCCCATTGAACCAATCGGATCCTTTGCACTTGTAGAAATTGGAACAATATATTTTTGAATATCTTCAAAAGTGTAACCGAAGGATTTTTGACGGACAGTTAAATCAGCTACTTTTTTCGGTAATTCATTTTCCGCTTCGATTGTTACTAAGTTGTCTTCTAACCATTGACCATAAGGTTCTGCCTGGGCCATTTCGCTTTTTAACTCATCATCGGAAACAATTTTCCCTTGTTCTAAATCGATAAGCAGCATACGACCTGGACTTAAACGTTCTTTATATAAAACGTTTTCCTCTTCGATATCAACAACCCCTACTTCTGAAGAAAAAACAATCATATCGTCTTTTGTTACATAATAACGCGCTGGACGTAAACCATTCCGGTCTAGAATCGAACCTATTTGTTTACCATCTGTGAAGCAAATTGCTGTCGGTCCGTCCCATGGTTCCATTAAACTAGCATGATATGCATAAAACGCCTTTTTCTCCTCGGATATATGAGGGTTTTCTGTCCATGGTTCAGGAATAAGCATCATCGCCGTATGGGCAGGCGTTCTACCAGCTAATACAAAAAATTCAAAGGCATTGTCCAACATGGATGAATCTGAACCTGAGTTATCAATAATCGGTAATAATTTATTTAAATCTTCACCGAAACTTTCTGAAATAAAGCGTTGTTCCCTTGCCGTCATCCAGTTAATATTCCCACGTAATGTATTGATTTCACCGTTATGAACGATGTAGCGGTTCGGATGAGCACGTTCCCAGCTTGGGAATGTATTCGTTGAATAACGTGAATGAACAATGGCAAAAGCTGAAACAAAGCTTTCATCTTGTAGATCGATATAAAACTCACTTACTTCTTCTGGAGTTAATAACCCTTTAAATACGATTGTTTGGCTCGACATACTTGGGCAATAAAATTTCATATCCTGTTGCTTTGCCCAAAATTCAGTCTGCTTCCGAATTAAATATAACTTGCGTTCAAAGGCTAACGTATCTTTAGGGTTTTCTGCTTTTATAAACACTTGACGAACAATAGGCGCCGTTGACTTAGCAACATCACTTAAAATTCCCTTATCTGTAGGGACTGTTCGCCATCCGATTAAAGATTGCCCTTCTTGTGCAATCAATTCATTCATTTTTTTCTCAATGGATTCTCTCTCTTTATCATCCTCTGTAAAAAATAATTGTCCTACACCATACTCCCCTTTTGCCGGTAAGTTTAGCTCTGGACAATTCAATTTATAAAATTGGTCAGGAATTTGCACCATTAAACCAGCACCATCGCCAGTTTTACCGTCACCTCCGCGTCCAGCTCGGTGATCTAAGCGACATAACATTTCTAATCCATTTCTTACAATTTCATGTGAAGCGTGTCCCTTAATATTTGCATAAAAACCGATACCACAAGCGTCATGTTCAAAACTCGGTGAATAAAGACCTTGTGCCTTCGGATACTGATGAAAAGCCATGTAAATCCCCCCAAATCTCATAAATACCTTATTTACATTTTAAGGTTTATAAAATAATATAAACAATATATAGTTTGGATTGAATTAATCTAATTTTTAGATAAATGGGGTGAAAACGTTGGAATTACGCCAATTGCGATACTTTGTAGAAGTAGCAGAAAGGGAACATATTTCGGAAGCAGCCGAACATTTACATGTCGCCCAGTCAGCAGTCAGCAGACAGATAGCAAACTTAGAAGACGAGCTAGGCACAGCACTTTTTGAGCGAGTTGGTCGAAATGTAAAACTGACACCAATTGGTAAAATCTTTTTAGACCACACAGTTACCGCATTGAAGGCAATTGATTTTGCAGTTAAACAAGTGGAAGAATATTTAGACCCCGCAAAAGGAACCATTAAAATTGGCTTCCCTACAAGTCTTGCAAGTTATGTATTACCAACCGTTATTTCTGCTTTTAAAAAGGAATATCCAAATGTTATGTTCCATTTACGCCAAGGATCTTATCGTTATTTAATCGATGCTGTAAAAAATAGAGAACTTAATTTGGCATTTTTAGGACCTGTTCCTCAGGCAGATGAAAGCATTAATACTACCATTCTATTTAGTGAAAAAATCCACGCCCTACTTCCTGCTAGCCATCCTTTAGCTAAACGAAGTAAAATTCATTTGTCCGACCTACGACAGGATAATTTTGTATTATTTCCGGAAGGATATATTTTACACAAAGTTGCGATTGATGCTTGTAAATCGGCAGGATTTGTCCCGAATATTACTTCTAAAGGGGAGGACATGGATGCATTAAAAGGGTTAGTTGCTGCGGATATCGGCGTAACACTCCTACCTGAAAGCTCCTTGTATGACTCAACACCACGTTTAACCGTTAAAATGGAAGTTGAAAGTCCTATCCTAACAAGGACTGTCGGTGTCATTTATCCAACAAACCGTGAACTCGGGCCGTCCGAACAAGTATTTTTAAAATTTATTAACACATTCTTCTCAAGGTTAAACCGTTTTATTTAACCATAAAAGCGTCCATTGAATCCAATGGACGCTTTCTTATGAAAAAACCTTCGGATTTTCATCCGAAGGTTTTTAGATTATTTATTTACAGGTACGACTGCGCCGCCCCACTCATCAAGAATAAATTGTTGGATTTCATCCGAATGTAGCACTTCCACTAAACGTTTAATTGCTTCATTATCTTTGTCTTCAGAACGTACTGCAATTACATTTACATATGGAGATTCAGAATCCTCGATTGCGATTGAATCTTTAATTGGGTTAATTCCAGCATCGATTGCGAAGTTCGAGTTAATGACAACTGCATCGCCTTCGCCTTCTTCATAATAAGTAACTAGCATTTCTGGAGCAGAGCTATTATCAATCGTTAAATTTTTCGGATTTTCCACGATATCATCAACTGTTGCGACCGCTTTATCAACATTTTCATCTAATTTAATTAAACCTTTTGCTTCTAAAAGAGTTAATATACGACCTTGATCTCCAACAGAATTAGAAATAATAATCGTTGCACCTTCCGGTAGCTCATCTAATGACTTATATTTTTGAGAGTAAATACCGATTGGTTCGATATGAATGCCACCAGCGTTTACGAAATCATAACCTTTATCTTTAATTTCAGTTTCTAAATAAGGAATGTGTTGGAAGTAGTTAGCATCAAGATCACCAGACTCTAAATCTTGGTTTGGCATTACATAATCTTGGTAAGGTTTAATATCTAATTCGATACCTTCTTCAGCTAAAATCGGTTTTGCTTGTTCTAAAATGATGTCATGTAAACCGTTAGACGCCCCAATTGTAATTTTGTTCGATTCTTCTTTTGCACCTTCACCAGTTGTCTTTTCATCTTTTGCGTTACCGCAAGCTGCTAATGCAAGTACGACTACTGATATGAATAAAATGGATAATAATTTCTTCATTTGCTTCTTCCCCTTTTCTTTATTTCTTTTATATGTGAACGGTCTATACCGTAAGCACTAAAGTGATAATTATCGTTTATCGGTCTTTGTTGTTATAAAGTCCCCAATAAACTGAATAATAAACACAATAATTAAAATAATAATCGTCGCCATCAGTGTTACATCATCACGACTTCGTTGGAAACCATCGATAAAGGCTAAGTTTCCTAATCCTCCTGCGCCGATAATTCCTGCCATCGCCGTGTATCCTACTAGCGTTACTGCCGTTACTGTAATACCCGATAGTAAAGCAGGCATCGATTCTGGAATTAATACTTTCCAAATAATTGTAAAAGTTTTCGCTCCCATTGAACGCGCTGCTTCTATAACTCCTTTATCAATTTCACGTAATGCGATTAATACCATCCGCGCATAAAAAGGGGCTGCTCCAATAATTAAAGCAGGTAATGCTGCCTCTACTCCGCGAATTGTTCCTAGCAAAAACTTCGTAAATGGAATTAATAAAATAATCAATACGATAAATGGAATCGAACGGAAAATATTGACTAATGATCCGGTAATAAAGTTTGCAATTTTATTTGCCCATATTTGATGTGGACTTGTTAAAAACAATACAATACCAACTATTAAACCAATGATAAAGGTTGCTGCTGTTGAGATGATTGTCATATATAGGGTGTCGTATGTAGCTTGCCACATATCTTCCCATCGAACATTCGGAAATAATTCACTAAGCATGTTCAATCACCTCCGTTTGAATTTCTATTGAATTAAGTAAATTTAATGCTTTTTGAACGTTGCTATCTTCACCTAGAATTTGAACAATTAATGTTCCGTATGGTCCGCTTGCCGTTTGTGAAATGTTACCGTGAACAATATTCACTTCCACATTGAACTGTTTAATTAATTGGGAAATGATTGGCTGTTCCGTCTTATTTCCTATAAACGTTAGTTTCACAATTTTACCCGTTGGATAATTAGCTAAAATCTGTTCAATGGAATCTTTTGAATCCTTTGTTCCAGATACTTGCATAACAAAGTTTTTCGTAATATCCGCTTGAGGTTGTTGGAATACTTGAAGGACATCGCCTGTTTCTACCACTTGACCCGCTTCCATTACGGCCACTCGGTGACAAATTTTTCGAATGACATGCATTTCATGGGTAATGAGAACAATCGTAAGTCCTAATCGTTTATTAATATCTAATAACAATTCTAAAATGGAATCCGTCGTTTCTGGATCTAACGCACTTGTTGCTTCATCACAAAGTAACACTTCCGGATTATTTGCTAGTGCTCTTGCAATACCTACCCGCTGTTTTTGACCACCAGACAACTGGGAAGGATAGGCATTTTCTCGGCCAGATAAGCCTACTAAATCAATTAACTCTTTTACTCGGACTTTACGTTCTGCTGCTGGAACACCGGCAATTTCTAATGGAAATGCGATATTTTCTGCAACTGTACGGGACCATAGTAAATTAAAATGTTGGAAGATCATACTGATTTTCTGTCTTGCTTGACGAAGTTTATTACCTGAAATGGATGAAATCGGCTGACCATTTACAATGACCGATCCGCTAGTCGGTTTTTCTAGTCCATTTAATAAACGAATCATCGTACTTTTCCCGGCGCCACTGTATCCAATGATGCCGAAAATTTCACCTTTATGAACGGTTAAATTAACATTTTTTACAGCTGCTATTTCACCATTTTTTGTCTTATATATTTTCGATATATCCTTTAGCTCAATCATATATGTACTCCTTTATGTTACGCCTCAATTTTCTTATGTTGAGGAAGAAATGTATGTAAAATACACAACTTTTTTATCATTTTCCTTTTGAAAATATTATCCCAAAATAAAAACCCTCTCTACACAGACAAGTAGAAAGGGTACGCAATAAAATATCTATTTACGATAACCGTTCTCTTATCTTTCAAAGTATCCACTTCGCGTGACTTGGCACCTTTTCACATAATGTGATGGTTGCCGGGCTTCATAGGGCACTTCCCTCCACCGCTCTTTATAAGAGTTACGATATTAAATTTTAAGATTATGGATGTAACTTTATCACGTTCATTTTAAGTAGTCAACTACTTTTTTAACTTTTCGTATAAATAGGGCACGGATTGAAATGCATACACTTTTTCAACTACACTATCCCGATTAATCAATAAGCAAGGAACACTTTCTATTTGATAATCAAATGCTAGTTGTTCGAGAAAATTAATATTCGCCTTTCCCATCGGTAGTTCAGGCAAAAGCGTTTCGATTACATCCAACATTTTTGATGCGACAGCACACGTTCCGCACATAGGGGTATATAAATAGAAAGCTGTTAGCGCATTTTGCTCCCTTTGCTGCTCCCAAGTTTCAATCGTCCATTCTTCCATTTGTCCATCATCCTACTCAATTTTATATCATAAAGCTGCATTTTTTCTAAGTGATTCGGTTAAGTATTTATGCCTCTGTTGATGAAGATAAATATTGTTTATGCACTGAAAATTTCGCCTCATTTAATAATTGGGCCAACACTTTTTTTGGTGCATTGGCAACTTCTATATATGTTCGAGGAATGAAAAGATGAACAGCTTCAGAATAAATTCTTTTCGTTAGCTTTCTCAACTTTTCTCCAGAATTATCTGCATCAAATAAAGTATAGAGCTTACACTCTTCAAAAGGCTCTAAAAGATCTAATAAAGCATCTTCACTAATTGTCCCATTTGTACAAATAATTTTAACATCCTCAGCAAAAATTGGTGCAATGTTCAACTTATCCGATCGGCCTTCAACAATTATACACTTTTCAACAGTCATTTGCTTCACCCCACGCTTTGTAGTTATACAGCTAAAAAATGTCTGCAAATATGCATAAAAAATTAGAAAAAGAAGATGGTTACTTATTATATTTTATTGTAAAAAAAACGCCAGTGGTTTCTGGCGTTTTTACTATATCTTATTCTTATTCTGCATCAATTAATTCATTATATTGCTCAGGAGTTAATAAAGCATCAACTTGCGAAAGATCTGTTGGTTCTACAACAATCATCCACGCTTTGTCGTATGGTGATTCATTAACAAATTCTGGACTATCTTCAAGCTCAGAGTTAATTTCAACAACTTTCCCTGAAATTGGTGCATATAGTTCTGACACAGTTTTAACAGATTCTACACTACCAAATGGCTCGTTTAATTGAATTTCGTCGCCTACTTGTGGAAGCTCAACGAAAACAATATCGCCTAGTTCAGATTGAGCAAAGTGTGTAATTCCTACACGTACTTTTCCATCTTCTACTTTAATCCATTCGTGTTCTTTTGAATAACGTAAATCTTTCGGTGTGCTCACTAAAAACCCCTCCAAATATGTAATTCATTCAAGTTTAGTTTGACATATTTCTATAGCAAATACAAGCTAGTTCAGAGGATTATTTCCAAGATTCTGCAAACTCAGCTTCTTTAAAACCTAACGTTACTTTTTCACCGTCAGTTACAATCGGACGTTTAATTAACATCCCGTCAGATGCAAGTAATTCTAATTGTTCCTCTTCTGACATTGAAGTTAATTTGTCCTTTAACCCTAATTCTTTATACTTCATACCCGATGTATTAAAAAATTTCTTTAAAGGTAGGTTACTCGCTTTCCAATACGATTTTAACTGTTCTTTAGTTGGGGTTTGTTCCACAATATGAATAAGTTCGTAGGAAATTCCGTTTTCATCTAGCCATTTTTGAGCTTTTTTGCAAGTTGTACAGCGTGGATATTGAATCAATTTTAGTGTCATTTCACTTCTCCTTCATAAGTTATAACATTTACATAAAGTATAACAGAGATTGATTGTACTGAAAAAGATAAAGTGAAAAGGTCTTTTTCCGATCATTTTTTGTTTCACCACTTAGACTATTTCGCTTACATTATTAACGGTTTTATGGAGTCTTAATACGAATGTGGGGTAAAGTGAAACTCATTTAAAGTGTGTTTTACGTAAGAAAAGAGCATAACATTTAACAAAAAAAGAAAAAGGTATCCAAGTTGGATACCTTTTTTATATATCTTACACAATATATTTTTCAGCCTCGATTAGTTTTTTAGATGCTTCACGTTTTTTCAAAATTAAATTGTAAGGGTTGCTACGAGTTAATTTACGTAGAGCTGAAAGCATCATTTTTCCATTATCTCCATCGGCAGAAGCAAGAATTGTCTCTTTCGCTTCTTTTTCGATTTCAGCAAATGCTTCTTGGCAGAAAATTTCAGTATAAAGAAGTTTTTGTTTTGACTTCTCAACACCATCACGCTCAATCGCTTTTGCTGTACGGATGACAGCCGATTCCATCGCATACAGTTGGTTAGCAATATTCGCAATGTTTACTAAAACTTCTTGTTCATTTTCAAGTTTTGCTCCGAAGGCTTGTGCCGCGACACCCGCAGTTAAAATACCAATTTTCTTCGCATTTTTCACAAGATATTTTTCCTGTGCTAAAGGCTCATCTCCGATTTCTTCAGGCATTAACATTAACAACTCTTCTTGTAGCTTTTGAGCAGCTTGAAGTAAAGGTAATTCTCCTTTTAACGCCTTTTTCATAAATGTTCCTGGAACTAGTAATCGGTTAATTTCATTTGTTCCTTCAAAAATACGGTTAATACGTGAGTCACGGTAAATACGTTCCACTTCATATTCTGCCATGAAACCATAGCCGCCATGTAATTGTACTGCTTCATCCGCAATATAATCTAACGTTTCAGAACCAAATACTTTGGCAATCGAACATTCAATTGCATATTCCGCAATTGCAGCTGCAATGACTTTACCATCCTTTTGTTCTTCTTCTGATAACTGGCTTAAGCGATCTTCAAAGTAACCGACAGTTCGGTAATTTAATGATTCTGATGCATATAGTTGGGATGCCATCGTTGCAATTTTTTCTTTTGTTAAATTGAAGCTTGAAATCGGTGTTTTAAATTGTTGACGTTGATTTGAATAGGCGATTGCTAATTCTAACGCACGTTTAGAAGCACCAACAGTACCAACCCCTAATTTGTAACGACCGATATTTAAAATATTAAATGCAATAACATGACCACGTCCAACTTCACCTAGTAAATTTTCAACAGGAACTTCAGCATCTTCTAAGATTAATGTACGAGTTGAAGAAGATTTAATCCCCATTTTCTTCTCTTCTGCCCCTACTGAAACTCCTGGATAGTTCCGTTCAACGATAAAGGCTGAGAATTTGTCGCCATCAATTTTCGCATAGACTACGAAAACATCCGCAAAACCAGAGTTCGTAATCCATTGTTTTTCTCCGTTTAATACATAATGCGTTCCAGCTTCATTTAATTTTGCTACAGTTTTTGCTCCTAGCGCATCAGATCCAGAACCTGGTTCAGTTAAAGCATAAGCTGCAATTAATTCCCCTGAAGCAAGCTTTGGTAAATATTTTGATTTTTGTTCATGGTTACCGAATAGAACGATTGGTAATGAACCGATACCTACATGAGCACCATGAGTAATAGAGAAACCTCCAGCCGGAGACATTTTTTCTGCAATTAATGCAGAAGAAATTTTATCTAGACCTAATCCTTCATATTCTTCCGGTACATCTGCAGCTAGTAATCCTAATTCACCAGCTTTTTTCAATAAACGTACAGAATGTTCAAATTCGTGGTTTTCTAAGTTTTCGACTACTGGTTTCACTTCATTTTCAACATAATCCGTCGTTGTTTGAGCAATCATTAGTTGCTCATCTGTAAAATCTTCAGGCGTAATGACACGATTTAATTCCACATCTTCAATTAAAAAACTTCCACCTTTAATAACATTTGTTGTTTGAACCATCTACATTTCCTCCCCTATATTGAAAATAATTAAGACACTACAATTTAGACCTTTGTCATAATTCACTTCATTCGTGTTACTTACTAGAACAAATCTTTTTTATAACACTTCAAATACTCCAGCAGCACCCATACCGCCACCAATACACATTGTGACAACGCCATACTTTTTACCTTGACGTTTTAATTCATGGATTAACTTTAATGTTAAGATGGCACCTGTTGCACCAAGTGGGTGACCTAAAGCGATTGCCCCACCATTCACATTCACCTTTTCTATATCGATGCCTAAATGGCGTACTACTTGAATTGATTGGGAAGCGAATGCTTCATTTAGCTCCCATAAGTCAATATCCTCTAAGGAAAGTCCAGCGATTTTCAATGCTTTTGGCACAGCTTCGATAGGGCCAATTCCCATTACTTCAGGAGGCACTCCTCCAACGGCGAATCCTAAAAATTTTGCCATCGGTTTTAATCCTTGAGCTTCCGCCTCTTCTCGATCCATTACTAATACTGCTGCTGCCCCATCGGATGTTTGTGAAGAGTTTCCTGCTGTAACAGACCCTTTTACGTTAAAGGCAGGACGCAGTTTTGCAAGACCTTCCAGCGAAGTATCGGGACGAACACCTTCATCTGTATCAAATGTAAAAGTCTTAGATTGAAGTTTGTGATTTTCATCTACGAAATGTTGAACAACTTCAACTGGTACAATTTCATCCTTAAATTTTCCTTCTTTAATTGCTTTTGCCGCTAGTTCATGAGAACGTACAGCAAAGGCATCTTGGTCTTCTCGACTGACCCCAAAACGATTGGCTACTTCTTCAGCGGTATGCCCCATACTCATATAATATTGAGGTGCTTCTTCTGCTAGTTTCGGGTTTAGCCGAACCGTATTACCTGTCATCGGAATCATACTCATCGATTCAACGCCACCAGCTAAAATCGCCTTTGAATGTCCTAACATCACCCGTTCAGCTGCATAAGCAATCGCTTGAAGTCCAGATGAACAAAATCGATTAATTGTAATGGCTGGTGTCGTATCCGGTAACCCAGCTAACGCCCCTATATTTCTCGCTACATTCATTCCTTGTTCGGCTTCCGGCATTGCACAGCCCATAATTAAATCATCGATAGGACCTTCATATCCAGCTCTTTTTAATGTTTCCTTAACAACAACTGCCCCAAAATCATCAGGACGGAAGTTCGCAAGTGAACCCTTTTTTGCTTTACCAATTGGTGTTCTTGCACCTGCTACAATTACGGCTTCACGCATATTGATATATCCCCCTTATCCATTGGCTTTTGTATTTCAGTTCATCGACATTCCTGCCAGACTATGATTAATTGCGTAATGGTTTTCCTTTTATCAACATGTGTTGCATCCGTTCTTGCGATTTCGGTTCGGCAACAAGTTGTAAAAATGCTTCACGCTCTAAGTTTAGTATATAATCTTCCGTTACTTCTGTTCCGTATGGCACAAGTCCGCCAGCGATCACATATGCGAGCTTTTTCGCTATCTTCAAATCATGTTCACTAATAAAGCCAGATTGATACATTCCTTGGGCACCTAACAATAGTGTTGCGTATCCTGGTGCTCCGACGACTTTCACTTTTTTCGGTATAGGCGCTGTATATCCAGCTTCTGATAAAGCTAGCACAGCCTGTTTCGCATCGTAAATTAAATGATCAGGATTTACTGAAATACCATCTGCAAAGTTTAAGAAATTATTTTCGCGAGCTTCTTCACCGGATGTGGAAACTTTCGCTAAAGCAATTGTTTCAAATACTTTATTGGCAATCGTTTGATAGTCTATTTCCACCCCATTCGGAATCCCTTTTATAAACTTTTCATAGAGTGCTAGATTTCCACCGCCACCAGGTATTAATCCGACCCCTACTTCCACTAATCCCATATACGTTTCACTAGATGCTTGAATATGAGCAGCTGGTAAACATACTTCAGATCCTCCACCAAGCGTCATTCCAAAAGGTGCTGCCACAATTGGTTTTTTACTGTATTTAATTCTACGCATTGCTTTTTGGAAAGCACGAATAGTAAAATCTAGTTCAAAAATATTATCATCTTGAGCTTCCATTAAAATCATGCCAAGGTTTGCTCCTACACAGAAGTTTTTCCCTTGATTTCCAATTACAAGGCCTTTAAAATTTGCCTCCACTTCATCTATTGCGAAGTTGATCATTTGAATAATATCTAAACCAATCGCATTGGATTTTGAATGGAATTCTAACAATGCAACCCCATCACCTAAATCTAGTAAACTAGCACCAGAGTTTGATTTAATAACCCCATGTTTTTTCTTAAAGCGTTTTAAATCAATCACTTTCTCATTCACAGGTACTTTTACATATTCATTGCCATTGTAGTACGCTAAATCTCCATCAATTTCTGTATAGAAAGATTCATAGCCTTTAGCTAAAAATTCTTTTACAAATGAAGGAACTTCTCTTCCTTCAGACTCCATTTTTTCAACAGATTGTTTGACCCCAATGGCATCCCACATTTCAAAAGGTCCTTGTGTCCAGCCAAAGCCCCATTTCATCGCATTGTCAATTTCAACAATTGTTTCTGCAATGATGCCTGTTAGTTCAGCAGAATAAAGTAGCGTCGGAGCAAATATGTTCCATAGTAGCTCACCTACTCGGTCATTCGCATATACTAATGTCTTCACCTTATTTGGAAGCCCTTTTGTTTGTTTAGCCATTTCAATCGAAGGCGTCTGTAATTTTTTCATTGGCACATACTCTAAAGTGGATGGCTCAATTTCAAAAATTTCTTTTCCTTTCTTCACAAAGAAACCTTGCCCTGATTTTGCACCTAGCCAACCATTCTCGACCATTTTCTTCATTAACTCAGGCACTTCAAATACTTTTTGTTCTTCCCCTGTTGTTTGGTCATAAACCGTTTTCGCCACATGAAGGAATGTATCTAAACCAACGACGTCTAAAGTTCGGAAAGTTGCTGATTTTGCTCTACCAATTAATGTACCCGTTACCGAATCCACTTCCCCAACGGAATATCCGCGCTCTAACATCTCTCTAAGTGTAATAAGAAGGCCATATGTTCCAATTCGGTTAGCCACAAAGTTCGGCGTATCTTTTCCTACGACAACCCCTTTGCCTAATACATCTTCAGCAAACGTTTTCATGAAGGTAACAACTTCAGGTAACGTATGTTCAGTCGGAATTACTTCCAACAGTTTTAAATAACGAGGAGGATTAAAGAAGTGAGTTCCTAAAAAGTGCTTTTGGAAATCTTCAGAACGACCTTCAGCCATTGCATTTACACTAATCCCTGATGTATTAGAACTAATGATTGTACCTGGTTTCCGTACTGCATCTACCCGTTCAAATAGGCTTTTCTTTACATCTAAGTTTTCAACTACCACTTCGATAATCCAATCTACATCTTTCAACTTTTCTAAGTCGTCTTCCAAGTTTCCAACTGTTATAAGTGATAAATTTTTCTTAGCTGTTAATGGTGCCGGTTTTTGTTTTAATAGCTTTTGAATCGCACTGCTTGCAAAGCGATTGCGAACTGCTGGATGTTCTAATGTCAGTCCTTTCGCTTCCTCTTCCTTCGTTAACTCCCTTGGTACGATATCTAATAACAATGTTGGAATCCCGATATTTGCTAAATGTGCGGCAATACCCGATCCCATAACCCCTGAGCCTAGTACGGCTGCTGTTTGAATTTTGTAAGACATATGCATCCCCCTTATCACCTTTGAATGAATACTCATTCATTTTATGGTAAAAAAAATATAGCTCTCAAAATATTAATTGTTTCAAACAGTTATTCTGTTCTTAGTGTAGAATATTTCTTCATTTTTAGCAATATTTTTTAACTTAATTTTCTAAAAAATCAATTATTCGTTTACTAAATTAATAGTTCTATCTATATTTTATGAACAACCATTCATTTAAGTCAAATTACTTTTAAAAAAATTTAAAATGTGTACACTGATGATAAGGAGAGTGATATAAATGCAAGCAATTACTACTGCGGAACAATTTAATGAAATTATCGCATCTGAACAACCGGTTATCGTAAAATTTTATGCAGGTTGGTGCCCAGACTGTACACGTATGAACATGTTTATCGATCCAATTATCGAGGAATACAATCAATATACTTGGTACGAAATTAACCGCGATGATTTCCCAGAACTAGCTGAAAAATATCAAGTTATGGGGATTCCAAGTTTATTAATCTTCAAAAATAGTGAAAAATTGGCTCACTTACACAGTGCTAACGCAAAATCACCAGAAGATGTAAAAGAGTTTTTAAACGCTCAAAACTAATCGAACAGACTACAAACTAAACATTCTACTTAGTTTG
This sequence comes from Ureibacillus galli, assembly GCF_014836845.1. Lineage (GTDB taxonomy): Bacteria > Bacillota > Bacilli > Bacillales_A > Planococcaceae > Ureibacillus > Ureibacillus galli. Next base: position 29,563 of record NZ_JACSQA010000018.1, read on the forward strand.
TAGTCTTTGTTTTTATTAAGATTCCTTTTCATGTTAAATTAAATTTAATTGGGGTGAATAAAGATGCCATATGTCAATATTAAAATTACAAATGAAGATGTGACACCAGAGAAAAAAGCAGCTTTAATTAAAGGAGCAACTCAATTATTAGTTGATGTATTAGGTAAAAATCCTGCTACAACGGTCGTTGTTATTGATGAAGTAGATACAGATAATTGGGGCATCGGTGGGGAAACTGTTACAAAAAGAAGAAAAGAAGGAAAATGAATAAAAATGGGTGGCTAATGTAAATATGGCCACCCATTTTTTTATTGCTTTACATGTAAAATGTTATATAGTTCATCAAGTTTAACTATTTCATAGGTAGGAGTAATTTCTGATTGAATCGCTATCTTTTTAAGGTTTATCCAACATGTATCGATCCCCACGTTCCAACCACCTGTTATATCTGCGCTAAAGGAATCACCAATTATTAATGTTGTTGATAAATCGACATTTTCAATTTGTGAAAACACCACATTAAAAAACTCCTTCATCGGTTTTTGATAACCAGTATCTTCTGACACAAATACTTTTTTAAAATAAGGTGTCAGTCCAGAATCGTGAAGTCTTTTTTCCTGTGTCTTCGATTCTCCATTGGACACAACATACAAATCAAATTGTTTATATAATGTTTTAATTAAATCCAATGCCCCTTCAATGAGATGATGCCCTTCCGATAAATATTTTCGATAGTTTTTTTCTAAAGCAACCCCATCTACTTCAATACCGTATTGTTTAAATAAAATAGCGAATCGCGTATTCACGACTTCATCCCGATCCATTTTATCCTCTTCATAAGCTCGCCATAACTCGCTATTTAACTTTTTATAGTCGGCTTTCATTTCAGGTGTTAACTCAAATTGCTGATCTTGAAATAACTTTTGCAGTGCAACTTCTTCTGTTGCCCCAAAATCAAGCAATGTATCATCTAAGTCGAATAATAGTGTTTTGTACTGTTTCAAAATTAACTCCCCCTAATAAACCTTCAAATTTAAGACTCTTCATTTATCATATAGCCTATCTTCTATTATACTTTTGTATAGTCCATTGGGACAGCCATTGTCCGAAAAAGAAAAAGAGGTGTACGATGAAAACGCAACTAAATCTAAAAGGAATGTCCCAATATAGTCTAGATGTCCATCCGAAATTCCAAAACTCAGCTTGTGGTCCAACGACCGTTTTGGTCATTTTAAACTACTTATTAAATCATTCATTCAATAAAGATGTGAATGAACTTTATACCTTTTTAGGTGGCACGAAAATCGGTTTATTTAAATGGCGTTTAATAAAAAATTTACAAAAACTATTAGGACCTAATTGGAGTGTTTCCAGTTGCTCGCTAACAACTGCGTTAAAGGAATTGGATGCAGGAAGACCCGTAGCAATGAAATTTGATAAATATTTTACCTTTCAATGGCGTTCAAAGCCGACCTTCAAATACCATTGGGTTCCACTAATTGGTTATGAAATCGAGAAGGATGTACTGTATTTCATCGTTCATGATAATGGTGGACGTAACCGTGATAGTCAAATAAGAAAAGTTCCCTACGCTCCTAATCGTAAAGTCGTTCGTTTCGTAAAAATAGAGCCGAAGTGATACCTAAAAGGTCACCCGGCTCTATCTCTTTCCATTAAACGAAAGAATATAAAGATCTTGCATGCTTTACAATTAAACTAAATCCTCTTTCTTGTAAGCGCTCGAAGTTGTCTTGTTCATAATCTACTAATTGCAGCTCATTTAATTGAGCATGAATCGGGACTTGTCGTTGAATCGTTGCTAATTCTTTCGATAACTTCAACATTTCCAAGTTGTCAGCGATTTTTGATCGTTGAGCAGGTTTTAAAGCATCTAAATTTGCTAAAACATTTTCAACAGATCCATAATTTTGGATTAGCTGTAATGCCGTTTTTGGACCAATCCCTTTTACCCCTGGGTATCCGTCACTAGTATCCCCCATAAAAGCTTTCACATCAGCAAATTGATAAGGCTCAATCATATATTCTTCTTTAAAACGTTGTTCTGTGTAAACGTCGTATTCTGAATATCCTTTTTTCGTGAAGGCAATTTGAGTCGTTGGGTTTAATAATTGAAGCAAATCTTTATCACCACTAATAACAGTAATATTCGCTTCCTCTTTCCATTTTTCAATCATGGACCCAATCGTATCATCTGCTTCCATACCTATTTGACCAAAGTTTTTCCAGCCAATCATTTCAGAAACTTCCTTTGCCATATCGAATTGGGGCAACATTTCTTCAGGAGGTGCTGGACGATTCGCCTTGTATCCATCGAATAATTCATTGCGGAAAGTTTGTGCCCCCATATCCCAACAAACAGCTAAATGGGTTGGTTTCATAATCGATTGGGCTGTTAAAACATGACGGGCAAATCCTTGTACCCCATTTGTTGGTGTTCCGTCTTCTAAACGAATAAAATGTCCCATTGCGCTTGAAGCAAAAAATGAACGGAACAATAACGCCATTCCATCCACTAGTAAAAGATGCGGTTTATTTGTCATCATCATAATTCCTCTCTAACTCTATTATTTCCATTATATCAAATCTGTCTTGAAATAAGATGACAATTGCATTGTTAATTAATAAGTAGATTCCCATACACTTCTATCCATCAAATTTTATTCATAACTTGTTCCCTTCATTCCTCGCCACCAATGGAGTTGTAGAAGCATCGTACTAATAAATGTTTTTGAAATAAAACCAGAAAAAACGGTTACAATCGTACCCCCATAATTTACTTTTAATTGTTGTAACTGTTTTTCCCCTTTGATATCACCGAAATCAAATACTTTATAACCTAACCGACGAAAATGTTTTATATTTTCCCAGATTAAAAAGGCATTTGCATAGTCATCTGTTCGCCGCGCTTGACTACAATCGTATAAAGACATGGCCATCTCACCATTGATTACATAAACCCGGTAACAAATCGTTTCATTTCGTTCATTTTCCAATTTCGTTATGTGTAATCCACCTTTATCTCGGAGTAACTTTAATGTTTGTATGTCGAAGTTATTTATTTTACTTCCACCTTCTTTTTTTCTATTTAAGTTGTAAAATTGTTTAAAATCATGAATATCTGAATCCTTTACATTATCAATAATAGAAATATTCCAGTTTTTTTCTTGCATGTCCTGAACTTCATTTTGTATATCAGTAGACATGGAGTTTAATAATCGTTGTTCATCTTTTTGCAAATCAATATGGACCGTTTTTTGTCCTTGTAGTTGCCTTGACGGTTTCAACAAATGGGTGTAACGAATTAATTTCGGGTCAAATCGACTATCACCTTTCGACTCTTGAAAATACACATGATTCAATGGTAAAGCAAAATATTTTCTACTAATCTGCAGCATAAATTTCACTCCTTCAATGATTTTTTGGGGATTAAACATTTTCCTCATCCAAAATAGTTAGTTTGCTAGAAAAATAATTTACACAATGACTTCCTTTTTATTTCCTAGGGAATAAAAGTTAGACGTTGTGTATAAAGGGTTTTATCGAAAGATACAATTCACCATTCTTACTACACAAATTTTTTAACATAATTTTTATATGATTAATCAATAGTAATTCACTTACTAATACAAACCATTACGCTAAAAGATGGGACCTATTTCTACCATTATTAGCAAAATATACTTATACTAATCACTTTTATACAAATTAAAAAGAAGCAGAGATAAATTTCTCTGCTTCTCCCTATTAGTCTTTTAATTTTAACTGTTGGTCTTCTATCACATATACTTGTTCTGCTACCCGTTCAATAAATGTTCGATCATGGGGTACAAATATAATGGTCCCCTCATAGCCTTTTATAAATTTTTCTAAAGCTTCGATCGCTTGAATGTCTAAAAAGTTGGTCGGTTCGTCTAACAATAAAATATTATATTCACCTAAAAATAGTTCACATAGCTTTAAGCGAATGGCTTCACCGCCACTTAAAGACTTTACATGCTTTTGAATATCTGTTCCAACAAACTGCATCGAATGCAAAACACTCCGTAAAAGTCCTTCATCGTAGTCAGAAGAGTTTTTCATCATTTCCCATACCGATTCATCCTTTGTCCATTGATAACTCATTTGACGGAAATACCCTATTTTAGCTTTTGGAGATATGATTAAGCCAGGTGCCATATTCGCAATATGAGAAAGCAATGTACTTTTCCCACTTCCATTGTTTCCTGTAATCGCCACTATTTTACCGAGCGGTAATTGGAAACTTATTTCCTTTAGTAATACTTTACCCTCTACTTGAAGAGTAAAACGATCAGCCATAATCGGAAACTTATTATGCAGTTCTACCGCTTTTGACTGACGGAAAACAATCGGGCTATCCTCTTTAACTGCTTCGACTTCTTGCAGTTTTTCCACTCGTTGCTCAATCGCCTTTGCTGCTCGTTGGATTGATTTTTGACTAGTCCCTTTCGATTTTGTCATAAAAGATTTATTCGGTTTAGCCCGTGCTTCTTTTTTCGACATACGGTTTGCTTGTGCAACCTTTTCTGCTTTTTTCATTTTTTCTTGTGCTGCTTTTTCCAGGCGATTCTTTTCTTTTATAAACTGTTCATGTGCTTGACTTTGTTGTAGCCGCTCTAGCTTTTTTTGCGCCAAGTATTCACTATAATTTCCTGTATACACATGAATTTCACCCTCATCAATTTCCCAAATCGTTGTTACTAGTTCATCTAATACAGCCCGATCATGACTAATTAATACTAGGGCACCATAGTAATACCTTAATTCATCAAGTAAAAAAGAAACCCCTTCCTGATCTAAATGGGTTGTTGGTTCATCAATTAGTAACGCTTCGTAATAATGGGTAAACAACTGGGCAAGTTTCAATCGAGTTTGCTCCCCACCACTTAACTGATTAGAGTCCTTTGGAACAGCTAATTTCCCAACAAGCGCTGGATCTGCTTCTCGGATTGCCGGAATTTCCAGTTGTTCAAAGTATCCGCTCTCTACAAGACGATGAACTTGACCTTTCGTTGGTTGAATGATACCTGCTAACATTTTAATTAAAGTACTTTTCCCTGAACCGTTTTTACCAACAATCCCAATACGGTCAAATTGATGTATCGCCAATCTTTTAATCTTTAAAATTTCTTTATCTAAAAAAGTTACTTCGACATTTTGTAATTCAAAACAAATTTGTTCCATCTTTGCTACCTCCGAAAATTTACTTTTTCGTATCGATAGCTAGAATCGATACGAGCTTCTATTACAAGCTCGTATTAAAAAAATAATAAAAAGTGCATTGTTGTTCCTCCTACTCATTTATAGATATATGTTGTTCAAACTGCAAAAAAACATAGGCGCTTTGCCTATGTTTTCAGAGTAAATGGAAAAACCTATCTTTTATTAAAGGAAGATCTAAGGTAATGAAAAAAGAAAGGTAGAAAAATCTACCTTTCTAATTAATCCTATGACTGTGAAAGTAGATAAGAAAAACATCGATCATTTATCTATAAGGTAAATCAACGGTTTTTCTTCTACGGTGAAGATTATTAAAAAAGGACAGACTAATCCCGTCTACTCTGTATACACAAACAGAGCCTTTGAACATATTCAATTATTTGTTCAAAGATAGGAAACGTAGTCTCATTGAATGGGTCATTTTTTAATAATCCTCCTTAACGTTTATACAGTGATAATTATAGAATACCCTTTTTGTAATCGTCAAGATGCTCCGTTTCATTTCTTGTAAAAGAAAAAAGCTACTCTACTTATTCATGAAAAGTAGAGTAGCGTGATGTTTAGTAAAAAGTTCATTCTTTCATCACTATTCCATTCGTTTCATATCCCGAATCGCTTGTATCGATAATCGAACAAGTAAAACGGCACATAGGAATAAACCTAAATATGAAGCAGTATTCAAATAAATTGCATATGCTGAATAAATAAATTGGGAAATAGCTAGTAATGCAACCGAAATGACACCAAAGGTTATACCGACTAAAAGTAATACAAATTTCGAAAACAATTGGGTAATAAATTTTGCATTATTTTTATCTGAGAAAATATCGTGGTGTAAAATAACTTTCCCATCTTCCACCTTTTTAAATAATTGATCGACTCGACGGGGAATTTTCCTTAAGTTTGGAATAATTAAAGCTAACTCTTCTTCTAATCGCTCTTTTGTTGCCCTCGGTTCTTTAAATGGTTTTTTCAAGGCGACTTTTAAATAACCACTTGAAAACAATTTCGCTTCTTCAAACATATTGAAATTACTATCAATAATTCTTAATGTACCATCTAACGTAACAATTACTCGTAATGCCACGCTAACCGACGGATAAAATTGTAGTCCGAAATCACGAATCACTGTAAATATCGAATAAATAATTTCATCCGTTCGAATCCGCTCAACATAAGAGATTTTTAAAATAATTTGGCTAATGGCTTGCTCTAACTCAAGTCGGTCTACTTCCCTCGTATTTTTCACTAAAAGTGAGATTCCATCATATAGAATTGAAGCATCATTTTGTTGAATACCGATGAAAAATAGTTTCAACCCTTCTTGTTGAGCAGCTGATAAACGACAAACTGCTCCGAAATCCAGTAATGTAATTTCCTTTGTACTTAGATCGTAATGAATATTTCCCGGATGGGGATCAGCATGGAAAATACCCGAAACTAAAGCTTGTTCTAAATAAGAGAAAAGTAAAGTTTCCGCAATTTCGTGACGATTTTCTATTTGATATTGGGCAAGATTGCCTAAGCTTACACCCGTTGCTAATCCCATTACTAAAATATTTTCATTACTGTACTCTTCATATACTTTCGGAATGTTTACTTTTAAATTACTTTTTTTCATTACATTATGGATTTGAATCATATTACGAGCTTCTATTTTAAAATCGATTTCTTCCCGTAATGAGGAAACAAATCCTTCTGCTAAATCTCTAAATCCAAGATTTTCAGCCCATTGGGATTTACTTGTAACCCAATTGGCAAATTCCATTAAAATGCTTAAATCTTCTCGCATAATTTCCTTCACTTCAGGGCGTAACAATTTCACGACAACTTCCTCATTTGTTTTTCGTAAAATTGCCCTATGCACTTGCCCAATAGACGCAGCTGCAATCGGCTTCATATGAAAATATGAAAATACTTCATCCATTTCACCGCACAAATTTTGCTGCAATATTTCTTTTACTTGATTTTCAGAAAGCTGTGTTACATTTTCTTGCAACTTCTCCAATTCTTCAATAAAAATCGGAGACAGGAATTCTTTTCGGGTAGAAAGGACTTGCCCGAACTTAATAAAAATACCACCACACTGCTCAAGGGTATCCCTTAAGGCGATTGCTAATTCCCGATCTGAATCTCGATTTCTAGCATATTTCATTGTTCTTGTTATACCATTTGTTACAGCAATTCTTAAAACTGTTCGTAACCGTTTTTGATGACGCCAATACCCTATAATTCTTTTAATAATAAATTTTTTTCCGTTGTTTCTTCCATTACTATCATTTAAAGCAATCGGATCAAATAACTCAAAAAATAAATAAATGAGCATTGAAATGAGCAACATACTACCAATCCATAATAAGGTAGAAGCATTCACAACACTTTCAATTGTATTTAAAGAATGTTCAGTTCCTCTTAAGTACGTATACCAAAAGATAAAGGTTGTAAAGGAAACACTGATGACAACAGAAAAGAGTCGCTTAAAAATATTTACATTAGAACCAATTAAACGTCCACTAACAAAAAAGATGAAAATTGAAACGAATAATATTTGAACGATTGGTATTATAATGCTCATTCCCCTCACCCGCTTTCTTTAGGATATAAGTTACAAAGACTTTATAGAACAATCCACTTGTACTTCTACATTCCCTCTCAATGCTCTACTAATCATACAGTTTTCTTCCGCCTTCAAAGCTAAGCGATTAGCTAAACGAACATGACTTTCACTTGCATCATGAAGCAATATTTCAATATGATGAACAATCTTTTTATATGTAAATATGTTATTTTCTACTTGAACAATTCCATCCGACTGTAGGACTAATTTTGCTTTTATATCCGACCGCTCCAACATCGCGGCAAGGGAAATCATATAACATCCTGCTGCGGCACTTAATAACAATTCATCCGGGTTCGTCCCAATTCCAGGGCCATCCATTTCTTTTGGAATCGATATTGTCGTTTTTAAATTTTCACAGGAAATCTCCCCTGTATCATTCCTTCCACCGTCCCAACCCGTTTGAAGCTTAAAAACATGTTCAACTGCATTTGACATAAATTACCCACCTCTCTATTTTTACTATACCACCCATCTATCAATGATAAGAAGTAAAAACCAACGAAAATGTAAGAAAGAGGACTCACTTAAAGTGAATCCTCCAATGATTAAATTGTAATCGTATTTGTTGTTAAATCTGAGGTCAACCCAACAGAATGAATCGTTAAAAGGCGAGAACCTTTTGTAAAAATAACACCATGAAGCTTTCCTCGTTCATAGATAGCTCCACCACCATCAATCCCAATCTTCTTTTGACAGGTTGAAACCCACACATTACTCGATTTGTCTTCATTTAATAAAACGGTTGGTGTGTGTCCAAAAACAACAATTTCCTTTGCTAAATGGGGAACATTGAAAAACTCTTCCCTAATCCAATAAAAGTCATCTTTTTTCGTCTCGCGGAAATTTTCGACACTAGCAGAAATTCCTGCATGAACGAAAAGATATAGATCCCACAAATAAAATCTTCTTAAATTTTTCATAAACTCGATGATTTTACTATTTTCCTGTTGAATCTTTGTCGTAATTTCTTTAACTGAAAAATGATCGGAAACGATCGAGAAAGTTGGCGCGTCATAAAAACTTTGGACTGTAGCAGCGCCACCCACCTTTGGATTAAAATAAAACTCCGAAAGTTCATCGGGTTTATCGAGCCAATTTAAAAAAAGCTGTTCGTGATTACCACTTAAAGTTACTGCATCATACTCTTCAACGAGCTGCATAACTTTTTTAATCACTTTCACACTATCTGGTCCTCGGTCAATGTAGTCTCCCAAAAATACTAACCGTTCCTCATTTGGATTCCATTTTTCTAACAGTTTTTCCAAAAGGTCGTAACAACCATGTATATCTCCTATAGCAAAAACTTTCTCCAATGCACACACCCCATTTAAAAAACAAGCTTTTATTATTGATACGTATGATTTTGTTATACTTTTTACACTTCTTTTACATCTTTCACTTCTTTATTCTTACTATATCATATTCAAATCGGAAATTTTTTATATCTATAAATATTCGTGAGTTTTCTTAATTTGAAAGGAATTTTCCTTCTAATTACCCTAGCTAAAAGTAAGGTTGTAGGACAGTTTTTATATGAAATAAAATTATTTTTCATTTTGGGTAGACATTTCGAAAATTAGCAGGTATAATAAAGAGAATAATTATATTGCTTCATATCTAATGAATTCACATGTTACAAAAAGTAATCGTGAACGTTCGGTACTTTTTGTAATGTGTGAATTTTTTTATAGTATTTTGAAGTAATTGGTTATTGATTAAATTTTTGGAGGTCTTTTAAAATGACACAAGGTACAGTAAAATGGTTTAACTCAGAAAAAGGTTTTGGATTTATCGAAGTTGAAGGTGGAAACGACGTATTCGTACACTTCTCTGCTATCCAAGGCGACGGCTTCAAAACTTTAGAAGAAGGTCAAAAAGTTGAATTCTCAGTTGAAGAAGGAAACCGTGGACCACAAGCTTCTAACGTAGTAAAACTTTAATTTACTATTTAAAGGGCAATCTCATTATTGAGATTGCCCTTTTTTTAATTGCTAAATATTTGTTTAATATATCCGTAGTACGCTGACTGGGTTGAACAACAAAATTCCTTTTGAATGCTTTTACAATTCTCTACTATCTTATCGAAGGAATTCGGTTTGCTTATTAAATAACCTTGAACTGCATCACATTCACTATTTACTAAATAATTAAATTGCTCCATCGTTTCTACACCTTCAGCAACAACATTTAATTTAAAATGTTTAGCCATGGAAATAATTAAATCCACTAAAGGCTTATGATTTTCTTCATTCATATTTTTAACAAACTCCCGATCAATTTTTAAACAATCGATTGGTAAGTCTTTTAAAAAAGAGAGGGACGAGTATCCTTTACCAAAATCATCTAACGCAATAGTAACCCCAATCTCCTTTAATTCATATAAAATCGGAGTTAAAAAGTTTGTATTCATCGTCATACTTTCTGTAATTTCAAGCTGTAAACATTCCGGTGGAAGTTTTGTATCATGTAATATCATTTTGACTACTTGCACAAAATTTTCATGGAAAAGTTGACGTAAAGATAGATTTACAGCTACTGTTACCGGTTGTTGTATAACTTCCTGCAATTCCTTCGTTTGTCGACAGGCTGTTTCTAACACCCATTTCCCTATAGGGACAATTAAACCCGACTCTTCTGCAATTGGAATAAATTCTGAAGGCGGAATTAACCCTTTTTCTGGGTGTTTCCAGCGTACAAGAGCCTCCATTGCGATGGAATGCTTTGATTTTAACTTTAGTTGTGGTTGATATTGAAGAAATAACTCATTATTATTTATCGCTTTATATAAATCATTTTCTAATAACAATTGTTCTTCGCGAACACTCAACATGGAAGGCTTATAAAAAGTAAATTGCTCGGGCGATTTACTCGCTTCATATAGGGCAAACTGAGCATATTTAATAATATTTTCTTCTGTTTGAGCATCTTCTGGGTAATAAGCAATTCCGATATTAACCGTTATATTTAATGAAAAATGCTGGATGCAAAATGGCTTCTCCATCATTTCAATAATCTGTTTACACAATTTTTGAATGGCCGCTTCATCATTATGATTCTCAATTAAAATTAAAAATTGATCTTCCCGCAATCTTCCAAATAAATAAGTCGGAAAAAACATATGTAATCTATCAGCAATCATTTGAACAATATGATTTGTATAATAGGAACCTAATGAAGTTTTAATCGTTGTTAACCGATCAATTTTTATTACTAATACCGCTTTTCTAGAAGTATCATCAGCTAGGTTTTCCTTTATTTTCTCTAATAAATAACGTTCATTGGGCAGTTTCGTAATTTCATCGTAATATGCCATAAAATGTTTTTCTTTTTCAGATTCATTTAGTTTTTGTTCGGTATCTTGTAAACTTTTCACCGCTCCATCATAAACGCTTTTAATTCGAGCAGCTAAATACAGTTGGGTAATAATAATAAGGGAAAGAATAATTCCATAGACACTTGTAATTTCATTTAAAAATATTAAAAAACTCGTTAAAGTGATAATGATCACATTCGTTATTAAATAGACAAAGTTATTTTTATACAAGAAAAAAACACTATCATTAACGTTCATCATTATCCCCCCATTTAAATCAAAATGACTACTTATATATATAACTCTTAGGTATTTTGAAATGATAAATTTTCTTTTAATTAGTTTTAATTTAATACTAAAATTCAGGGGGATAAACTTTTTGTACACTATTTTATACTAATTTGCAGGGTGATTCGTAACAACTTTTTTCATTAATTCTTCTAATTCATCTTTATATTTCTTATATATTTTGTCATGGCCTAATGCTTGTAAAACTGTAAAGGCTCGATTACATTTTTCTAGTCCTTCAGCAACAGATTCCTCCACAATATTTAACATTCCTTCATAAAACAACATTAACGTTTGTTCAAAGAACTCTGTAGTCTCAGTAAAGTAATTTTTTGTAGCATCCAGTATAAGTTTCGAATAGGTATAGCCATCATATCTAAAACTAAATTCTAAAAGATTAAAAAATAAGAAACTTAACACTTTACTATCAGTATTTAACTCTTTATATTTTTCAGCCCGATTTAATAAATTTTTCGTCATTAAAAAAGCAGTTGAAGGCGGGAATAGAAAAATAAAATTATTTAACATTACTAATTCATGGTAGCACCACTCGTCAACACTTAATAAGTAATCTGCAATTTCATCTAAATACTCCTTATTAATTCTGCTTAAATCAAAATCATTTTCTATACAGTGACATTGAATATATAAGTGGCGCAAAAACATATCTCCACTTTCCTCATACTTCTTCTTAACTTCTAATTTAATTTTTGATATCTCTTCAATTTCATTTGCATAATACAATTTTAAAACTTTATTAAACTCGTTCATTTTGGAGGATTTTTTATAGTCATTTTTAATGTAAAAAAATTCATTATACGTAACGTTGCAATATTCCAAAATTTCAGTAAGTTTATCAGATGAAATACTATTCTTACCCGATTCTATTCTTGCAATATAGGGACGTGTCATACCGATTGCATCTGCCAAAGCTTGCTGTGTGATATTTTTATTTTTTCTGATGTATCTGATAACCTGACCTATTTCCATTTTATTTTCCTCCTATTTCCAATTTCCCTATGTATAATTTAGTATACACTTTTATAGCATTTTTTCTTTTCTAGTACAATTTAATTATATTAAATAATTAAAGAAAGGGTTGAGTACAATATGAAAAAGAAAAATTCTTCTATGATTAAATTCTTAATTGTTACTGCTACTGCTTTAGTTGTTTCATCATTACCAGAAATCCAACCACTTATTTGGCTTGCTGGATACTAATTTAATTAGTAACAAAAAAATCTTTAGTTATTTTATCTAATCTATGGAAAATCTCTTTAAAATCGTAAATTCTGCCTATCTAAAACAGATTTGTAATTGTTCTCCTCCTTTATAGGAGGATTTTTTTTGTGCGATAAGTTCTACCTATTATTATATCTTTTTCAACCTTTTATATTAACTAATAAAACCCAATTAAATCGTAATTCATTGTCCATGCTTTTATTGATCGTAATACAAAAAGGATATTGTTTAAAAGATATTACTTTTAAACGATATCCTTTTCCTCTTATATTCTACTTATTTCCTAAAAAACATTAGGCTTAATAGCTATAAAACATTCGATTGCAATCTTTCGAAAGTACACCCTTCATAGTTATTAGCAGCCACTTGGTCACATATATTTTTATAGTTATTTAAACCACCTACATAAATGACGAAGTCCCGCTGTTCCCCATCGATGTTAGCTCCTGTATACCATGAATTTGTATAAGGGTATAATGTTTGATGAGCAAGGTCATCACATTGTTGCGCCCACTCGTTTTCTGCTTCTTTTTTCGCTTCAATCGTTTGGATTTCCTTTTCCTCTAAATATTCAATACACTCGTCAATCCAATCAACATGTTGTTCAATGGCAGCTGGCATGTTCGTTAAAACGGAAGGACTTTGTGGTCCTGTTATCATAAAGAAATTCGGGAAACTTTCCATCATTAATCCTAAATAAGTTTTTACATTCCGACCTTCTTCCCATTTCTTTTGAATAGTTTGACCATTGCGGCCTTCGATCTCAATTTTTAGTAACGAACCCGTCATGGCTTCATAACCTGTCGCATAAATAATGACATCACATTCCACTGTATCGTTCTTTAACTGAACCCCCTTTTCCACAATTCGTTCAATTGGATTGTCCTTCAACGATATAAGATGGACATGGTCTTCATTAAAAATTTCATAGAAATGCGTACCAATAATTAAACGCTTAGTCGTTATATAGTAATTAGGATGGAGCAATTTAGCCGTTTCTGGTTCCTCCACAATTTCATCGATTTTATCGCGTACAAATTGAGAAACAACATAGTTTGCTTCTTTATTTACAGACACGTCGGTGAAGACAGAACCAAGAGAAAGACCACCTGTTTCCCAAATGTGATTTAATGTTTCATTTTGTTCTTTAGTAGAAAAGGCTGTTGCTGATTTCCCGGTTGTAAATAAACGAATTCCTCCAGGAGTATTGAAGAACGCTTCTCGAATGTCTTTATAATTGTTTATGGCCTGCTCTTGTTCTTCTTTACTTAACGGATGATTACGAGCTTCTGCAACATAATGGGGAGTTCGCATTAATAATGTCATTTCCTTTGCTTCCTTCGCCACTTCTTGCATCGTTTGAACTCCACTGGAACCATTACCAATGACGACAACCCGTTTTCCCGTAAAGTCTACCTTTTCATGAGGCCAACGACCTGTATGATACTGTTCACCTTTGAAATTTTCAGAGCCTTCAAAAGGTGGAATATTTGTTGTAGATAAACAACCGACACCGCTAATAAAATACTTCGCTTCAAAGATTTCCCCATGATCTGTTGAAATTTTCCAGCGTTTCTCTTGTTCTTGGAATTGTGCTTTTGTTACCCTTGTTTTCAACTGAATATCAGGTCGGAGATTTAACTCGTCTGCTACAAAATTCAAGTACTCTAAAATTTCTGGTTGGGAAGCATAACGGTCTTTCCATCTCCATTTTTTATAAAGCTCTTCAGAGAATGTGAAATTATAATAAATTGAATCAGAATCACATTTAGCCCCTGGATAGCGACTCCAGTACCATACACCGCCTACTCCTTCAGCTGCTTCTAGTACTCTAGCTGTTAAACCTCTTTCCCTCAACTTATGAAGCATATACAATCCAGCAAAACCCGCTCCTATAATAATGGCATCATATTGCTTTACTTTCATCGTATACCCCCTTATTTGTTTGAGACGTTTGTAGGAATCGTTGTTAAAAATTGTGCGATCGCATCAACCGTTGCTTTTGTTTCTTCCGCAAACACAGCCATGTTACTAAAGAACCCGTGAATGCTTCCATCAATTTGCATATATTTTACTTCTACACCTGCTTGTTTTAATTTTTCGCTATATTGTTTCCCTTCATCCAATAACACATCGTTTTCAGCTGCAATAATAACTGCAGGCGGTAAAGCGCTTACATCTTTGAGTAACAAAGGAGAAACATAATAATTTTTAAACTCGTCTTCGTTATTTACATAGTACTCACCAAACCAAATCATTAAATCTTTATCTAATCCATATCCATTAGCAAATTTTTCGTAAGAAGAAGTGGTAAAGTCTAAATTAGTAACAGGATAAATTAACGCTTGCGCTTCAATCGTTGGACCATTTTTTTCATGACTTAAAATCGCCATGACTGTCGCTAAATTACCACCAGCAGAATCTCCACCAACAACTATTTGATCCGCTATGCCATTTAATTCTGTTGCATGATCATGTACCCAGCATAAGGCTGTATAACTGTCTTCTACCGGTATAGGGAACCGATATTCAGGTGCTAATCGATAATCAACCGATACGACAACACGTTGGGTTTTTTCAGCTAATAAACGGCAACCCCCATCGGAAGTATCTAAATTTCCAATTACCCAGCCGCCACCGTGATAATAAACAAAGAGTGGAAACGGTCCTTGACCTTCCGGTGTATAAATTCGAACGGTAATTTCACCACCATCAACGGAAATTTGACGCTCTTCTACCTTTCCTACCAGTGGTACTTCAACCCCTTCAGGAGCAGGTGCCAAACTCATCATTTCCCGTACTTGTTCTGCCGATAGTGTTTGGAATTTTGGACCGCTATAAAAACCCTCTAAATATAGCTTTGCATTGCTTGTTAATCCCATTTCAACAACATCCTTTCTTACATTTATTTGCAGACTAATGTATGCAAATTTATCGTAGCAAAGGTTCCTTTTTCAGAATATTCCTACTTTTAGTTGTCTCTATTATTCTATTTAGTATAAAATGATGACAACAATAGTACTTTTTAGAAAGATGAAAGCATATAAAACAATGGAGGGGTGATAGAGATGCAGATAACTTCTTGGTCTATTAAAGAGCAATTAAAACGGGGGAGCCATTTACAAACCCAGGAAGAACAAATATGTCATATACTGTTAACATTAGAACAATTACTTTATAGTGAAAAACTTTCCTTTTTCCGATATAGTCCGGTTGGCTACGTTGGAGAAGGTATAGCAGAACTTGAAAAGGGACAACTCCACTCATTAACCCACATCCGTGACGATATACGCTCACTCCCTGTTATTAAAAAAGTTGTAGATAATCAAAGACCTGTCTACTATACAGGTCAAGAAATTATTACCCTTATCTCTAGTCGTTATCAACGAGAAGTTCCATTAAAGGGGTTATTAGTCGTCCCCATCGTTGTGAATTTTATGACCATCGCTTATATTTGTAGCGAATTTATTGAAAGCGCTTACGAAATAGAACAATCCATCTTGGAACAACTGACACTCTTTGGAAACCTTGCCGGTGAAATGCTTGTACAATCACAAACGGCCTCCCACCCGAAACTTAGTCCTCGAGAAAATGAAATTATGCGAGCTCTTACCAACGGATATTCAACAAAAGAACTGACCAATATACTTTGCTTGAGTGAATCAACGATTAAGCAATACATTAAATCTGCCCTTATTAAACTTGGAGCGAAAAATCGCGCCCATGCCGTATCTATATTCCTCGCTCAAAAATTATAATGCCTCAATTCTATAAATGAATTGAGGCCTTCTTTCGAATTACTTTGAAATTAATTTACATTTTTTAAATATCGATCCATCACTGAACGCCAATTATCTAAAAAGGAATTTCGGTTTATACCGTCTAGCTCAAGGTAAAGATTTCTCGCCTCGGAATCAACAGTTAAATAATAATCTCTAAAATCACTGTCAAATTCCAAATAAACTTCTGTATCTAATATCTCTTTATCTTTTAAATAGTTAATGGCTTCCTGTAAGTTATTATACTCACGGTTATTTCTAGTTTGCTGCTCATTATACCAGTCGTTTAATTGGCTTTGGATAGTTTTAAATAATTGATTTAATGTATCTTGTGTATTGTTATGCCAATCTGACCATATTTTCGCCATATCGGCTGTCTGTTGAAATTCGCCATTTAATTGTTCCTGATTTTCAGCATTCACATAATTTCCGTTCGAAACTTCCGCCATTTCTTTTAATTGGGCTAAACCTTCGTTATCAACATGGTAACCAATAATATTAATAACAGGTTGAATATTCGATTGCGCAAGGGATTTAATCGCACCTACTGGATCAGTACCACAAGTTTCCACACCATCACTAACGATATAAATAATATTCGTATTTTCTTCGCCACTAAACTCCTTCAAATCCTCTTCCACTTGTTTAATCGCTAATCCCGTCGGTGTCCACCCCGCTGGCTCAAATTGGTTTAACGCCTCGGAAAATTTACTATACTCATATGTACCAAGAGGATAAACCTCGTCTACTTTAGAACACGATACCGCTTTATCTTCATCGCTTCCTGTTCCAACATGTCCGTATACTCTTAAAGATACATTTGCTTGTTTCGGAAGGCTTTCAACAAACTGTTGTATTGACTCTTTTGCCAATTCCATTCGTGTTTTATTATTTTCCCAATTAGCCATACTCCCACTTGAATCAAGTAAAATGACGACATTATAATTTTCTTTTAATTGGATAGAGTCATTTTCACCTTTAGGATCTTTCATTTGCATCGACTCCCATTGGTCAATTGGAACATCTACAACATTTAAATCTTCCTTAAATAAAGCTAATAAATATTGTTTAGCCTTAGTTCTTTCCTTCTCGGAGAAGTCTTTCGTTAATAAAGGAAACTGATCTAAAACATCTATTATTTCCTTTTGATTTGTAAATTTCTCCCCCGCAAACATTCCTCTTCCTTTATATTGGGCAGATTCATTAAAGGATTTTGGTATAGGTGGTGCTTCAAAACTTAACGCTTCCCTTTGTTTTCCCGAATTTTCTGATGACTTATTTTCTTGAGCCCCACTTGAACCTTCTTCATGTTTTGGCTTTTCATCAATTACTTCATCCTGGTTACATGCGACTAACAGACAGCAGGATGCGATAAAAAAACCTCTCCACCATTTCTTTTTCAACTACATTCACCTCACACTAACTAAATAAATGGTAATTTTTCCCTCTATCCCTTCCACATTAATGGAATTGCTAACTTATGTAAATCGCCAAAACGATTCTTTTTCGAAAATGGTTTCTACTATTACTTTCTTCACTAATATAGTTCATTCGAATTACCCATTCATTAACAACAACACCCCCGTAATAGATTTCTACTTTTACGGGGGTGTTACTTTTACTGATTTAAATAATAATGTCCCTTTTTTGGAAGAAGATAAATGTAAGAACCATAAAGATAATGTAATACACGGCTAAAATGAGTAATGACATTGGCAATGTCACATCTTGAAGGATATGATCCTGCAATGCATAAACTGTTAAATCTAAGTGAGGGAAAATTAAAAGCTTCGCCCAAGCAAACTTCTCCGCAATCATAACAATGATGCCGCCAAGTGTTGATGATAAAAACAAAACAAATATACCAATCCCTACTGCCAAAGCTTGGCTTTTAAAAATCGTCGACAACATGAAGGCAATGGATACGATGATTAATAAGCTTGGTAAGTAGTACAACACTTTTAATACGAACTGATCTCCAACAACAGCTAATTTATATCCATCCAATGTCGTTTCAAAGAATTTCGTGTTAAAATCCCCTGCTCCAAATAAAACCAACCCAACGATATAGCCAAAAATAATAAGGGCTACTAGTAATGAAAACGAATAGATTAACGTTGCAATATATTTTGATAGAAGAATTTCCCATCGACGATGTGGTCGAATTAATAATTGCTTAATTGTTCCATCCGCAAATTCAGATGACACAACGGCACTTCCTACAATAACAGAGAACAATGTGATTAGCATCGTCATGCCAATTACTGTCCCATTCATAAAATGCCAACTACTATAAGCATTAGGGTCAATGTTTTCATCAAGATAGCTCTGATTTTGCTGAATTAATTCCATTGTCCACTCATCTTCAGGGTTTTCTTTCAATATTTTTTGATATTCATTTATTTCAGCTTGAACATCCTCACGCCAATTAGGATCACTTGGACCTAAATCAAATACTTTTTGTTGAAGAATTCCCACTGCAATAACAGCTAAGAATAAAATAATGATATAAATCCAACTAGCCTTCTTTGCAAAAATTTTCGTTAACTCATTTTTAATTAGCGAGATCATTCGTTTTTACCTCCCTTTTCACCCTTACCAGTTAATTCTAAGAAACGATCTTCAAGGGTAGTCGTTATTGGATGAATGCTATATACTTTTATCCCTTTGCTCACTAACAGTTGATTGACATCAGCAATCGTTTCTTTGTCTATTTTAATGGAGAATTGTTGTTGTCCCTCTACCACTTTCCAATCATTTGTTAGTTGCTGCTCTTTTAATAGTTCGAAGGCTTGATTTACATCACTCACCTCAAATAGAACCGTAGGCACAAACTGTTCCTGACTCGCTAGTTGATTAATAGAAGAAACATGAATGAGTTTCCCCTTCTCGATAATAGCAAAACGGTCACACATTAACTCCATTTCCGATAACAGATGGGAAGATACAATAACGGAAATCCCTTGTTTTGTTAATGAGCGTAAATAATCTCTAAATTCTCTTATTCCTTGAGGATCAAGACCGTTCGTCGGTTCATCAAGGATAAGCAAAGATGGATTATGTAATAAAGCTTGCGCCACTCCTAAACGTTGTCGCATACCTAGTGAATATGTTTTTACCTTTTGATGAACCGCATTCTCTAAACCAACTAATTTGACAACTTCTTTAATTCGTTCTTCCGTAACTTCATTCGTTGCCATATTCGCATAATGCTTTAAGTTTTTATAACCGCTCATATATTTGTAAAATTCAGGGTTCTCAACGATTGCCCCCATTTCACTCATGGACTTTTTAAATTGTTCATCGGTATGATAACCATTTACAATTACTTCGCCCTTTGTCCGACCTATTAAACTAACGATCATTCGAATAATCGTCGTTTTCCCTGCTCCATTCGGGCCAAGTAAACCAAAGATTTCTCCCTTTTCTACTTCAAAACTTACATCATCTACGATGACTTTATTTTTTACCTTTTTTGTTAAGGAACGTACTTCTAACGCTTTTTTTGTCATTACCTCTCCCTCTTTCTTCAATGAAAGTTTGGAAAAAATCCTTCCACCCTCATTTACGTCATAATTTGGAAAAAGTTTCACTTAAATTTTATTAATATATTAAATAAAACATTTCATCATAAAAACACCAGAAAAAAATAAAGAGATATTCATTAAAACGAATGCGTTTAATGAATATCTCTCCTGTTTTTTTACAGTTAAAGTTTGTATAAATAAATAGTAAATTACCATTTCGATTAACCAAGGAATGATTAGCTAATTATGTAAGACAAACGGAACCTATAAACATTTATAAAAGATGATACACTTTAGGATTTATTACATTAAGAAGTATCCTTTTAACGGGTAATATTAGGGATATTGGATGATAAGAGAGTCTTTTACAATATCCCACATCACTTTTTAATACTGTTACAGGCGAAAAAACAAAATTACTGGTAATTTTTTTCTTTTCCTATGAATTTGTCGTCTCCATCTAGCACTAGTTCGCTAATTTGAACATCCGCTGGTAATAAAGGGTGTTGGCGAATAACCTTGATTATATTTTTCGAACTTTCGGATTGCCCTTCCAACCAATCCATTAAATTAGCTTCGGGAAATTCAGGTTTACAATGTTCAAATAGATAATTTAACGTTTGTATTTTCTCTTGTATATCGTTTTCTTGATTAGTCTCCATCACAATAGACGATAAGCTTTTTTGTCTATATTTTTCTTTAGAGGTTACTATAACGATCTGGGCAATGTTGTGTTGATAAACAGCAAGAATAATACTCCGCATACTATTATCAAATGGTGAAATGACTGGACTACATTCCAAGACGATATCATTATCTAAATCGATATTTTGGTTCTGTGTTAAGAAATCTTCCACGTTCATTTCATTATCAATTATATAGAGCTTTCTTTTCTTTTCATCCATACCCATGAAACACCCACCCCATTATTAATTTAAATTCTTTTAACGAACCCACTTTCGCTTACCCTTTAGTCAAATTGGCTTTGCAAGTCTTCCGAAAGTTTAAAAAGCATAATCCGTTCCCCTGTTTGTGTACTTAAATCCGTATAGAAACTTACAACTTCGTGGCCTGTTATTGAAAATACAATTTCTTTTAATTCTTCAACACCAGATTCCACTAAATTATTTCGATTCGTTTTAACTGATAATAATCCGTCTTTATCTTGGCATACTGAATATTCAGCAGGAGTTAATATTCCTTTTAACACAACAATGACCATATCTCGTACAATATCTGATTTAACAGAAACGGAACCGCGCCCAAGATAATTTTTCTCCCAGTGGGTGAGCGCTTTACTTATTTCCGCCTCAACAATACCTTTTGTTTTTTCCATCATAACTCCCCCTCAATTCCACAAATCCCTATGACAATTATAGATAAACTCTCTATAACATTTCTTTTTCGATTTCAAACTATGCAATGGTAAGAAATGGACTTAAGACAATTTTTAAACAGTCCAACTTTCCCAATGTCCTTCTGGATCAATAGATGCTAATCGAATCCATCCATTTTTCAGTTTTTGATGGAATGATTGATTACGATCCAATAATCGTTGTACATATTCTGTTGGTGCTTCAATTACTACGAGTAATCTTAAAGGCTCATGATAGAGCTCTTGGTCTGATTTCATCACCGATTGCCATGGAAGCCCACTTAATAGGTCACTTGCGTTTCCTTGCATAACCCCAATTCCAGCTGTTACAGTTTGAGTCGTTTTATTGCCACTTCCGTAATAATGCGGAGCAACAGTAGAAGCGTAATATTGTAGGTTAATCCATTGGGTCACCGTTGTTGGACCAGCAATGATATTTTCAAGTATTGACCCATTGGGATCCTTCTGCCAGTCATAACTGTGAAGAAAAGCTCTACCATCTAAATGACGATTCTTTGTCAGCTCTCGATTACCAATGATAAAAGTGGCATTTCGAGCCAATCCCCATTCTGGGCGAACTTCACTCCAGTCTTCACCTAATCGTTGTGCTTGAGCATTAAGGTTTTTATGATTTGCTTTAAGATTAGGCAATTTAACGAATCTTTCAGCAACTGCCTGTTCACTTACCTTTGGCAATGTAGTTCCAATAAAATCCAATGCCTCTTGTGCTTTTTCCGAAAGGTGAGGAACGTAGAGCCACTGTAGTTCATCAGTTGTCGTTATATGCTCAGCAGCTGCAAAAACAGTTTCATTTGGAATAGAAATCCCTTCTTCATTGAGCGCTTTTCTTACTTCTGGCAAATTACATAAAGTTGCTAATACCCGGGCATTAAAACCACTAGATGCTCCTCCACATGCACCACAATCAAGTGCCGAAGCATATGGATTGTTCGTACTGTGACTACCATGTCCACAAATAACGACAAGGGGAGCAAAATTTTCAGTTAACCCCATCATGTTTAAAGCTTGCCGTGCATAAAGAACTTGCTCTTCTTCAGAAAAACCAATCGGCAACTCGGTCTTGTTCGTTTGTACTTGTTGTAGTGTAAGTTCTGTTGATGGTTTACGAAGCCAGTTTTTCCGAAGTTTACGACTAATCATACCTGTACTTCTAGGGAAAAAACTACGAGCGATTGTTTGCAAACTATACCAAGGGCCTGTAATTTCCGGTAACAAGAGGCTAGATGGCAAGCTGTTTTTCAGCGTTTTAAACGAGTAATTTAGTAAGTTCACGGATTGCTGACGTTCTTGATATGTTTTTAAATCCTGTTCAGATGCACATTCGTTCACTTTAATTTGTGGTTTGAACAATATCGGTAAAGACGGATGACTATGTTTTTGACCGAGTTCGCATGTTTCAATCGGTAATCCAAAAAAACCTGCTGTTCCAAAGGTTTCAAAAGGGCCTGCTTCTTCAAGTTTACGGCGAAATGGTTCAGACCGGACATCGATACAAAACGCAAATTGAGCTAAAGGTTGCTTTAAGTTTTCAGTTATCCGGTGAGATGATGCACCAATGATATTCATTAATTGAGCTTCATAAGTTTGTTCCCAAGCCTCTAACAAAATTCGATTTCGAACCATTTGGTCAAATCGATATGCAAGGGTTAATCTAGCTTCAATTTCTTTAAGTGATAACGACAGCCATGTATCGATGGGCATATTCCCCCAATTAGTCCAAGAGATAATTAAAGATTGTAAAAGTTCTTCGCCATCATCTTGAAACTCTGGTAACGGCAAGTAAGGCTTAATAAAAGCGTACTCCATACATATTCGAACCGCTAAAAATTCTGTTAACAAATTCTCTTCCTTGTTGGATTGTTGCGATCTCCAGAGCATCATTCCCGCCCATCCTGGCAATGCAAGTAAATGGGCTTCTAAATATTGTTGAATCTCTGTGTAAGGTATTTGTAAACCTAATAAAGCTGCCATTAATGCTTGATCAGCTTCCATTGGTAACTCTTTTAGTTCCTTACGTATCGTTCTGTTTATTGATGGATCATTAGGAACGAGTTTCTTCCACGCAGCATAAAAACCCTTTTCCCGGTTTGGCATCGACCAAACAGCTTGTGATTCATCCAAATATAATTTACACCACTTAATCATCTGTCCGTTGACAACTTGGTTTACTTTGTTGCCATCCATTTTTCCTAAACGTTCACTATATGTTTGGACGTAATGATTTTGAGGGATATTAAAATTATATTGGAGTATTTCTTTCATCACACTTTCTAAGTCAGTTTTGGAAGGTGAGTTAAACGATGTTTTATTTTGCAAAAGAGCTGCCTGACAAAATTGAAATGCTTCATCATGGGGCAAATCTATTGTTTGTAAATCAAGCCATTGGTGTAGTTTCATTTCTACAAACTCTTGTTTAATTTCCCCTTGTTTCCAAGCAGACTTTAACACTTCATCACTAGGGTATATTTCTACTCCATTTGTTTCCTTAAGCCGTCGAGCAACTTGCTCAAAGGACTGCTCTTCTAATCCTGCCCAAGGATTACGTGCAGCAAAACTTGTAATCGGACCAAGGGGGACAATCACTTTGCTAGCTGCGTTTACTAAATCATCAATATGAAAATCGACATTACTTTCATTTCCTTCTAAATTGAGTTCTTTGACAACTGTCGTATTCAATGTCACTTCCCTCCTTGAGAAATTAATTGTTTTAAATAACTTGGATGACTTTCTATCCCATCTTCATGGGGCTCCCCAAATCGGACAAGCCAAAGATATATCACTGTATATAAGTTAGATAAGCGATTTCGCACGAGCCAAATACCTATGACACTTGCTAATAGCAAGATAAAGATAATCAAAATCGCACCAATGGATGGAGATTGGATTTTTGGAATCATGTCTTTTAAAGCATGATGTAAGAGCTGATGGATGTACAAATAGATTATTCCTCCACCTACAAATACTAAAAGTCCAAAGATACGACCAATTTTCCCTAATCCAAAGGCAACGAGTTGAATCCAAGCTAAAAATACTGACCATCCTAACATGAAAGCACTAACCAACTGATACCCTTCTTCTGGGGAAGTGAGCCAAAAACCAATTCCTACTAAAAGAGCCAATACACTTCCGGTAAAAATCCATACAAAAGGCAATGGTTTTTTTGTATAAACTTTAGACTGGTGATGATCTAATACTGAACCCGCTTGAAGAAATAGGGTCGATTTGAATAAACCATGTAATACCGCATGGATAATGGCCGCCAAATAGGCACCTAATGCACATTGAATTAGCATAAAGCCCATTTGGGCAATAGTAGAACCAACTAGCTGACGTTTATAATCCACTTGAACCAACATAATACCAGTTCCAATTAATACTGAAATGCTAGAAAAAATAAATAACAATATTTGTACAGGACTTCCTACAAAAAGTGGAGCAAAAAGAGTTAAAATTATTCCTCCTGCATTGACAATTCCCGCATGCATGACTGCAGAAATAGGTGTTGGAGCTACGACCGAATCCAACAGCCAGCGTTGAAATGGCCATTGTGCTGCCGGAATAACGACAGCCACGACGAATAGTAAAGTGATTCCCGTTTGCTCCCAAGATTCAAGCTGAGCAAGGCTGCTCGTAGTAAGAACATCCGTCAACTGCCAATGATTCGTAACTTCCGCTAACCAAACAATCGCTAACGTTAATAATCCCCAGCTAAGAGTAAACAAACGACTGCAAGTTTTTGCAGCATTTCTTGCCACTTGCCACTCTCTTTTTAAGCTAATGAGTAATGTTAACCCTAGTAGTGTAGCCCCCCAACAAAACAGTAATAATCGAAGATCATTGCTAAACCAAGCAACGGAGTCTACAATCGTAGTCAATGTTAACAAAGTAAAATATTTCCGATAAGCTTTATCGCCATGCAAATATTGAATACAATATCTTTGTACAATTAAGCTAATTGTAAGAACAAAAAACGCTAATAACCAAGATAAAGAATCAAAATGGAAAGGACCCATGATGATTCGCCCACCATTCGAAAAAAGAGCGAGTAAAGCCACAATCGGTGGTAAAGCAATGAAACCGATATGAATACGAATATAAGAAATTGGCGTATTTGGATTTAAAAAGATGATCGAACTTAATGCAGAAATGGCGAGTACGATGAAAAACACCGTTGGGAATATACTCATGTCTAAAAAGTTAAACATCTAGACTTCCTCCACCAAACAGAATGGTATGTAATCAACTAACCTTTCAAAAATGTGTATCCCTAGCTTCATAATAAATCCTTCCCTTCTGCCAAATACTTATTTGTAAAATAAAAAAACCGACAATTTTTAAAGCTAATGGTCTTTCTAAACCACTAACTTTTGAAAATTGTCGGCTTACTTTTAACTACCTTATAGGTTTTTAAAGCGTCTACCTTATATATAATTTTTCAAATCTAGTTTTTTATTATCCTTTTTTAAATAGCCAATCGAATCGATTAACGATTTACTAAAGGACTAAAAAACAGCTTATTTTTATTTATGATATTAAATTGTATTATTTGGTAAGTATTCTGTCAAGTCTTCAATATCATATGCCATCGTTTCACGATGATCTTCATCAAATGACATGGTCTTTATGAAATCTTCATTTCTATATTACATCAATTGCTTTTTATGCTAATTTTTCATCGATATCCGCAGTGTCTACTCCATCGCCAAACCAATTTTTCAATTTCTCTTTCGCTTGATTTTTCACATCATCATCGATATACATGGAGACCTGCCACAAAGCAGCAAGAAGAGCCCCTAAGTCGTCCGTATAACCTACTCCCGCTGCTAAATCAGGAATCAAGTCCAAAGGTAAAATGAAATATCCTAATGCGCCAATAATAATTGCTTTATTTTTCTTTGGTACTTCATCTTTTTGTAATACATAATAAAGGAGTAATACTACATATACAGCAGTTGAACCGGCTTTTTTTGAATATTTTTTTATTTTATTCCAAAGTCCATCTTCCGAATAATGCTTACTATTATTTAAAACCGTTTCTTCATCGATGAATTGTGCTTTCTCTTTTAATTCTTCTATTTCTTCCTTACTAAGTTTCATCTCTATTATTTCTGGTTGTTCTTCGACCAGTTTTTTCTTTTTAAATTTCTCAAACATGGCAATCCTCCTCAGCAACTCATAATAATTTCATTATATTGTAATTTCCTTCATAACGGAAATGTTGGAGTTCAATAGAAAAATGCTTTATAAAAATATCCTTAAAAAGCATCTAAATTCTAAAGATTGGAGTTTTTTTATAAACTGTTGCTCGATCTATCTTAATTCAATTTAGATTAAGGGGATATGCTTTATAAATCCATTTAAATCAATGTGATAAAATTGTTCAATGTCATTTCTTAATCTTTCCTCTAAAGTTATAAATTCTTGGACAGCATTATCTAAATCAATAACATTGTTCACTTCACATTGTGCCCATATCGATGTAACCCGCGCTTTATTAGAAAATGGGATCAATGAGATCAAGGCACCATCCTCGTACTCATCGTATTCAATTGTATAATAATGAAATTCTATGATATTTTCTTTTATTAATGTTTCTTTCCATTTAAAAAGTGCTTTATAAAACTCAAGTATAGCTATCTCTGCTTCAAAATAAATGGCATCGTCAATTATAATCGTAAACAAAGCATCTACTGTTAAAATAACAGAGACGTCCCTTCGATCCTTGTTCGATATGGTCCCTTTCTTACTAATAAATTCGTAATGAAATGTTATTCTATTTAAGGTATTTTCCATCACTACCACCTAGTAATTTTTTTGAGTTGCTTTCCCAATTAATAACTATTAGATAAACATATAAAAAGTCCTTCTTTGAACAACCGATTTGTTCAGAAGGACTTTTCTTCACCCTATTAATACTAATCTTGCAAACTTCGATTCCACGCAACTGCTTCGTTCGTAATAGCTGCCCAATTTTTTGAAAGTAGCCATTCTTTTTTAATTAAATCACTACCTGCCCCAACTATTTGGGCTCCTGCCTCAATATAGGATTTAGCCGTTTGAAGATTAATACCACCTGTCGTCATAATCCCAATATGAGGTAATGGTCCTCTAACATTTTTAATAAACTTTGGTCCTAATGTTTCAGCAGGGAATAACTTAATCATCTTCGCACCTGCACTATAAGCTGTTTGCATTTCTGAAGGAGTGAAAACACCTGGAATGACTGGTATGTTTTCAGTTATGCACATATTTACCACATCGATATTCAATGAAGGGGAAACGATAAACTCTGCACCTGCTTCGATTGCCTTTTCACAATCCTCTACGGTTAAAACAGTTCCAGCCCCAACGAGTAAAGTTCCATCGTTTCGTTCCTTTACTTCCTGTATCATTTCCGTTGCCTTTTCGGAATCTAACGTAATTTCGACTGCTTTAACTCCCCCATCTTTTAATGCTTTCACTAAATCATGGCAAAGGGGGTACGGTATTTTTCGTAAAACGGGTATTAACTGAATCCCTTGGAATTTACTATACATGCCCATCTTCCTAACGTTCTATATTTTCTCGTGTTCCTAAAAACACTTCCACATCTTCTAAATAGGGCAATCCTTCATTGTCGCCTTCTACTTGCACAACCATCGCTCCTACAGCATTAGCTAATTGAATGGATTTTTCAACTGACCAATGTTGAATCATGCCATATAAAAAAGCAGCATCAAATCCGTCGCCAGCTCCTACTGTGTCGACTACTTTTTTCACTTTATATCCAGGAACATGAATCAACCGATCATTATCTAGATAGGCTGCCCCTGCTTCCCCATCTTTTACGACAACATGTTTCATATCATAGTGTTGAAGGGACCGGATAATCTCTTCTTCCTTTGCCGTATCGAATAAAATTTCTAGTTCTTCTCGACCTGTTAACAGATAGTCAACATAAGGTAAGTAGGTTAGTAGCGTTTTCCTTGCTGTTTCCTTCGACCAAAGTTTTAATCGGATATTCGGATCGAAGGATACTTTTACACCATTTTGTTTTGCTATTTTCACAGCTTCTAAAATCACTTGGCGATTTTGTTTTAATATAGCAGGGAAAACTCCAGTTACATGTAAAATCTTCGCACCTTTAATATAATGAATTGGTAACTCTTCTAAAGTTAATGTTTCTGTCGGTGACTTATGGCGATAGTAAAATGTTTTGCTGTCACCTGATGCATGCACTTCTTTAAAGTTTAAAGATGTTGGGTAATTGTCGATAAGCTTTACTTCCGAAACATCAATTCCTTCTCCACGCACTGTATTGACAATATGTCTTCCAAATTCATCTTTCCCTAAGCGGCTAATCCAACCTGCTTTCAATCCTAAACGGGCACATCCAATCATGACATTTAATTCTGCACCGCCGATTTTACGCTTAAATTCATTTACATAGCGTAATGGACCTTTTTCAGATGGATCAAATGTGATCATGCCGTCCCCAATTGTAATAATATCCATATTCATAACCCTCACTAAAACTAGATTTAACGGCCCATCCATCCTCCATCTACGACTAAAACATGACCTGACACGTAATCGGATGCACGGGATGCTAAAAATACTGCTGCTCCCGCTAAATCATCGGCTTGACCCCATCGTCCTGCAGGTATCCGTTCTAAAATGGATTGATTTCGAACTTCATCATTGCGAAGTGCCTCTGTATTATTCGTTGAAATATATCCCGGTGCAATGGCATTCACTTGTACACCGTGGGATGCCCATTCATTTGCTAAAGCTTTCGTTAACCCTGCTATCGCATGTTTACTTGCTGTATAACTTGGCACATTAATGCCACCTTGGAACGATAACAGTGAAGCGATATTAATAATTTTTCCTGATTTCTTTTCAATCATTTGATTTCCAATTGTTTGACAAAGGGTAAAGACCGAATTAATATTGACATCCATCACGCGATTCCATTCATTTACGTTATGGTCTGCAGCCGGTTCACGGTAAATGACCCCTGCATTATTGACTAAAATATCAATCGAATATTTATCTAAAATTGGTTGAAGATTCGCTTTTAAATTTTCAACATCACTTAAATCGATTAAGAACGTTTCATAAGTGCCTTGTAATTCAGTAATTTTATTTTGTGTTTCCTGCATGTTATCTTGGTGTCCAACGAGTATTAAATGGGCGCCAGCTGCTGCTAATCCAACGGAAATTGCTTGACCAATCCCTGTACGCGCTCCTGTCACTAATGCCGTTTTTCCTTTTAACGAAAAATAGTCTAATTGAAAACTCATCTATCTCTCTCCTTTTCCATCTACTAGATTTAAAGTTTGATTAAAGAATCATTCACGCTATCTACCTAACCATCCGCCATCAATTGCAATCGTAAAACCATGGACATAGTCTGATGCCGATGAAGCTAAGAAAATGACCGCACCTTGCATATCCTTCCCAGTTCCCCAACGTCCAGCAGGAATCCGTTCGAGTATTTGACGACTTCTTACTTCATCATGGATAAGCGCTTCATTCATTTCTGTCGCCATATAGCCAGGGGCCACACAATTGACATTGACTCCCTTTGAAGCCCATTCATTAGCTAACGATTTGGTAAATTGCATAACTGCCCCTTTGCTAGCCGCATAGGCTGGTACTGTAAAACCACCTTGGAAGGAAAGTAGGGAAGCAACATTAACGATTTTCCCATAGCCCCGCTCCAGCATTGGTTTGCCGAAGGTTTGACATAAGCTAAAGACAGCGTTGGCATTTACGTTCATGACATAATTCCAATCTTCCTGAGGAAATTCCACTGCTGGATGTCGTTTTTGGACACCAGCATTGTTGACTAAAATGTCAACTTTCCCAAGGTTTTCTTCTATTATGTTTAGTAATTCTTTATGCATTGAGATGTTCCCGATATCAAAGGCAATAGATACTGCTTTTACGCCGAATTGCTCTAGCTCTTTAACGACTTCTGGACTTTCCTTTCTCGAAATAATCGCGACATTTGCTCCAGCTTCAGCTAAACCTAGGGCAATTTCCTTTCCTAACCCGCGACTACCACCTGTAACAACTGCATTTTTACCAGTTAAATTAAATAATTGATGCATCGGTCTCCTCCTGAAATGCGTACAACACTTTAATCGCATCTGTTGGTGTAGTTAATAATTCAAAGCCTTCCATCGCTTGTTCTGGACTTAAAACATGGGTAATGATCTTTGAAAATTCTTCAAATCTTGATAATAAATCTAAAGCCAACTCCATATCCCGATTTGTATAAACTCGAACGAATTGAATCGATAATTCCTTAAACATGCCTTGAATTAAATTCATTTCCGTTGGCTTTTTATAAGCGGCAACAATGACAATCGTTCCTTGAACTTTCACGACTTCTGTAACTTGAGCTAAAACAGCTGGATGACCTGCACAATCAAATACATAATCGATTCCTTCTTGATTTGTCATGTTCGCTAGCTCTTTTACAACATCATCTTTCATTGAATTAAAAGTTCTAAATCCTAATTGTTGGGCTTTTTGTAGACGAAGTTCATTCGCTTCAACGACGATAACTTCTGAAGCACCAAATGCTCGTAATGTTAAAGCGACACATAAACCAATCGTTCCAGCTCCATATACAACTGCCCGATCTCCAACTAAAAACTTCGCCGTACGAACGGCATGGACAGCTACTGCAATCGGTTCAGTTAGAGCACCAAGTTTTAACGAAACATTTTCCGGTAATGGAATTACTTTATTTGCTTCAACCGCTACATAATCAGCCATTCCACCATCTACATCAATTCCTACTAATTTCAAATCATTACAAACATGGGATTGCCCGATACGACATGGAATACAAGTACCACAACTCATTAAAGGATTAACCGTCACCTTTGTGCCAATGGGATATTTCGGATGTTCACTTGCAATAGTCGCCGAAAATTCATGGCCTAAAATGAGAGGAGCTTGTGCCCTTGGGTGTGTACCTGCAAATATATTTAAATCGGTACCACAAATACCTGCGTATGCATTTTTTAATAAAACATATCCAGTCGGCACATGCGGCTTATTTACTTCATTGCATTCCACTTTGTTCGCTGCTGTATAAAAAATGGCCTTCACGTTTTTCAACCTTCTTTCCGAGATTCTCCTTACCTTTAAAGAAAAGCGACCAAAAGTAATTTCTTCTCATACTTTTGGTCGCCCTTATTCATCGCTATTTAATGAGGCCTAGTAACTTCGGTAACCATAAGGATAGATCAGGTATGTAAGTTACTAATAATAATACGACAACCGTGACAGCAAAAAATGGTATTAACGGGCGAATGACTTGTTCGATTTTCAATTTCGCTACACGGGCTCCGACAAATAAAGCCGGTCCTACTGGCGGCGTAATCGTACCAATACTTAAATTAAATACAACCATAATTCCGAAATGTACCGGGTCCATACCAAACTGCAATGCGATTGGTAAGAAAATAGGCGTAAAAATTAAAATCGCCGGTGTCGGGTCCATAAAGGTACCAACAATTAACAGAACGATATTCATAATGATCAAAATAATGATCATATTATCTGTAAATCCAAGTAGCGTATCAGCTATTAGTCTTGGAATTCCTGTAAAGGACATCACCCATGACATAATCGTCGAAACACCTATTAAGAAAATAACAATGGCCGTTGTGCGAGTTGATTCTATTAAAATTCTAGGTAAATCTTTTATTTTGATTGTTCTATAGATGAACGAAAGCAACAAAGCATATACGACGGCTATAGCCGAACCTTCTGTCGCTGTAAATGCCCCTAGAATAATTCCTCCAATTACAATGATGATAAGTAACAAACTAGGAATGGCATCAATGAACACTTTTAATGCTACTTTAAATGGAACTTTTTCATTTGATTTATAGCCTCTTCGTTTTGCAATAATAAAAGCTGCAATCATACAGGCGATACCCCATAAAATTCCTGGAATATAACCCGCCATAAATAATGCTGCA
Source organism: Ureibacillus galli (assembly GCF_014836845.1). Classification (GTDB taxonomy): domain Bacteria; phylum Bacillota; class Bacilli; order Bacillales_A; family Planococcaceae; genus Ureibacillus; species Ureibacillus galli. Next base: position 61,975 of record NZ_JACSQA010000018.1, read on the forward strand.
ATGGATGTTCCTCCACTTACTAAAGAGAATACAATTAACGTATTACTCGGTGGAATTAACATACCTGTTGGTGCAGAGGCAATATTAACTGCCGCACTAAATGAACGATCGTACCCTTCCTTTTCTTGCATAGGAGCCATCGTTGAACCAACGGCAGCTGCCGCAGCCACTCCAGAACCTGAAATGGAACCAAACATCATATTTGCTAATACATTTGTTTGTGCTAATGAACCTGGCATACGTCCTGCTAAAACTTTTGCACAATTTACTAGTCGCATTGCAATACCGCCATTATTCATAATCACTCCCGCCAAAATAAAGAACGGAATGGCTAATAGCGTAAAGGAATTCATTCCAGTAAACATACGCTGTGCTGAAGTTTGAAGAGCGTTTTCGGGATCTAATATGGAAAACATCGCAAGCATGGAGGCAATTCCTACACTAATACTGATTGGTGCACCAATAATAAGGAAAAATGCTACTGCTGCAAATAAAATTAAACCTGCTAATCCTGCAGAAACCATCGCTTATACTGCTCCTTCCTTGTTAATCCACTATTTCCAATGGCTTTTTCGTTTTTGAAATAATATAAATGTTGTAAACGCAGTAGAAAATTATAAATAATCCACTTAATGGCATTGCCGCATATAAATAACCGACTGGTATTTGCAGCGCTGCAGACATTTGCGTCCATGCTAATTTAGTTAATGTTAAACCACCAGATAATAAAACAAGAGCAGAGAAGATAATAATACTTAGTTCTATAAAAATCTGAGTAACCATTTTCAGTTTTACTGGCAATGCATCTTGAATAAATTCAATACGCATATGGCCATTTTCTCCAAAAACAAAGGCAGCACCAAATAGGACTAACCATACAAAACAATATTTTGCTAACTCTTCTGAAATAGCACTTGGATTGTTTAATACTAAACGGGTAAACACTTGCCACGTAACAAGAATAACTAATGCGCCGAACAATACGACGCATATAGTTGATAACACCTTATCGAGCACTTTTTTAATCGCTTCCATATGAAATCACCACCGCTTATTTCGCTGCCTCTCGAACTTTTTCATATAAATCTTTAGCAGTATCAGATGTTAATTTCTCTTGAACAATCGATTCAGTCGCTTTGCGGAATGGCTCGATATCGACTTCGTTAAATTTCGCTCCTGCTGCTTCTGCATCTTCAATCGCCTTTTTCACATCTTCATCCCACATTTCCACTTCACGATCAATGGCTGCCAGTAACTCTTCTTTAAAGATTTGTTGATGCTCTTCACTCATGCCATCAAATAATTGAGAGTTAATAAGTAAGTAGTCTGGGAACATTAAGTGCTTTGTATAAGAATAATAAGGTGCGATTTCAGCATGTTTAAGGTTAGAATAAATTAATTCATTATTTTCCCCACCGTCAATAACACCTGATTGAATCGCTGTATATACTTCACCTTGACCCATTGGTGTACCAGTACCACCCATTTGTTCCATCATTTGAATGTTTGTATCTGATTCGATAATACGAATTTTTAAACCTTTTAAATCTTCCGGTGTGTTGATTGGTTTTTCGCTGTTATATACATTACGTACACCTGAGTGGAATGCACCGGCAACAAATAATCCTTGATCTTTTAGCGAAGAATATAAATCTCCTACAATTTCTTGATCATTTAAAACAGACATTTGATGTTCAGCTGATTCAAAAACGTATGGTAAATTGAATACTGCAAAATCTTCATTGAAGTTTTCTAGTAAACTACCTGCAACGATAGACATCGCAATTGTACCTGTTTGCACTAATTCAATCGTTTCGCGTTGTGCACCTAATAATTCATTAGGGGAAATTTCAATTTCATAAGCACCGTTCGTACGTTCTTTCAATTTTTCACCGAACTCTTCCATCGCCTTATATTGTGGATGGTTTTCTGGTTGGTTAAATGCCACTTTCAACACTTGAGTTTTACCGTTAGAACTCGTTCCTTCCGCGTCCGTTTCTTTTGCTCCATCGCCGCTACAAGCTGCTAATATAGTTAATACAAGTGCGATAACCCCTAAAAACATTAATTGTTTGAATGATTTTTTCACCTTGATCCCCTCCAATTGATTTTTCATTAAATTTGATTAACTGGATAATGAAGTCTTTCGTTCTTCACATACCTCACTGCTTCTTCCGCCACTTTTCTCTTTAACTCTTGAGCTGCTTGCTCTGAATACCACGCCATATGCGGCGTACAAATAAAGTTATCAAGGGTAAGCAATGGAGACTCGGTCGTAATCGGCTCTTTTACCGAGACATCCAATGCTACTCCAGCAATAGTATTTGAAGCTAACGCTTCATATAAAGCGTCTTCATCGACAATGCCGCCTCGAGATACATTGATTAAATAGCTTGTTCGCTTCATTCTTTTTAAAACGCTTTCATTAATAAGATTCATTGCATTATCCGATGGGCAATGAATGGAAATAATATCAGCCTTCTGAATGAGCTGCTCAAACTCAACAAATTCTATGAACGATAAACTAGATTCATATTTTTTATGTTGTGCTGAAACATCATAAGCAATTACCTTACACCCTAATGCATGCACTTTTTTGGCAAACTCAGAACCGATACGTCCCACACCAATTACACCAACAACTTGCTCACTATGGCGGAAAATTGGAATACTTTCTTGATAATCCCATATACCTTCTTTTACTAAACGATTCATTTTCGTTATTTTCCTTGTAAGCGCTAGCATTAATGCCAATGCATGGTCCGCTACTTCATGGGTACCATAGTCAGGAACATTACAAATTTGAACCCCATATTTCGTAGCCGCTGTTAAATCAATATTATTAACCCCTACACCATAACGAACGATTAACTTTAATTTCGGTAATTGAGATAATACCTTTTCGGTAAATGGTGCATATTGATTAATGATGACAGAGGCCTCTTGACAATGTTGAATTAAATCATCCTCTGTCTCATTTTGTTGCAGCTCAAAATCAATATGATTTTTTCTAAAAATCTCTTGTTCTATTTGAATATCCGCGTGGTCACAATCAGATATAATAACTTTCATTTGTCATCACCCATTTTGCGTTATTTCAAATCTTTCATTGCAACGTGATCCATATCATCAAAGTCTAAATTTTCTCCGCACATTCCCCAGATGAACGTATAATTATTTGTACCAATGCCGGAGTGAATTGACCAGCTAGGTGATAAAACTGCCTGTTCGTTTGCTATAACAATGTGACGAGTCTCGTTAGGTTGCCCCATTAAATGAAATACCCTTGTATCTTCTTCCATATCAAAATAGAAATACACTTCCATACGACGTTCATGAGTATGACAAGGCATTGTATTCCAACCACTGCCTTCTGCTAACACCGTCATTCCCATACTTAATTGACATGTTTCTAATACATCAGGATGTATGTATTGATTAATAACACGTTTATTCATGTTGCTATCTGCTCCCATAGGACGCTTGATGGCCTTTTCTTGGTCAATTTTTACCGTTGGATATTTGGCATGGGCTGGACAACAATTCATATAAAATTTTGCTGGATTACTAGAATCAATCGATTCAAAATATAATTCTTCCGTGCCTCTTCCAATGTATAGTGCTTCTTTATGACCAATTTCAAAAGTTTCATCGTCACAAACAATCCGTCCTGGACCACCGATATTAATGACACCCATTTCACGTCGCTCTAGAAAGTATTTAGCAGCTAATTCTTTTCCCGCATCTAGTGTAATTTTTTCGTTAACCGGAAAAATGCCTCCGTAAATAATTCGATCTACATGGCTATAATGCAAAGTCGCCTCGTTTTCTACAAAAACCTTTTCCATTAAAAATTCTTCTCTTAATTTTTCTGTAGTGTAATGTTTCACATCTTCAGGGTGATGTGCATAAACAATTTTCATGAATTTCTCCCCCTTTTTAAAGAAAGCGCTAACAAATACATAAGATGTTCCACATTGTAGAACGCTGTTCCGTTTCATAAACATTATATGCACAATAAATAATAATTACAAGAAAAAATTGATTTTTCAGCAAATTATACTAACAACTGTTAATATTTTGCTATATGATTTACAAATCTACTGAATTTCGAATATGATTGTTAAAGGTTACGAAAAATATTGAAAATATTAGAAATGGTGGAGAAATAAAATGGCAACCGTACAATCTATTGAACGCGCTTTCAGCATATTAGAACATTTATCTGAGCATCCAAACGGTATGCAAATTACAAAATTAGCTGCTGAAACTGGATTATCGAAAAGCACGGTCCATCGATTACTCTCAACATTAATCGAGTTACAATATGTACGAAAAGATATGGAAACAGACCGATATTTCATTAGCTATCGTGTTTTATATTTAACACGGAATATTTTAAGTAATTCTAGTTTGATCACAGTTGCAAGACCTTACTTAGAAAAGTTAGTGAAAGAAATTAACGAAACTGTGCATTTATGTATTGAGGAAAATGAAGAGGTCGTTTATATCGATAAAATTGAGAGTAACCAGACAATACGTATGTTTTCTCGCATCGGTAGCCGCGCTCCGATGTATTGTACTGGTGTTGGGAAAATGATGCTTTCAGGAAAAGATGACAATTATTTAAAGGACATCATGACAAGAATTCAATTTACAAAACGCACTAATAACACCATTTTAACACCAACTGATCTACTTCAAGAAATTCATCATATTCGAAAAACTGGATACGCCCTCGATAACATTGAAAACGAAGAAGGGATTCGATGTATCGCTGCGCCAATATATAATTATTCCGGTAATATTATTGCCTCCTTCAGTATTTCTGGTCCCAGCACCCGAATTACAATGGAGCGAATTAAAGAAGAATTAGCTGAAAAAATATTAAACACTTCTCAAGTCATCTCTGCCCAACTTGGATATGTGCAGTAAGCATATGTTTTAAGTAGTTAGGAAACATTAAAAATGTGTGCCTTGTATTTTCTTGATTGGACAATTATTTAAAAATTTCTTACAGAAAATTATTGTGAAATACTTTTAAATCACCTCTTTTCACTAATTAGAACTTTAATTTGTAAAATTAATCAATCCTTATTCCAAGCAAAACCCCGTTCAAACTCGAACGGGGTTTTTTAATGATTAATAAATCTTCCTACTTTTTAACTTTCACTTTTATCCCTCTTCAGCTTCATCACCTTCAATGGGAGGAATCACCTATTTCAATATTAAACAAACCACTTAGAAAAGAATCTACTTTGAAAATAATTGGTAATTGACAAAAATTATGAAATCCTTTAAATTTGTGTTAACTTATTTATAATTTAAGTTAACACAAAGAGAGGTTATGAATATGAGTACAGTTCAAAAGACAGTTTTAAAAACAAATGCATTAGATTTAGTGTATTGTGGAATGTTCGCAACGTTAATGATGATTGGAGCAAATATTACATCCTTTGCCCCATTCTTTGTTGTTGGAGGAGTACCCATTACATTACAAACTTTTTTTGCTGTGCTAGCAGGACTTGTATTAGGAAGTAGAAATGGTGCGATTGCATGTACAGTTTACATGTTAATTGGCTTAGCAGGAGCTCCTGTATTTGCCAAATTTAGTGGTGGTTTTGACAGTATTTTGTCACCCACATTTGGATTTATTTTAGTTTTTATTCTTTCAGCTTATACGGCAGGAAAACTTGTAGAAACATTCCAAACATTAACGTCCTACATTGTAGCTGCATTAATCTCAATGATTATCATCTATTTAGTAGGGACGAATTGGATGTACATGTCCTATAAAATTTGGGCAGATGCACCACCTGAACTTTCCTATCAACTGATTTGGGGATGGATGCTAGTACCACTTCCAAAGGATATTATTCTAGCAATCTTTGCTGGATTATTAGCATTCCGACTACAAAAAGTTTTAAAAATACTACCTATTAAACTACCAAGAAAAATGGAGGGCAAATAAATGTGGACTCAGCTTGCGAAAGAAGTAATAGATGGGAAACTATTAAGTGACAATGAAGCACTGGCGATACTAAATAGCGATGATGATGAATTACTTCCGCTTCTCAACGGTGCATTTCAAATCCGAAAGCATTACTATGGTAAAAAAGTGAAGTTAAATATGATTATGAATGCAAAAAGTGGGTATTGTCCTGAAGATTGCGGTTATTGTTCCCAATCATCTAAATCAACAGCTCCAATTGAAAAATATCCATTTATTACGAAGGAGGAAATATTAGAAGGGGCGAAACGTGCTTTTGAAAATAAAATCGGTACTTATTGTATCGTCGCAAGTGGACGCGGACCGACACGTAAAGATGTGAAGGTAGTGAGTGAGGCAGTGAAAGAAATTAAAGAAAAATATGGCCTAAAAGTTTGCGCTTGCCTTGGATTGCTAAAAGAAGAACAGGCTGAGCAGTTAAAACAAGCTGGTGTTGACCGCTATAATCATAATGTGAATACATCAGAGCGTCATCATGATTTTATAACAACTACTCACACTTATGAAGATCGCATCAATACGATTGATATCGTAAAAAAACATGGTATTTCCCCGTGTTCTGGAGCCATCATCGGCATGAAAGAAACGAAAGAAGATGTTGTTCAAATTGCACGAGCATTAAGAGAGCTGAATGCTGATTCGATTCCAATTAATTTCCTTAATGCCATTGATGGGACAAAGCTTGAAGGTACGAGAGAATTAAATCCAATATATTGCTTAAAAGTTCTCGCCTTGTTTCGTTTTATGAATCCATCAAAAGAAATTCGAGTTGCAGGTGGTCGCGAAGTGAATTTACGAACACTACAACCTCTTGCCCTTTACGCTGCCAATAGTATTTTTGTTGGTGATTACTTAACAACAGCTGGTCAAGAAGTAAATGTTGACTATCAAATGCTAGAAGACCTTGGTTTTGAAATTGAGATAAATGAGAAACAGCAAGCATTGTGCAATGCTTAATTTTAAATGTTTTGTTCGGTTCAATATTTAATCAAATAATAAAAGCGCAAATGATGGCCTCCAAAAGGATTCCACTTTGCTCTTTTTTCCTCTATTGAACTATTTGATTAAAAAACTATTACTATTATTAATGTCTGCAAATGCTTGAATCATATGATGGCGAAACTGTGTGGCCACATAGGAATACTTTCTATCCTGTAACCAAGCGAATCCAACCATTTGAAAACAGTGGTCATTTTTTAAACGAATAATTTTTGTATTCTTTAGATGATTACCTAAAAAAGAGTATTGGGGATAAAAGGTGATACCTTGTCCTTCATCGACAAGCTGTAATACAATTGAAAGTTCTGTCCCTTCAAAAACAATGTTCGGCTTAAAGCCGGATTGTAAGCAACATTGTTCAAACATACTCACCGATTCTAATCCAGATTTATAACCGATGAATCGTTCATTTTTTGCTTGTAGTAAATCGATTTCATCATATTGGGCTAACCAATGATCTTTCGGAACGATTAAATCTAACCGCTCTTTTAAAACTGGTAACCATTCAATCCCTGGTCCTGTAATCGGGGTATTGGAAACACACAGCTCAATTTCCCCACTAATCAACCGGTCCTTCGCAACTACATCAGGTAGTATGGATTGGTAGATTCGGACATTCGGTCTACGCTCATAAAAACTTCTAAAAATAGGCGGGAGAATGGTAGAACTCATAACACTTACAGAGACTTGATCTTCCTCTATTCCAGCCATTTCTTGAACAGCTTCATGGGCATCCTCTAAAATTCTTAGCGCTTTTTCTACTTCTTTGGCGAAGTATTTTCCATAACGATTCAGTCGAATATTCTTTCCATTTCGATCAAATAAAGGGACACCTATATCATCTTCTAACTTAGCAATCGTTTTACTTAAGGATGACTGTGAAATATTTAAAGCGGCTGCAGCATGAGACATATGCTCGGTCTTTGCGACAGTTAAAAAATAATGTAACTGTAATAACTGCATATTCTCCCCCCTTATGAATCATAATGAATATAGTTATTCACTCTGCACTATTGTATCGATTCTTCCATAGGATTACGATAAATAACGTTCGAAATATCTATAAAATAAAATATTATTTTAGGAGTGTTTTCCCATGAAAATTAAAGCTGCTGTTACAAATGGACAAGGTCAAGATTTTGTTCTCGAAGACGTAGAACTAGCTGCACCAAAAGCAAATGAAGTATTAGTTAAAATTGTCGCAACAGGTGTTTGTCATACAGATGCCGTTGCAAGAGATGCAGCAATTGCTCCCCTTCCAGCTGTTCTTGGACATGAAGGTGCTGGGATAGTGGAGGAAGTTGGATCAGGTGTTACCCGTTTAGCAAAGGGTGACCACGTTGTATTATCCTTCGCCCATTGTGGTCATTGTGACAATTGCTTAACAGGTCACCCGTCTGTTTGTGAAACGTTCAATGATTTAAACTTTGGAGGCGTACATGACGACTATACACATCGTATATCAAAAGATGGACAACCCCTTTCCACATTTTTCGGTCAATCGTCCTTCGGTACTTTTGCGGTTGCTCATGAGCGTAATGTGGTAAAAGTCGATCAAGATGTCGATTTAGCTTTACTTGGTCCTTTAGGCTGTGGCATACAAACAGGAGCAGGTACAGTTTTAAATAAAATACGACCTGAGTTCGGTTCAACAATTGCCATTTATGGTGCTGGAGCAGTTGGTTTAAGTGCCATTATGGCTGCTAAAATTGTCGGTTGTAAAACGATTATTGCTGTCGATGTACATGATTCACGTTTAGAGCTTGCCAAAGAACTTGGAGCAACCCACACATTAAACGGAACAAAAGTAGATGTGGTGAAAGAAATTAAAGAACTAACGAAAGGTGGTACAAAATACGCCGTAGATACAACAGGAGTGCCACCAGTTGTTCGTCAATGTTTACAAGCGTTACGTCCCCTTGGTACTGCTGCAATTGTTGGGGTTACACCTGAAATGAATATTGATGTTCATAACGACATAATGGCAGAAGGAAAAACAATGATGGGTGTCATTGAAGGCGACGCTGTACCAAATGTCTTTATTCCACAATTAGTCGAATACTATAAAGCTGGTCAGTTCCCATTCGATAAATTAGTAAAATTCTTTGATTTCGACCAAATTAACGAAGCTTTTGAAGCATCAAAATCTGGCGAAGTAATTAAACCGATTTTACGTATGCAATAAACCAAATAAAAACCACTTCATTTTATTATAAATGAAGTGGTTTTTTGTAAATATCAGCATTCTCCAAAAAGAAAAAATTTAACCCCTTGACCTAGAGTTAACTATAGGGATTAACATGATATTGCAAGAGTAATAGAGATAAAACTCTCTGTATCTCTTGAAAATATAAGAATTGTAGGAGGATGCTTTATGATAACTGCTAAAGCAAGAGCTATTGACGGTCCAGATAAACCGTTTCGACCAGCTGAAATTATAAGACGTGATCTTGATTTACATGATGTACTAATTGAAATTAAATATGCCGGCATTTGCCACTCTGACATTCATACCGCTCACGGTGAGTGGGGTCCAGTACATTATCCGCTTGTTCCTGGACATGAGATTGCGGGAGTTGTTACAGCTGTAGGTCCTAATGTAACAAAATACAAAGTAGGTGACCGAGTTGGTGTCGGTTGTATGGTGGATTCCTGTGGCGAATGTGAGAACTGTCTGAAAGGAGAAGAACAATATTGCCTTAAAGGCAATATCCAAACATATGCTGGTGTCGATAAATATGGCGAGCCTACTCAAGGCGGCTATTCTACTCACATTGTCGTAACAGAGGACTTCGTTCTGAGAATCCCTGATAACATCGAGTTTGATGTTGCAGCTCCATTACTTTGTGTGGGAATTACAACTTATTCTCCATTAAAACATTGGGGAGCGGCTCCTGGTAAAAAAGTAGCGATTGTCGGTATGGGTGGTCTTGGTCATATGGCTGTACAAATTGCACATGCAATGGGTGCCGAAGTAACAGTTCTCTCTCAAACATTGAAGAAAAAAGAAGATGGTCTAGAATTAGGTGCAGATCATTACTATGCAACAAATGATCCGGAAACATTCGAGAAACTTGCCGGAACTTTTGACTTAATCATTAACACAGTAAGTGCAAAGATTCATCTAGATGCCTATTTAGGATTACTAGCACTTGATGGGACATTAGTAAATGTGGGTGCCCCTGCTGAACCGTTATCAGTAGGCGTGATGAATTTAATTGGTCATCGTCGTTCCTTTGCCGGTTCAATGATTGGTGGTATCCGTGAAACTCAGGAAATGCTAGACTTCTGTGCAAAACATAACATAGTTCCTAAAATTGAAGTCATTTCAGCTGATCAAATTGATGAAGCTTACGAACGCGTACTAGCTTCAGATGTAAAATATCGTTTCGTTATTGATATTAGTACAATGTAATTTATTTTTTATGAATGTCCGATTTTGGGCATTCTTTTTTTATTCAAAATAAAATATGTAATAATTTTACATACTATTCTCCTTTTTTATTTCAAATTTTGTTATAATTCTAAAAATAGTTAAACACTTTTAAGGAGGAAATTAATTGGTATTACACTCATCCATTGCCATCTAGGGGACGAATGCCTTTGTCAGTGATTAGAAGTGAACACATACTGGTGGGAGGTGGAGATGTCCGTCTCACAGTGATTGATACAAATACACAAAATCAATTTAGGTTCGGATTAGTGGATGAAATATGCCATTATGAAGTTGGAACTAGAAGTAATCGTTTTATAGATTAAGACGGTGAATGCGTCCCTTCCTTCTAAAAGCCTGAGACTACACTTCGTTGTAGAAAAACAAACGGAACCCTTTTCTCTAAGATAAAAAAATTATCTTGGAGGATGGCAAATGGGTCGCAAAAATGAAAATACTTCATTCCAATGTGAAAACTGCGGATTTTTAGTAAAGCCTCTAACAAATGGAAGCTATCGAAACCATTGTCCAAATTGCTTATACTCAAAACATTTAGATATATATCCAGGTGATCGAGAAAGCAAATGTAAAGGATTAATGAGGCCAGTTGAACTGTTTTATTCCGGAAAAAAGGGATATCAAATCGTTCATCAATGTTTAAAGTGCAATAAAGTGAATCGAAATAAAATCGCAATCAATACAATTCAGGAAGATAATATAATTAACTTTCAACAAGTCTTAAGTAAGCTCTAAGTGTTTAACTATTACAGGTGATAAAGGAAAGATACCTTTATCACTTTTTTTATTAATCGTAATAATAAACATTTCTCCAATGGTAATCTTCCCCTTTACTTTTACACCAATTAACAAAATCCTGCGCTTGTTCGTTTTTAAACTTTATCCAATCATTCAACAGTTCTCGGTAATAGTTAATTTCATCATCATTATTTTTCTTGTCTGTTGACATTCTACCTTGTCATTTAACTGCTGAGTCTTAATAATAAGTAAAGAATCTTGTTCAATATCCCCAAGATACATATCTTCAGATATATGATGAAATGAATACTCAAAATTCATATAAAAAATATTACAAAGCAGGATATATTAAACGAAATGGGTTGTGCAAAATGGAAAATATTCTAACCAATGTCTTGAAAAATGATAGATTAGATGAATATCCGTTATTCAAAAAGTTTTGTGTCCTCAAAGAAAAAGGGTTACGGAAGGATTCCTTTAATTCAAGTAAATTACTATTTGGACTATCAATTACTGGTAAAGTGCGACAAATGAAACACTTATCCATCTATTATATTATAATAGTGTATAAATCGTTATAAATGATATTATCCTACAATGTATACAGTTAAAATGTGTGCATGTAATTCTTAAATCTATTTCACAAACTATACATTTTTCAAAGGATGGTGGTTATGGTTGAATTAAAACTACAAAACATTTGTAAAACTTACAATAGAGAGATACAAGCGGTAAAAGATTTTAACCTTGATATAAAAGACAAAGAATTTATTGTTTTGGTAGGGCCATCAGGTTGTGGAAAATCAACTCTTTTACGTTTAATAGCAGGCCTAGAAAATCTCTCATATGGCCACATTCTAATAGATGGAAAACCAGTGAATGATGTTTCTCCAAAAGATCGTGATGTTGCTTTTGTTTTCCAAAACTACGCGCTTTATCCCCATCTAAACGTATATCAAAACATGGCATTTGGATTAAAAAGCCGTAAATTCCCAAAGGATGAAATTGACCGTCGTATAAAAGAGGCTGCCCATATTTTAGATATTGAAAAATATTTAAATCGTAAACCAAAGGCTCTTTCTGGTGGGCAACGTCAACGTGTAGCATTAGGTCGTGCCATTGTTCGAGATGCTAAAGTATTCTTAATGGATGAGCCGCTTTCAAACTTAGATACAAAGCTTCGTACGCAAATGCGAACAGAAATTATAAAATTACATCAACGGTTACAAACGACTACCATTTACGTGACCCATGACCAAACAGAAGCAATGACAATGGCTACTCGCCTAGTTGTGATGAACAACGGGGTCATTCAACAAGTGGGTGTTCCTAAAGAAGTTTACGAAAAACCTAATAACGTTTTTGTCGGGGGCTTTATTGGCTTACCTCCGATGAACTTTTTTTCAGGTGCTCTTTTAGATGGCGAAATCTGTATTGGCCATGTGTCAATTCCAATACCAGAAAGAAAAATGATGGTTTTACGTAAACAAGGGTATTTAAACAAAGAAATTATAATGGGTATCCGTCCCGAAGATTTTCACCATTTTCTTAAAACATCTATAATCGATTCTTTAATTGATGCAAAAATAGAAGTCATTGAATTGTTAGGTGCAGAAAATATTGTCCACTCCCAAATTGGGGGTCAACCATTTACGGCACGCCTCGATACACAATTTGTAATTAAACAAGGGCAAGTTTATAAACTAGCGTTGGATATGAATAAAGTTCATTTTTTTGATTGCGAAACTAAAAATCGCATTGCTATTGATGAATAGTAGGAAAAAATTGATAGATCTAGTGTTGTTTTAATATTAAATTTCCTTAATGGATGATAGGAGTCTAAACATGCAAAATCGCTTTAAATTTACAAGCATTTTCTTATTTTTACTTATATTTGTCGTAGCCTGTTCTAATCACGAGCAGTCAGGTCCATCTTCAGACAATCAGCAAACTACATCTGAAAGTAAAGACGAGAAATTAACCATTTCAGCAGCAGCGAGTTTGAAAGATGCAATGGATGTAATTCAACATACATACGAAGAGGAACATCCCACAATTACATTACAATTTAATTTTGGAGCTTCTGGTTCTTTGCAACAACAAATTTCTCAAGGAGCACCGGTGGATCTATTTTTCTCAGCGGCGGAAGATAAATTTGATTTACTCGTTGATGAGGGCATGATTGCAAAAGAAGATGGAATGGATCTTCTCGGCAACGAACTCGTACTAGTTGTTCCAAAAGGAAGTCAATCCATTAAAGGATTCGAAGATGTTGTAACAAAGGCAGATAAAATTTCAATTGGTACTCCTGAAACCGTGCCTGCAGGAAAATACGCCAAAGAGTCCCTTGAAAAGTTGGGTATATGGAAAGATATTGAACCAAAAGTAGTTTTTGCAAAGGATGTTCGGCAAGTATTATCCTATGTGGAAACCGGTAATGTTGACGCTGGTATTGTGTATAAAACCGATGCATCCGTATCAAACAAAATCGAAATAGTTACATCCGCAGATCCTGCAACCCACTCACCCATTATTTATCCTGTCGGTATTATCAAGGATTCTGAACATTACGAAGCAGCAAAAGAATTTTATGAGTACTTACAAAGCGACGAAGCGTTAAAGGTGTTTGAAAACTATGGATTTACTACTAAATAAAGATTTTATGCAAGAATTTTGGAGCCCCATTTGGTTGTCCATCAAAATAGCTACGATAGCAGGTATTATCGTCATTTTGCTTGGAACATTCATCGGACGAATTTTTGCAAGAAAATCTTTTAAGGGAAAAGCTATATTAGAAACCATTCTCATGCTCCCAATGGTTCTCCCTCCTACAGTTGTTGGATTTTTCCTTATTGTCGTCTTTGGAAGAAATAGTATCGCCGGACAGGCTATTGAATGGCTTTTTCATCAACCGATTATTTTTACTTGGTGGGCTGCCGTCATCGCTTCGATCGTTGTCGCATTTCCACTGATGTATCAGTCGGCAAAATCAGGCTTTCAAGGCGTCGACCTTGATATTGAAGAAGCAGCTAGAGTCGATGGGGCAAATGAATGGAGAATTTTCTTATACATTTCTATTCCTCTCGCTTCAAAGAGTCTTATCACTGGAAGTATATTAAGCTTTGCACGGGCATTAGGCGAATTTGGTGCTACTTTAATGTTCGCTGGTAACATACCGGGTGAAACACAGACGATCCCTACTGCTATTTATATCGCGATTGATTCGGGTAATATGCCATTGGCATGGATGTGGGTCATTTCAATCGTCATTTTATCTTTTTTAATGTTGTTGTTTGTCCGAGTAAAAGAGAATTAAAAAGGTGTAGAGAAACGAAATGAACTGAACCCTATAAAGTAGACAGTTTAATTAAAAGGGAGTTCGCCACCTATTTTAAGCGGCGATTAGATGGCTTCGGTATGCTACCGGAGTCATCTTCTTTAATGTCCATTGTTTTCTTGCAGTATTGTAGTAATCC
>NZ_JACSQA010000019.1 GCF_014836845.1 Ureibacillus galli
AAGCCGGTGAAATTTTACTTTTCGTAAAATTTCACCGGCTTTTTTTATTTAGAGGAGGGTTTTTGTCCCAGCCTCTTCATTCGTTACTACCACGTTTCATTTAGTTTATTGGCATAAAACCGAATTGCTTTTTCATAGTTTAATAGATCTTCATCCGTCGTTGTGTTAACTAAACAAAGAAGCAATACTTCCATAGCTTGCTGATATTCTTCTAGATTATATAAAGTCATTGAGTAGAAGACTTTTATTGCGTGATTGTTTGGGAATAATTTTAATCCTTTTTGAAAGGTTTCTTTTGATTTTTCATATTCTCCAATTGTTCGATATGTACTGCCTAACCCTATAAGGGCACCTTCCAATTCTTTTTTTGGTAAGCCTAATTTAATTGCTTTTTCATAATAGGGAACGGCTCTTGTTTCCTCTCCTAATACATCGAAACTCCACGCACATTGATAGTTAAGAGAAGCATGGTTAGGAAAGTTTTGTACAAGATCAATCAATATGTTATTCGATTCTTTAAGCTTTCCTTTTCCCCTTAAATCTAATGCTTTTTCTAATATTTGTTCCATTTTTCATCACCACCTTTTTCTCCACATTTCCCCAGTATTGTTTCATTCATTTAACAGAATTGCATCTAAACTTTCCCATCGATAAATTAACAATTCAAGTTCTTTCCCACCAATTTTGATCGTTTCTGATTTGAAAAGTTCAGCACCAAACGCTTCGTAAAAGTAGCGGGTTTTATTGTCTTCTAAAACTTCCACAAACACTGTGTCATAACCTAACTCTTGAAATTGCAAGAACAGTTGCTTCATTAACTTCTTCCCAATCCCTTGACCTTGGTATTCTTCTAAAAGATAGATAGACGTTAAATCCCCTGAATTTGGAATTAGGTTTTCTTTTCTTTTACTACAATCAGCAAACCCTACAATTTCTCCCGTTGGACTTTCAGCAACGAACACGTAATTTCCCGTTTGCGCAATATTTCGTTTCCACAATTCCGTTCTTTGCTCGTATGACAGTTTTGCTAAGAAACTATCCGGTATAATATTTTTATAAGTCGTTCTCCAAGAATCGACGTGTACTCTTGCAATTCCTTCTGCATCAGATATTGTTGCCCTTCGAATGTTCATTCTATCCTCCCCTTCATCTTCCTATATTTGTTAATGAATAGTATTCAATAAAAAAAGCATTTATCCTTCAACGGACGAACGCTTCATTTATTTCCTTATAAAGTTTTAATAATAGTGAATGTTTAATCATCTAAATCATTACTGAAAAAGGATTTTTGTTCTTCTTTCATTCCATGCTTTTTTTCTAAATACCGGCCAATAACGGAACTATCAATTCCTTTTCGAACAGCCGTTTCAATGATGATATAAAATATAATTAAACTAACGATGTATAAAATAATCGAGATAAAAATATTCACAAAGTTTCTTCCTTCCACAGACGTTTTAATTTCATTTTATATCGTTCAAGATTTTAATTTATAAAGTTTATTAAAACTTTCTCTATTTCATGAGAAAATTCTTCTTTTTTCCATAGCATAACCGCCTTATGCTCTCCAAACTTTTCGATTAAAAATTGAAGAATAGAGTAACCAATAAAATAAGCTAGACGAGTATAGCCGAAACGACTACCACCATTTATGGAAAACCATTCCATATATACCTCTTTTGATGATAAATGTTTTACATCCAATTGAAAAGCTTTAATAATTTCCTTTTTGTTGTTATTCGCAAATTGTAGCCACCCTTCCCTATCCTCTTCATATAGAAAATAAATTTCTTCATTTACATCTACAATTTGCTTAGAAAAGTAAGTTGCACAACCTTCTTGTAATAGCCATGTATAAGGATGTTCCCATTGCATATTAGCCCAATTTACCCCTGCTTGTTCTGAAAGAATATTGTGTAGAACGTGACCAAATTCGTGGGCAATGATTACCTTTAAATGGTGCTCTTTCGATGACAATTTTTCTAAACAGAAAGTGATGTCGGGGATGATTTGACGATGGGTAAAGGCATTCGATCCATGCAACCCTATAATTATATGGATATTTATATTAAATTCCACATCGTATTTCCTTTTGTATAAAGTGACAATTTGAGAGATTATTTGTTCAACTACCTCGTTGGACTTTCGAATATCATCCATCTTAGCAGGATACTTTAGAAGCGACAGCTCGATTCTTTTTTCAAAGTTATTTTTAATATGAGATTGAAAGTATTCGGTAAAATGGAAAGAACAATCTCTTAAAAAACAAGAGATTGTTCTTGAAAGCGATCCGAAGAATTTATTCTTTACACTAATGTCGATTCGGCTACTTTTGATGCAAATGGCGGTTTCACTTCCTCTGGGATTCCTGGAACGTATTTTTTCCCTCCCGTTTCCACAAAGAATTCTTGTCTCGCTTGGTCAATCAGTTCTTGATTTGTAAGCAAATCATATAGCGAAAGGGCCATTGTTTTAGCTGCTAAATGCATTCCTTTATAACCTATAGAAGAACCGTAGACAGCAGTTGCCTGCCAAGAATGGGCTTGTACGCCAACCGGTGCACAGGTCGTCATAACCTGTCCAACTGGCGTAATCCAGCTAACATCCCCAACATCGGTTGAACCTCCGATTGAAACACCCTTTAAATTTTTATAGTAGTCAAAGCTAGTTGGTAAAATGTCTTCAATATAAGTACCAAATTGTTTCTTTGACGTTTCAACGATTTTTTCATCCACTGTATTGACCAACTCTTTAGCAAATTCCAATTCACTTTCAGTAAAGAGAGGAGCTCCCACTAGTTTCATATTTTGAAGCATTAATTCATTTAACACATCATTCGGAAGCGTTTCGTAAGCAAAGGCTAGTATTTCAGAACGGACTTCCGTTTCGGTCATCATAGCCGCCCCTTTAGCAATCTTCTCTATTCGTTCAAGCATTTCATCTACTTGTTCCTTTGTTGCTGCCCGCAAATAGTACCATACACTCGCTCGATCTGGAACAACATTTGGAGCCATCCCTCCATTTGTAATGACATAATGAATTCGTGAACCATCAAGCATATGCTCTCGCATATAGTTCGCTCCAACGTTCATTAATTCCACTGCATCTAACGCACTTCTACCAGCATGGGGTGCTCCGGCTGCATGGGCAGTAATGCCTTTAAAATGAAATTTCACTGAAACCATCGCCGTCATACTCATATTTACTACAAAGTTAGATGTACCCGGATGCCATGTTAATGCGCAATCTAAATCATCAAACACCCCTTCTCGTGCCATAAACGTTTTCCCTGATAGCACTTCTTCTGCTGGACATCCATAATAACGAATCGTCCCCACTAATCCTTTGGCTTCCATAACTTCTTTCACTGCCATTACGGCCTCTACTCCCGCTGTTCCTAGTAAATTATGTCCACAGCCATGTCCGGGTCCATTTGCTACCACTTCCGTATGAACAGTACTTACCGTTTGTGATAACCCTGGTAATGCATCATATTCTCCTAAAATACCAATGATAGGATTACCAGAGCCATATTCTGCTACAAAAGCAGTGGAGGCACCGCCAATTTCCCTTGTAATCTTAAAACCTGCCTGTTCTAAAGTTAGCATTTGCAACTCACTTGCGTATTTTTCTTCATAGGCAATTTGGGGATTGTCCCAAATGTTTTGAGCCATTTCTGTAAAAACACTTTGATTATTTTTAATCCATTCTAAAATATTTTCTTTTGTCATTTTCAACAGCTCCTCTTTCTTTTTTATTTAATGAATATTGGAAATACGAAAACTATTAAAACAAACATAGAGATAAATTAAGCGACAGATTTTTTACGAGCTTTTACTTTTTCTAAATAAAGACAAATAGTAATGGTAATTGCAATACAGATAATTCCTCTGAAGAAAGGTATAATCGGGGTTAAATTTATAACGATGCCTGTTATGACAGCGATTAATCCATATAACGGGTTTTTAATAGCGAATTGAGCTAAAATACCTCCAAATATGGCCGGTACGACAAATTGAAAGGTAGCTTGTACAGATGAGGGTATAATCGAAATCAGGTAAGAGCCACTAGCAATAATTATGGCTATCACAACAATATTTACTAACGAAGCGGCTGCAATGGCTAATGCGGCTGTAATCTCTCCTTTTTTCGTTCCCGGCTCAGCTCCAATCGTATTTTGAGCGGCTGCAGCAGCGGGAAGACACATATTTGAAATATTGCCAGTTAAAAAGGCTAAGTAGGTACCTGAAACACCTAATGTTGGATAATAAGAAATTGGTTCAATTACCCATGCATATCCAACCATGGCTGCATAGGCTATAAATGCTGCAACAATCGGGCCCCATCCAGGGTGATAGCCGACAACAAATGAAAGGTAGAGCGGCAACAGAACACTTAAAATAATAACTGCCCACATTGTTAAGCGGCCCCAAAAATGAGATTTTTGATGGAATTGTTCCATCTCTAGACTTTCGACCTTTGGATTTGCGGCAATTTCCTCTGCTACTAAAGCTTTATTACTCATTTCCATCCACTTTCCCCCTACTTATATAATGAAGAATCCGACTGACAATGCTGCCAAAATTGAAAATCCTAATGACCATTCTTTTAACCAATTCAACTTAAACTTATTCGCAATAATCAGTAAAATGAACATGAACAAAGCTGCGGTAATAATAACAACAGCATTGGTAACTCCCTTCAATAACTCAGCACTTCCAAAGTTTCCAAAGACCCCCAGCATAGCAGCACTTGAAATAATTGCCATTAAGCTTCCTCGTTTACTTCCTTGTTGACTGGAGATTTTCTCCTGCATTTTACCTAAGGATTTCGTAAAGAAAACTGTTACTAATAACCATCCTAATCCACCTAAACACAATGTCCAAACGATTGTAGTATAGGCTTGTTCATTAAAACCATCAGAGCCAAGTTCTGTACCAAAGGCAGTAGCAGCTAAATTAGCACCCGCTGATTCAGTAGCTGAAGATCCAATGACAACAGACCTCATGAAAGTCACTGGGTTTCCGAGAAATGTCATTAAAGAAATGGCAATAATTAAGCTGGCCATCGCTGGACCGATTGCATTAATCGCCCCTACTTTAAGTGCGCTCTGGACTTCCTGCTTAGTCATTCCAACATTTTGACTTGTCCTAGTAGCAAGTCTTATAAATACAATCGCTTGAAAAATAACAATCCCTATAACAATTGCGGCAAATATCCAGACCGGATAGCTATTCGCTAATTGTAAAGCCTTTTCCACGTGACCCCTCCTTCATACTTAAACTTTTATAACCTTCTTCCTTTTGACCACATGTAATATCTCCTTTCATTATTTTGTATTTTAAGTTAACAGAATATTTTAAACATTGTAAAAATCGGAAATCCATGTTATATTTTCTAACAATACTAAAAGGTAATATAAAAATAATAGTAAAATTTTTATTTGGGGTGATTCTATGAAGTTAGTAAACAAGTTTAACCCTCTTCAACCTGAATGGAAAAAAAACATACAATCTTTGCAAATGTCGAAAACTTCTCCTCCATTTCAAAATTCCATAGCCTTTGTTTATCAGTTCAAAACGAAAGGAAATATTAACGAGAACATTCTTTTCCCGAGCATACCAAATGGTTGTATCGATCTCCTTTTTCATCTAGACGGCATACAGTCGCAATGTTTACTCGTTCCAAGTCCTAAAAAACGGACATTCCTTCCTTTCAGTGCATACTCTACATACTTTGGAATCCGTCTATTTCCTCTACAAAAATTATTTCCTTTCCAACTATCTTTAAAAGAGATTAATAGTGAAAAGGCTTTCTCGTTATTTGAAGTTGCCCCCTATCTACGCCCTCTTTATGAGTTACTTCTACAAAAGCATACTTTTATCGAACAAATGCAACTTCTTGAGTGTTACTTAAAACATCCTCGTAATTCACAACTTTATTCCACCATCGTTGCAAGTTGTATAAACAAAATCATCTTTCACCATGGTCATTTGCATGTGAAAGATTTAGAACAATTTACTGGCTACTCCGAACGATATTTACGTCTGTTGTTTCAAAAAGAGCTAGGCATTCCACCAAAAACATTCCTTCAACTTGTGAATTTTCAATATATAATCAACGACATTGTAAAAGGTGATTTTCATATAGAAAAACACCTAAATGAAAATCTCTATTATGATTCATCCCATTTCTATAAAACTTTTAAAAAGTTCACGAATATGACGCCAGGGGAGTATCGGAAAATATTAGTTGATGAGGTTTAAACTAAATGTGGAAATGTTAGTTGTTTACCTAAAAGTGAAAATCAAAAAAGCTCCATAAAAAAATCAGACCTCTACTTATTGTAGAGATCTGATTAATCGTTCGTTTATGCAATTGGGAACCAACCTGGAACATTTAAAATTCGATGCCATAATGGATCAGGTACGACAAGTTGTTCTTGATTGTTTTTATCAATTTTCGTTACAATTTCATCTTCTCTTCCTTCGGCAACTTTTTGCACCCAATCTGGGTCAATAATCAGTTCTCTGCCTATAGCGATAAGAGGAACGCCTGTTTCAAAGGCTTTTCGTGCATCTTCTGCAGTATGAATCGAACCTACACCAATTAAAGGAACTCGATTATCGATTTTTTCAAGTAAATAATCGATACGCGTTTTCGTTAAATCTTCTACCCCTCTTCTTGGCGTTGAGAAGAATTCCGATAAAGAAACATGTAAATAATCAAGACCTTTATTAGCTAAAGCATCTACCAACGCTAATGTATCGGCCATTGTAATGCCTGGTGTTTCCGGTTCTTCTGGTGAAAAACGATAACCAACGATAAACGGTGACGTTGCATGTTTTTCCACTACACTTTTCACCTTATCCACAATCGCTAATGGAAATGTCATACGTTTTTCTAAACTGCCTCCAAAGCGGTCTTCTCGACGATTACTATGGGGTGAGAAGAATTGTTGAATTAAATAGCCGTTTGCTCCGTGAATTTCTACACCATCAAATCCAGCTTCAATCGCTCGACGTGTTGTTTCACCAAAGGCTTCAATAATTTCTTCGATTTCCGTTTCTGTTAAAGCTCTTGGTGAAATGGCTCCTGGCTGTTCAGCTGGCACATCGCTAGCACTAACAATCTCTCCATTCGGTACTAATTCTGGAGGGCATAATCGACCACCATGGAAAATTTGTAATACCGCCTTTGCTCCTTCTGCTTTAATCGCTGAAGCAAGTTGTTTGAAACTCGGAATCATTTCATCTCGATCGCCAGCAAATTCACCGTCAAATCCTTTTCCATTCGGTGTGACATATGTACAAGCAGTAATAACCATACCAACACCATTTGAACGACGAACATAGTAGTTAACCTCTGCTTCGGATACAGTTCCATCCGGATTTGCTGAGTAATTCGTCATTGGTGCCATGACGATACGATTTTTTAATTCCACACCATTAGGTAAAGTATAAGACGTAAATAAATCTTGGTACTTACTATTCATAGTAATGTTCCTCCCATAAACTATATTTTATAAAAGCTATCTAAGCTTCATAAGCATGATAAAAAATTATATATTATCGACTTTTAACAAACAAATTAACTGCCTCTTGAACGGAGTCTTGCAATTTTTCTTCGTCACCATTAGCTTGCTGGATACAATCCATTAAGTTATAGCTTACGATTAAACCAATTGTGCGATCCACCCCAGAACGTACTGCTGAAAGTTGTGTAATGATTTCCTTACAATCTTTCCCCTCTTCCATCATTTTCAAAACGCCCCGAAGTTGCCCTTCAATCCGCTTTACCCGATTTTTCAATTTATCTTCGTAGGAATTCAACTGTATCCCTCCCTCTAATGATAACTTTTAGCCACATGGTATACCCCGATAGGTACTTTGTCAAATAAATCCACTTATTCATATATGAATACTTCTATTCCTTTTTTGTCCCAACGAAATCTATTCTTAACACGAATAAAAAGCGTTAATCCTTTTTTCAAAGATTAACGCTTAAGTCATCATGATTATTTTTTGCTAACAACCGCCATCGTACAACGAGACACACAAATTAGTTTCTCATCTTCATCGACAATTTTAATGTCCCAAACCATCGTTGTCCGTCCTTTATGTAAAGGAGTTGCAATCGCCTTGACAACGCCGTCTTTTTTACTGCGGATATGGTTGGCATTGATCTCCATTCCAACAGGATTGTACTTTGTTAAATCAACATTTATAGCCGTAGCAATACTTGCAGCCGTTTCTGCTAAAGCAACGGATGCGCCTCCATGCAAAATCCCTGCAGGTTGTCTCGTTTTTGGCCCGACTGGCATTGTCATAACGACCCGATCTAATGATAATTCTTCATATTGAATATCAAGAGCTTCGATAAGCGTATTCAATGCTTGAGATTGAATTCGCTCCATATACGCATGTTCATCTTTCACACCATACAAATCCAACACTTCTTGAGAAACAATCATGTTCCAACCTCCTAAATTAATTTTACAAGGATTCTTCCTCTTGCTTGAGCTTTTAACAATGTTGGCAAGACTTCTGGAAGTTGGGCAAGAGATACTTCTTGTTGAATAAATTCTTCTAAACTCTCAGATTGGTAAACATTCGCTAAACGCTCCCACACTTTTAGACGTGTTTCCATATCACAATATACGGAATCAATCCCTAATAAATTCACACCTCGAAGAATGAATGGATAAACCGTAGTTGGAACATTTCCTCCTGCCGTTAAGCCACTAACTGCGACTGACCCACCGTATTGAATTTGGCTAAGTAACGCAGCTAATGGTTCTCCACCAACAGGGTCAACTGCGGCAGCCCATTTTTGTTTACCTAGCGCTCGAATTTTACCGTCATATACTTCTTCCCGTGGAACAATAGAAGTAGCGCCGAGACTAGTTAAATAGTCTTGTTCAGATGCTTTCCCTGTACTTGCTTCTACTTCAAAGCCAAGTTTAGAAAGAATCGAAATGGCAAAACTACCAACACCACCAGTTGCTCCCGTCACTAACACTTTTCCTTTTTCAGGAGAAACACCGTTATCTTGTAGTCGCTGTACGGACAAGGCTGCCGTAAATCCTGCTGTACCGATAATCATTGCTTTTTTTAAAGTTAACCCATCTGGAAGAGGCACAACCCATTTAGCTGGAATACGGGCATATTCGCTATAACCTCCAAAATGGGATACCCCGATTTCATAGCTTGTCGCTATAACCTCGTCCCCTTCTTTAAAACGGGGATCTTCTGAAGAAACGACAACTCCTGCTAAATCAATTCCTGGTACAAACGGATAGTTTTTAACAATGTTCCCATTTGGGATTGAGGCTAGACTATCTTTATAGTTCACTCCAGAATAGTGAACTTGAATTAACACTTCCCCTTCTGGTAAATTGTTTATTGTTAGTTTTTGAACATCTACAGAAAATTGTTCTTCTTGTTTATTTACGACAAGCGCATCAAATGTTTGCATATGTAAATACCCCTTTCAATACAACTTTATTAGGCAAAGACTAAATAACCATTTCACCTTTTACAAATTCCACTTTCAGTGGCAAGACTCCTTCTTAACGAACAGTTAAGCTAAGTTATGCTTCTATGGGAGATGAAATATCAAGCCTATTATTATATTATACTTTAAATTAACAAGGACTACCGTTAATCATGTTCTATTACTTTTATAGCCAGTTCAATTGGAAGTAGCACCTTTCTCAGAATAGGTATATTGATTTGGACTCTTTCTGCCGTTTTAAATTGCTCCATTATGTGCCTTTTTACGGCTGATACATATCGCTCAGGTAAAATCGGCTTGCCTGGAAGTATACTTGCATTTGGTGGTGCTCCGTATTTGGCAATTTCTTGTTGGGTTTGCATAGCAATCTCTACAGCACTTATTTGTTTTGTCCAAGAGAGGGTATCTGTTACCTGGAACGTTTGATCTTCTTGTGATGTTACTCTCTCAATATCATTTGTAATTAGGTAATGCTTATATTCATATACCCATGTCGTTGTTCGATCTTGATAATACGTTTGCAGATAGTATCGTTCAAATTGCGTAGTATCTGCAAGTGTTGTTTCACCATAACTTACAGTTGGTGCTTCATATTTTGGAAACCATCCATCATATGTGTTGTCGCTTACTTGTACTACATTCGATTCATAATTCCGTACCCATTCCGGAATAAGCCTTCTGGATATAAGTTTTCCGCCACATGTCCTGTTGGATCCCAGTAGTTTACCGGATTGTTCATGACATAAGAATAACGGTTCAATGATTGGGTTTGCATCATATTACCAGGATACGTATCTTCCGACATGAAGCGACCTATGGATGGGTCGTACCAACGGGCATTCATGTTCACTAATCCGGTTTTCCCATCGTAAGACATTCCCGTAAAGCTATTGAAGTTATACGGTGTTGTCGTACCTGTATAAATTCCACCAAAGGCATCATATCGATACTCTTCAATCATATCTCCGTAACGATCTGTTACAGCGGAAACGTTACGTATACCATCATACTGATAGTATAACAAACCACCCGTTGTTTTTAGGTCCGGATTATGGGATGGATTAGATAACCCGTGCATCCCAAACATTTTTCGGGAAACCGTTTGATTGTCTGGTCCTTGATAGTACTCAGCATAAGGAGAACCACTTTCACTGTATTCTTTATGAAGAACGTTTGATAATCCTTCATATAAATAGGTCGTTTCCTTATGATAAATGTGGTCCATACTGTTTTGACCATTTTCTTCTAACCATTTTTTATATAACCCAAGTTTTTTTCCTTGCCCCGGGTTATTAAATGGACCATTTCCATTACCTGGATTACCTAGATTGCAATTGTTACTATTTTTATTGTTGTTTTTGTTCGCATTTTCGTTTCGTTTTTCTTCGCCTTTTCCGTTATTACCTTTGTTGTTATTGCTAGCTACTTTGTTCCCATCATAATCTTTCCATGACATTTCCTCACGGTATATTTGACGACCTAGTCCATCATAGGAATAGCTAGTATAACTTTCATCTTCAAATTCGGCTAAAGTTAGTTGATTTGCACCATTGTACGTATATTGAACAGTTTTTCCTTCCGATGTTTTGGATATTACATTGCCGTTATCATCATATTGATAATCGGTATTACCATCAGAAAGAAGTTGATTCATCACGTTGTACGTATAATAGATCGTTCCTTGGTCATTTTTCATACTTAATCGATTGCCTGCTGCATCGTACGTATATTGAACGTTGTTTTGAGCAGGTATTACTTGTAAGGGTATCTCCGTTTTCAGTTGTTTCATAATGCCCTTTATCAAGCTCGTAGTTTGTCATTTTATCGTTATCATATTCTGTGATATAAGCTTCTGGGTCATCTTTAATAAATTCATAGCTTTGCGTACTTCCATCTAAAGGTGACTCTCCGATCGAAAACTCCGTGTACATTTGTAATCGAGAGTCTAATTAGATGTTCCAACCTTTTCCAAAATAGCCTAATTCACTATCGTTGCTTGAATAGTTTCTTGTAAGATTCAAGGAAAGAGTCACTTGAGGGACATTTATATCTACTTCTTCCAGTTCTAGATAGCCATTTTCAACATTTACTGGTGGTTCTTCCTTTGTTTCCGCTGAAATAGGTTCTTCGGATATAGCTCTTGGTTGTGACGGGTTGAGATTTGAATTTTCAGTTAAATTTCCCGACACTAAGTTTGAAGCCCTTGCGTAACACTATTCGCTTCACTATTATTTCCTATTGTTTGATTGGACGTGGCGCTTGTCAATGTATTGGCCATAGTATCATTAGTCGTATTTTGTTCAGAGACTAAATCTAGCAAACTATTCGGATTTGTGAATAACTCATTGCTATTACGGCTATCATTTTTTTCCTTTGTCGGGAACACAAAATATGCTCCAACACTACTGAATGCGAGTAAAAAAGATAGTAAAACTAAAAAAGCCTTTTTTTTCAAAAAAAATAAACCCCTTCCATTACTAAGCGAAAAAAGACAGTACAAAACAAGCTACCAGTAAGAGGAGTTTATCGATATTACGGTAACTCAGCCACCTTGATAGGATTTTTTACCCACTTTAGAACTGTAGCTTTGCGTCCCCACCTTTCGATAGGTTTGCCCCTTGCGCCTTAAAATTAAGTATTTTTTACTACAATGCTAAATTGACCAAAAGTAATAAACCTTTTTTCACAAAATTAGTAATATTTACTCATGTCTAATATAACTGATTTTAAACATTTTTTTACATATTTTGCGATGTAAAATTTTGAATTAGGAGTTTAATAGCAATAAAAAAAGCAATCACCATTACTGATTGCTTCTAATCCAAAATTATTATTTTATTAAGCCCACCTTAAGGGATAAGAATCAGTTGTAAATGAGGATGATTGACCACTGTTTCATGAAATTTTTCATCTATTCCATATAACGTTTTGAAGGAATGTTAGCATTGACTACACTGCACAAGTATTCGCTTGGTCAAATAAAAAACGATAATCTAATTAAGATTATCGCCTTACTTATCCTATTTCTCATTTATTGCAACGGCTGCCTGAATAAAGGAAGTAAAAAGATCCGGTTGAATGTCTTCCATTTTTTTAATTTGTATATGCCTCATAGTTTTACCTGAACCTTGTAGTAAGTGATGGACATCCATTTCTTCAAGCTCAATTCCTTGATGGAAACCGAGGTTCACATGTTTTTTCGCCGTTTGTAAATAACATACTAATCCATTGTTTGAATAGTTCGGCATGGACCATTTGTACTCTTCCTTCAGTTTCGGTGACGCATCTAAAATTAGTTTTCTTAAAACGAGGGTCATTTCTTGAATGTTTTCGGGTAGCCCCTCTAACCATTCGTCCACTTCCTTCATTGTTCTTTCTCTATAAGTCATTGTGAATCTCCTTTTTATATGGAAAGGTATCCTTAGGATAAGGAATATAAATAAACATCTTGCCCTTTTAAAACAATTTCCTTTTCTAATGTCATTCCAATCTTTTCTGCAACCTTTTTGGATGCCGTATTAGCAGGTTGAATAAGGGCAATAAACCTTTCTAGTTTTAATTGCGCTTTACCATAATCCAATAACGTTTTAGCTGCTTCAGTTGCGTAGCCTTTTCCCCAATATCGTTTGGCAATCCAATAGCCGATTTCGATCTCTTCTTTGCCGTCTATCGTTTGGGGTACTAATCCAGCATGCCCAATTAAGCTGTTATCCTCTTTATTGACTAACACCATTAAGCCATAATATTCACCGAATTCATATGTTCGATAAATCCAATTTAAGAACTCTTGCCCACCTTCTTTATCTCTTACGTTCCCATTTCCAATGTAGCGAACAACATCCGGGTCAGATAATAATGACATGAGAAAATCAAAATCCTCGTTCGTATACCTGCGGAATCGTAATCTATCGGAAGTAATCAATGTTATCCCCCTTAACTAAAACTAAATTGTGATAAAACCTTTTCTCCCTTTACAACCGAAAATCCTTCATCTTAAAAGAAAAAGGAATTCATGCTTTAAATTCCTTTTTGTTGAATCAATTGATTTACGATACTTTTTTACCTAATATAATTAAATCTCTTTTGATACCGTCTAAAGTAGCAACCTCTGGTAATAACGCCCACTTTTCAAAACCAAAACTAGTAAATAGGCGGAGGCTTGGTTCATTGTGACCGAAAATAAATCCTAGTATCGTCTCCACTCCATAATTTGGAGCGGATTCAATTACTTTCGTTAACACTTTTTTCCCGAGACCATGCCCTCTAAAATTTTCATCTAAATAAATACTTACTTCTACCGTTGCACTATAGGCGGGTCTTCCATAAAAATCTTGAAGGCTAACCCATCCACAAATTTGACCATCTAGCTCTACTACCCATAACGGTCTTTTTGATGGTGAATGTTCGTGGAACCACTTTAATCGATCTTCGACTGTTACAGGTTCTGTATCTGCCGTTACCATTCTACCAGGAATGGTAGAGTTATATATTTCAACAATTCTCGGTAAATCTTCTAGTGTTGCGTCTCGAAAAGCTATTTCTTGTGACATCCAACCACTCCTTTTTAGCCAAGTTTTATTTTCATGTTAATGCTCATTATCTCCAAATACAATAGAAAGTTTTTGCTCACCATCTCTATAAAAAAAACGCCTCTACAAATGGTAGAAACGCCTCTTAAAATTTTGGTCGTTCTCTTTTAAAAATTCCATAATACAGTAAAATAAATCCGATGACCATAAGGAAGACAAATCCATAGACCATCACCGTCATTCCGACGAAGCCGTCCCCTTTATTCATACCGAATAATATCCCTAATATCCATGATAATAACGGTGCGACAAAGACGATGGTTGTAATACCCCAAACAGTAAATTTTCGTTTTGCCGATTTATTCCGACTGAAATATACAGCCAAAATAATTGCTAATACTAAAATACAAATGGCAATAAGCAACTAAAAACGCGCTCCTTTAACATGTCTTGATGACTAAGTTTTTATAACCATTCCAATTGTATCGCTTTTTTATAAGCTAAATCTAGTATTTGAATTCGTTTCTCAAAGTTCGTTTCAAGCTTTGTAATCATTTGTTTTGCCGTGTTAAAGTTCAATAGAACATATCCTGTTTTTTCATTTTCAAATGTATAAGGCAAAAATTGTTGTACTTTTACCAAATACCAAATCGTATATGTGTCAGTCGATTCCCAGTACCATGAGGCAAAAGGAATTTTTTCATTTGATATCGTCATCCCTACTTCTTCCATCGCTTCTCGCTCCAACGCTTCTTCAAAGCTTTCGTTCCCTTCTATTCTTCCACCGATTGTTGTGAGAATCTGTTCTTCCTTGTCCCAAGCCATTACAACTAACCCATCATCTGTTATCGGAACACAATGTACGCCCGCAATCGGTTTATCGTTAGGCAACTCTTCAATGGCCATCTACATTGGCAGAGACCTCCTCCTGATTCCACGAAATGATTTCTACATTCGTCACATCTATTTCCCCTAAACTTAATACATGGGGAATGAAGTGAAACATTCCAAAAGGTTTTCCATTCTTTTTTCCAGCATTATAATATTCCACTGTTTCAGAAGGAATTTTTCTCATTTCTTTATATTCGGCAATATCGAGCAGCAGGAAGTCCTGTTCATCAAATTCTTCTGCTGGCCCTTTAAAATTTTCCTTAGAGTAGAGATAGAGAGCATTTTGATTCGGTTGGAGTCGTTCCACTGGAATTTTGAAGAAAAGCAAATTTTCCTTTTTCTTGATTTCTAACTTAGTGAGTGCATCATACACATGAAAAGGATGCATAGGTAGGAAATGAAGCACATCATTCCATAAAGCAATGTAATTTAGGAACTTGTCTTTTGAGTAGATTTGGTCGGTCAGGATGGTCAAAATATTTTTTTGTATATTGCTCATACAAGTGGGGATAAGTTGTTCCTAACACATTTAATGGAATCAGTCGATCTCCTTGCATATCTTTTGGAACCATATGGTAAACATATTGGGACATACTAGCACCTCCAAAAATGGTAACGCCTTTATTTGATACAATTAAAATGCCGAGCCTTCTAGCTTATTACACCCATGTTTTCTTTTTGATAAACCACATTAATATAGTTAAAATAAGTAATATAATTGGCGTAATCCCTACAAATTTCCAAACATCATTCGCACCCGAAAAATAGTAAGCAATTGGTAAGAAAGTGATTGTGCTAATTAATAGAAGTATCCAAGACTTTTTTTCGATTCCTAATATTAAAGTAACCATTGAAATAAATAGTGAAAGTTGCCATAAAAGTACCAATTTACCCCCTCCATCTATCCAAAATTCCCCTTAACTTTACTTTAATATTCTACAAACATTTCCAAAAAGCCTTGTTTCCCCATGAAATTGATAGAAGAACATAAAGAAGGCTCTCCCCTAAAGTAAGAGAACCTTCATATTTTCGAAATGAAATAAGGTCCGCATAGTTCTTCATGGGTCATCATGAATGTCCAATTTCGTTCCCAATCCATTACGTAAATATCGCCGTAGTCCATATGGTATTGGTCATACGGTAAATCTTGAATAAGTAGACCTTTCCCGTTTTCTACTAAATAAGATTCATCTACAAATTGATAAAAGATTGTACATTTCCTTTTAGCTTCTTTATTAAAAAGTTTAATAGCCTCTTCTTTCATTGCACAATCAACAGCTTCCCAGCTACATAAATGCCATAAGAAACTATTTAAATGAATCTCTTCCTTTTCTTCCTTTGATAAATGGTTGGCAAATTCATTTTCCCATGTCTTGCGCAATATGGACCCCATTTTGGAAGTTCTAAAACTTTTAATTCTTGTTTAAAATGCATATTTTTTAATTCTCCTAAAATCTAATTCACACTACGATTTTACACTGAGTTGTTCAATGGTGTTGAAAAAATTCATTAGAAAAAGCTCGGCATTCGACTTGCCAAGCTTTTTTCAAAACAGTAAAAAATTCCACTTATGAAAGATGCTTTTCAATCTCCCTTTTTGCATTGAAAAGGAAGTCTCTATACATTTCTGTATCCTCATTGTTAAATCGAACATCCGGAACAATAATGGCAATAGATGCGATTGGTCTACTATGAGAAATAATAGGGACACTTACAGAACAAGCCCCTATAATTCGTTCACTTTCAGTTTGGACATAGCCTAGCTTACGAATTGTTACTAAGTCCTCTAAAAGTTTATCGCGATTCGTTATTGTATTATCGGTAATCGGAACCCTTTTTACCCGATTCAAATAATCATCGATTTCATGTTGGGGTAGATAGGCAAGAATGGCCTTTGCTGAAGCCCCAGCATATAAAGGGGATGTATCTCCAACATGGTTTCTCGCTGTTAATTGATGAATACTCTCGTAATTCAAAATGCATCTTCGCTGATCCCCGTCTAGAATGCTCATAGAAACACTTTCGCCTATTTTTTCACTTAATGATTTTAAAATAGGTTCTGCTATAGCGAGAATAGTAGATTCCTGCTCGACTAATTTTCCTAAATAAAATAGAGATAAGCCAAGCTGATATTGTTTGGTTTTTTCATCTTTTATGAGAAACCCTTCATGTACGAGTGTCGCTACAAATCGTTGTAAGCTTGAGAGGCCAATACCTGTTTTTTTATGAAGATCCGTTAATGATAGCTTTGGTTCTTCCCTTGTAAAGGCTCTTAAAATAAGGACCGTTTTTTGAACTGTATTCATTAAATAATTTCTTTCAAAAGTCGTTTGATCCATAAAAGCTCCCCCTTGCACAACCATCATAACAAAACCTATTCCCCATTGTTAAGTGAATTCAAACATTACACTTTCAAAGAATTTAAATATTCCGACGTATGTTCTCCTAATAGTGGAGGAGCTTGATCATAGGAAATGTTTAAACTTGAATGTTGTAATGGATTTTTAACGAATTTCACCTTTCCGTATACCGGATGTTCCAATTCTCCGATTAAGTTCCTTGCTTTTACTTGAGGCTGTTCCAAAGCTTCTTCTATTGTATTAACTCGACCACCAGGAATTTTATGTTGTTGCAATAAGCTTAACCATTCATCCCTCGACTTTGAAACAGTAATTTCTTGTAGAAGTTCCGTCAACTCTTGTTCATTTTGTTTTCTTAATGTATTTGTTTTAAAACGTGGATCTTCTGCCCATTCTTTACGACCGATCATATGACAAAACTTTTTAAATTGGGCATCTGTACCGATACAAAACATTAACGGTCCATCCGCGCAAGGGAATACTTGATATGGTGCAACATTGTTATGTTTATTGCCTAATCGTTTTGAAACAAAATGGGCATTTAAATAAGCACTGGATACATTGGCAAGGCTACTTAATTGAACATCAAGGAGAGCCAAATCAATAAACTGGCCTACATTTGTTTGATCCCGTAAGCGTAACGCTGCTAAAATCCCTATCGCTACATAATTAGAAGTTAAAATATCTGATATAGGTACACCGACTTTTGTCGCTTCCCCTTCCGCATCCCCGGTTACATCCATTAAACCACTCATTGCTTGAATTACTGGATCGAAGCCCGGCTCATTCGCAAGGGGGCCAGTTTGACCAAAACCCGTTACAGCACAATAAATAATTCGAGGGTTCACTTTCTTTAATACTTCGTAACTTAACCCCATTCGTGCCATATCGCCCGTTTTAAAATTTTCTAATACGACATCCGCATCTGCAACGAAAGATAAAAATTTCTCTTTATCTTCTTGTTTTTTTAAATTTAATACAATTGATTTTTTATTTCGATTGGCACAAAGATAGTACGTACTTTGGTCATTCACAAATGGCCCCCAATCCCGCATGCTATCTGAACCATCGGGATGTTCAATTCGGATGACCTCTGCCCCTAAATCTGCCAATAACATAGACCCGGCAGGTGCCGCATAAACCCTTGATAAATCTAACACACGAATTCCGTCTAATGGGCGCATACTTCACCCTCCTTACTCTTCAATTAATGTCGTAACAGGGTTCGCCTTTTCCTTCATTAGAAGTTGGGTAGCTACGATACAGCCTACAGCGACTAAAGCAATGATATTGACGAGTAATGTTGTATCCATCAAACTAATCCCTGCTACGATAAGTAACACTCTTTCGATTAAAAATGTTTTTCTAAACATAAAGCCTTTAAGTCCCGCCGCTAGCACGACTCCACCAACTATTGCTGTAATAGCTGCAAATAAATATTCGGTTACTGTACCACCCGTTAATAATAATGTTGGATTGAATATAAAGAAGAACGGAACGATAAATCCGATTAACCCTAACCGAACAGATTCAACGGACACTTTATTCGCCGATTCCCCTGCAATTCCCGCTGCTGCATAGGATGCTAATGCAACTGGAGGCGTAATACTTGATAGGGCTGCGAAATAGAAGGCAAACATATGGGCAGCAATTGGCGCTACACCTAGTTTCGTTAAAATAGGAACAGAAATCGTCGCAACGATAATATAGGCCGCTGTTGCTGGTACCCCCATACCTAAGACGATACTAATAAATGCTGTCAGTAACGCAGCTAGAAGCACGCTTTCACCTGCAAACCCTAGAATATTATTACCTATTATTAAGCCGGCACTTGTTAACGTAATCGTCGCAATAACAACCCCTACAATGGCGCAGGCAATCCCAACATTAATAACACCTTTTACCCCTTCAACAATCGAATCTAGTACGAGTTGGAAACTCATACGTGTACTTTTTCGAATGGCTGCAGCTGGAACGACAGAAAGCAACGAAAAGATTGCCGCGTACAAAGGAGAAAATCCTGCAAATAACATCACTAGGAGAATGAGTAAAGGGATAAAAAGATGACCGCCTTCTTTTAACACCTTTTTTGCTTCAGGTAAATTTTCTTTGGAAATCCCTGATAAGCCCATCTTCTTCGCTTCAAAATGGACGATCATAAACAACGTTAAATAATAGAGGATAGCTGGGATGATGGCCGCCAGTAAAACAACGGAATACGGTACCCCGAGATATTCCGCCATAATAAAGGCAGCTGCCCCCATAACAGGTGGGGCAATTAAACCTCCTGTTGATGCAACAGCTTCCACCGCCCCGGCAAATTTCTTTGAATAGCCCGCCTTTTTCATCATTGGAATCGTAACCGTACCTGTTGTTACGACGTTACTCACCGCACTACCACTAACGGTTGCCATTAAAGCGCTTGCAAAAACGGCCACCTTCGCAGGACCTCCTGCTGTTCTACCAGCAACGGTCAAAGCTAAATCATTGATGAAATCGGAAAAGCCGCTATTTTTCAGGAAAGCACCGAACAATACAAAAACAAAGATGTATGTGGCTGAAACGCCTAATGCTGTTCCAAATACCCCTTGACCTCCCCAATACATAATATTAATGACACGCTCTAAACTAAATCCGTAGTGCCCTAATATACCGGGTATATAGGCTCCGAAAAAATTGTACGCCAGGAAAAATAGGGCTATAAGCGTCAGTCCCTTTCCTACAACACGGCGGCTTGCTTCAAATAATAGAAGTAACGCGATCCCACCGATATAAATATCCAATGTGGAATTTTCCCCACCACTTCGTACAAAAGCATCATAAGTAAACAAGAAATAGAAAATTACTACAATGGATAAACCAATACATAGAAGGTCAAAGATTGTCGGCAACTTTCGCGAGCCTACACTCTTTTTTGTAGCTGGATAAAAGACAAAACTAAATAATAGAAGAAAACCTAAATGCCAAGCCCGAAACTTCACTGCATCCATAACACCGAAACTACTCATATATAATTGGAATAGCGTCCAAATGATTGCGAGTATCATGATACCCTTTCCAAATATACCGATATACTTTCGTGAGTTTAAATTTTTCTCCTCCAAATCCATTAACTCTTGCATATCATGATTTGTTAGATCCTTCGTAGTCATTTGAATCCCCCCTATTCCAATACGCCAATTTCTTTATAGTATTTTTCAGCCCCTGGATGAAGCGGTACTCCCGCAGTCCCTTCAATCGCTTTCTGAGGATCGAACTGATTAGCAATGCTATAGGATTCTTTTAGTTCATCTACATTTTCCCATAGCAGCTTTGTTAGTCGATAGGCAGCATCCTCTGAAACACTTTCGTCAATTACAATCGTGCTATATTGACCAACCGTAGTAATCGGTTCTGGCTGTTTATCGTACGTATTCGCTTCGATGACATACTTAAAGTTCCAAGGATATTCTTTTACCAATTGATCGATGGCATCGGGTGAAAAACTGAGCACCTTCGAATCAATCGTTGAAATTAATTCAGTCGTGGCTGCTGCAGGCACCCCCGAATAAATATTTACCCCATCGACTTGACCGTTTCTGATTAAATCCGTTGCTTCCGTAAACCCTACATAATTGGCGTTCACATCATCAATGCTTACGCCATGGGCTTCTAAAACAAGCTTCGATTCTAGTTCAGTAGAACTACCAGCAGCTCCAAATACAAAACTTTTCCCCTTCAAATCTTCAATGGATTGAATATCTTCATTATCAACTACTACAATATGACTGACGTTGGGATAAAGATTGCCTAAAATACGAACTCCATCATATTGTTTCCCTTTAAAAGAACCTTCCCCGTTATAGGCATCATAAGCAATATTCACTGTAGTGAAGGCTAAATTGGCTTCCCCTTTGCTCATTAAATTTAAATTTTCCACACTGCCATTCGATGCTTGGGAAGCAACAAGCTGTTCCATCTCTTTTGTCCATAATGTTGAAAGACCTGCCCCTAAAGAATAAAAGACCCCTGTTGTTGTACCTGTAGTGAAAATAAGCGGCTCCCCATACCGTTCCACATTACTCTGACACCCCATTAAAAGACCTAGACATAACAGTACCGTTACGAAAAGGTTACGTTTCATCCCCATTTCCCCTTTGACTGCTTATTTAAAGACAGCTTTGCGTTTTTCCAACACTGCATTAACCCCTTCTTTATGATCTGGTAATTCCGTTACGATTCCCATTTTAGAAGAAATATAGTCTAATGAAGATCGTAGACTCATCGTCTGGCTTTGATAAACTGCCCGTTTAATGATTCGAATCGCTTCTTGCGGACCTTTACTTAACTTTTCTACATAAGATTGCACAAATGTGTCCAGTTCCCCATCTGGTACAACAAAAGTAACCAATCCTTTTTCTTTCGCTTCCTCCGCCGTTAGGACTCGCGCCGTCCATAACATATCCAATGCCTGATCGATTCCGACTAGTTTCGGTAAAAAGTAAGCACCCCCATCTCCTGGCACAATCCCTACATTAATATAACTTTCGGCAAACTTAGCAGACTCCGCAGCGATACGAATGTCACACATTAACGCCATATCCAAGCCAGCTCCCATAGCATAACCGTGCATTTGGCAGATGACCGGTTTATCAATTTCTTCTAAAAGCAATGGAATCCGTTGTATTTTTTTCCAAAGGGAATTCTTTCGAGCAAGGGCTGTAGAAGTCGTATCTTCTTTACTTTCATAGAACCCTTTACCGGCAACCATCGCTTTAACATCCCCGCCAGCACAAAAGGATTTCCCGTTCCCCTTCAGCAGTACAACACGAATTTCATCCCGATCCCTTATTTCTTCTAATGCCGCTATCCAACTTAAAATCATTTCTTCACTGAACGCATTGTAACTTTCAGGTCGATTCAATGTAATCGTGGCAATAGAGTCCTTCACTTCAAATAATAAATCCGGCATATTCATCCCCCTTAAATATGTTCCATATGTTTTTTCGTTGTTAACTGTTCCCAAATGTTTGCTGACGATTGTAACCATCTATTCGCCAGTTCCTTTTTCCAAAAACGCCCTGTATAATCTTCATCACGCCATGCCCATAATCGGCGTGTATAGTGATGTAATCGATGTTCATGGGTAACACCTAACGCTGCATGTACTTGGTGGGCTGAAGTAGCAACGATACGACTGGAATCTTCTATTTTTAATCTGGCAAAGGCTACTTCATCATGGACTTCCCCTTGTTGTAAACGAGCGATGACGTTTTCCATAGCAGCTGCCGTTAATGCCTGTTCCCCAGCTAAAGTAGCTAAATGTTGCTGTACTAATTGGAATCGGTGAATCGGACGACCAAATTGTTCCCGCTCTTTACTAAATTGGACTGATAATTCAAATGCACGATCTATCGCACCAGTCATTTTACAAATGGTAGCAATGGTCTGTAAATTTTGGAGGAATACTAATTGTTCTTGTGAAATGGGCTGACAAGTTACAACCGCTGCGTCGGTAAAGGAAACATGGTCACGCGGTTCTGCTGCAACGTTCGTTTCATGTTTCATTTGAGCATCCTTTAAATCTAGTAATACAATAAACTCTTTTCCTTGGTCAGTAGCTAAAGTTACAAGTTTCTTCGCATATCTCGCCCACGGAACATAGTGTAGGGCTCCAGAAACTTTTGCATTTACGATGGCTAAAGGGTTTGCGTGTAAGTGGACTGTCGTTAATTCTTTCATTGGGTGAATATTGGCATTTTCCAATACGACATTGGCAAAAGTATGCTCAACATAAGGGATAGGAGCTGCATATTT
Organism: Ureibacillus galli; assembly: GCF_014836845.1. Classification (GTDB taxonomy): domain Bacteria; phylum Bacillota; class Bacilli; order Bacillales_A; family Planococcaceae; genus Ureibacillus; species Ureibacillus galli. Next base: position 23,093 of record NZ_JACSQA010000019.1, read on the forward strand.
CCCCATTAATCGGTATAAATGAAATAGATCTTCATAATCTCCTCCAGCTCCGCCATGTTCTTCTCGAACAGCTACTTGTTGCAGCTCATTTTCAAACATAATGTCCCATATATGTTGAGGCCACGTATTTTCTTCTAACAGATCAACCGTTTCCTTTTCGACTTTATCATTGAATATTTTTTCAACAACATCGACAATCATGTCTTTCATTTCGCTCATCCTGCAATCACTCCTTTCGCGATAATGCCGTATAGTACTTCTGATGTTCCACCACGGATTGTAAAGCCTGGTGCATGAAGAATAGACTCTGCTAGGAATCTATTCATCTTCTGTTCTGCTTGTAGTTGTGGATAAACATCCAGCAATAGACGAACGACTTCAGGAACTTTTTGTTCAAATTTCGTTCCAATACTTTTAACAAGTGCTGCAGGTACCATTACTTCCCCGCCTTCTTCAAGCACTTTCGCTACTCCGATAGATAAATTACGCAAGCTCCATAATTCAGCTACTAGTTTTGAAGCTTCCGCTAAACCTTCTAGATTGTGCTGTCGTTTTAATTCTTCAATCGCTTCATTTAATAGCGGGAAGGTACTTAATATCCGTTCTGGGCCACTTCGTTCATATGCTAGTTCAGCTAAACCTTGTGCCCATCCATTTCCTAACGTTCCGACAACCATTTCATCCGGCACAAACACGTTATCAAAAAATACATCATTAAAATGATGTTCCCCAGTCAAATAACGAATAGGTGAAATTGTCACTCCTTCAGAATTTAAATCGATAATTAATTGGCTAAGACCGGAATGCTTCTTCTCAGAAACAGGTTCTGTACGAACGAGGGTCACCATATAGTGGGCATGTTGGGCATTACTGCTCCATGTCTTGGCACCATTAACAACCCAGCCACCTTCTACCTTTTCAGCTTTTGTTTTCACAGATGCTAAATCAGAACCACTATTCGGTTCACTAAGCCCAATCGCAAAGAAGCATTCCCCTTTTACAATTTTAGGCAAGAAGAAATTTCTTTGTTCTTCAGTACCGAATCGTAATAAAAGTGGACCCGTTTGGCGATCTGCAAACCAATGGGCTGCAACAGGAGCTCCAAAGGCTAAAAACTCTTCCGTTAAGATATAGCGATCAATCGAACTACGCTCCCCACCCCCATATTTTTTAGGCCACGTCATGCCGATCCAGCCTTTTTCTGCCACTAGCTTCGAAAAATTGGCATCACAGCCACTTAACCAGGAATCGCATTTCGTTTGAAATGTCCCCTTACTCAACTCCTCTTGTAGGAAAGCACGAACCTCTTCCCGAAACATCTCCTGCTCTTTTGTAAATTGAACCGTTGGTAATTTCAAAACAACACACCCCTTTACGCATTTGCGGTAACTGTTACTATATATTAATATTTTATATTTTCTGAATATTATAGTCAAACCGTTTTTTAACAAATAAATTGATTAAAGTAGCATCTTTAATGTAATATGAAGGATTTTTATGTCGAATGAATAAGCAGTTTAATATTTAGATATAATTGTTCCACTCATTATGTTCAAAACTAATACAAACATTGGCGAGATAAATCAATGTAAAAATTAAAATATACTTATATTAAAAAAATGAGAAAAATTTTTATTAACAAATTAAAAAAATGATGCCTGCATTAACAGACATCATTTCAGATTGTGAAAATAGTTATATTCCTAGTGAGTCTTTTAAAAAATCCTCTAAATAGTCTACGTTCGTAATTTTTTTATTGCATTCATTGCTATCAGCACAAATATAGTTGCCAATAGATCGATAATAATCTGGATTTTTAGTTTTCTTCGTTTTCGTTACCGTAGAAATTTGGGAAACTTCACCAAAACAATTACAGAAGGAACAAAGATTTTTTTTAGTAGTCGATGAAAATTCGCATTCAATACCAACCATTTTTCCTTCTAACTCATAGATGATTATTTTCCTATTGGATCTTAGGTCTTTCCAGCTTAAATAAGTCAGATGATGATGATCAATATTGGATAAATCCGGCAACTTTAATTTTTTTTGTTTTGGGAACATTTTTTTCAATTGTTGCTCCGTCATTGTTGGGAATGAAAGTAAATATCCAGAAAGATGCTGAATGTATTGTTCATATTCCATTTCTGTTTTCAGTTTGGAAATGTCGAGCATTTCATACTGTGCCTCGGATAAATTCGGAAATAAATCGATAATTTTAGCATTCGCTAGGTCGATTACAGTAGCTAATACATTTTTTGGAACGTTCTTGTTCCTGCTGTCCTTAATGAAAGCAATTTGTTTTTTTATAAAGTTTAACTGTTCATTTTTAATAAATTTTTCAGTCATATTGTATTTCTCCAATCACTTATGCTATCTTTCCATTTATTTTAAACAGAAGCGCAAAGTAGTTATATGGAAAAAATCATTTAGAAACGTTTTTTACATAAAAGGGCACTGATGAATTACTTTTCACCAGTGCCCTTCATTTACTTTTTATGTGAATACACAATTTTTTTAATCGTTTCAATCGAAAGATAATATTCTTCAGCCAATTGTTGAATACTACTGCCACTAATAAAAGCATGTCGAATAGCGGCGTTACGGCGATCAAGTAACCGCCTTCCTCCACTTCGAGCTCCCCATTTCTCATACTCCGTTTCTTGCTTTGGAATATAAATGGTTTCCCCTTGGACATATTTTTGAATTTCGTTAATGAGCTTTTCAGGTAAAATTTTGTTTGCGTTCGTATACTTCAATGTCGCTCGCCCCTTATTTCAATTTTGGAAAAATAAGGTGCAAAGCCAGCATATTAGAAAAGCTTATAAAGCGATAAAATTAAATGTTTCGCCCCATGCAAAGTATCGCCTTTCCAATAGTAGGCTTTGCATGAGTAGAAGAAGTACTAGAAAATCTTTTATGATTCTCCATCAGTAAGCACCCCCTTTAATTCATTATATCCGAAGCTACCCCATTATTGAATTGTTTTCCTTACATGCTAGTGATTCGTGGCAATAACTTTAACATCATACTATAGCATAGTCGCCAATTATTAACTTACGATGAGTCGCACGTAAGGTGTTACAATGATTTTTAATAAAGTACCCTTCCCCTTCAAATTTTGTTGTGGAAATTTTTAATTAGGACAACTTTTTTATAATTGACACTGTTCAAACAATTTGTTACGCTATGTTGCAATAAAAGCATACAAATTCGTTGAAGAGAAAGAGTAGTGTTTCGTCTTGTTCCCCAGAGAGCTGACATTTTGGTGAAAGTCAGTGTGCAAGTGTTACATGAATATCCTCTCTGAGAAGGTTGACTGAAGATTGATGGTAAGTTAACCCGGGCGTCTACCGTTAAAAGGAACACGTATGATTGTACGTTGCTAAGTGCTATTGGATCGTTCAATAGAATTAGGGTGGTATCGCGGTTAACCCCGTCCCTTACTTGGGACGGGGTTTTTTGTATGCCTTTTATACAATTCGTATAGGAGGAACTCAAATGAAACATGAAAAAGAAACAACTGTCCAACGTGAACAAAGAATTCGGCAGTTATGGAAAGCGAATGAAACCTTTGAACAATCAGTAACAAAGCGTCAAAATAATGCACCTTTTGTATTTTACGAGGGACCACCGACTGCCAATGGTTTACCCCATGTTGGTCATGCGTTAGGGAGAACAATTAAAGATGTTGTTGCCCGGTATAAAACGATGCAAGGCTTTCAAGTAGAACGGAAAGCAGGATGGGATACCCACGGACTACCTGTTGAGCTTGGTGTAGAGAAACAATTAGGCATTTCAGGAAAGCAAGAAATTGAAAACTATGGTGTCGAAGCTTTTATAAATAAATGCAAGGAAAGCGTCTTTACCTATGAAAAAATATGGCGTTCCTTTACAGAGGAACTGGGCTATTGGGTCGATATGGACCATCCCTATTTAACATTAAGTAACGATTATATTGAAAGTGTATGGAATATTTTAAGTAAAGTTCATCGAGATAAATTGTTATATAAAGGGCATCGAGTTTCACCTTACTGCCCTAGCTGTCAAACATCGCTAAGCTCCCATGAAGTGGCACAAGGTTATAAAGATGTAAAAGATTTGTCCGCTACTGTGAAGTTCAAACGCCAAGATGCGGAAGAATATTTCCTTGGATGGACGACAACTCCTTGGACATTGCCTGCCAATGTCGCCCTTGCAGTAAATCCGAACTTAACCTATGTACGGGCTGAACTAGAAGGAAGTGTCTATATTGTCGCAAAATCGTTAGTCTCCAAAGTTTTAGGAGAAAATGCAGTCGTCCTAAGCGAACATTTGGGAAAAGACTTTGAAGGAGTTTCCTATCTCCCTCCTTTCCAATATGTAGACGTACAAAAAGGACATGTGATTGTATTAGCGGATTTTGTAACAGAAACGAGCGGTACAGGAATTGTTCATATGGCTCCCGCGTATGGCGAAGATGATTACCGAACGGTACAGCAAAATGGACTGTCCTTTGTCAATGTCGTTGATCAGCGAGGATGTTATACAGAAGAAGTAGAAGGTTTGGCCGGGCAGTTTGTAAAAGACTGTGACGTCGAGATAATTAAACGACTAGCTAATTCGGGATTATTATTCCATAAAGAAAAATATGATCATAGTTACCCCCATTGCTGGCGATGTGATTCTCCGTTACTTTACTACGCGACAGACAGCTGGTTCATTAAAATGACTGCTTTAAAAGAGGCGCTATTAAATAATAACGAATCGGTGAATTGGTACCCCGATCATATTAAACATGGGCGTTTCGGACACTTTTTAGAAAATGTCGTAGATTGGAATGTTAGTCGTAACCGTTATTGGGGGACACCATTAAATGTTTGGATTTGTGCCTGTGGACATGAGGAAGCACCAGAAAGTATTGAGGCACTGGGGAAGATCGCCGCGAGTCCACTGCCTAAGCATTTAGAATTGCATAAACCTTACATCGATGACATTACTTGTGTTTGTCCAAAATGCCGCGGAACAATGTACCGTACACCTGAAGTAATCGATGTTTGGTTTGATAGTGGTTCTATGCCCTTTGCCCAACATCATTATCCGTTTAAACAGAAACGGTTCCATCAACAATTTCCTGCCGATGTTGTTATCGAAGGGATCGATCAAACTCGTGGATTCTTTTATAGCTTACTAGCTGTTTCCACCCTTTATACTAGGAAGGCACCCTATAAAAATGTCCTTTCCCTAGGTCATGTATTAGATGAACATGGGCAAAAAATGTCTAAAAGTAAAGGAAATGCTTTAGATCCATTAGAACTCATGCAACAGTACGGGGCCGATGCTTTAAGATGGGCGTTATTAGTCGATAGTTCTCCATGGAATCCAAAACGATTTTCAACGAAAGTTGTTCAGGAAGCGAAATCAAAACTGATTGACACATTCGAAAACACTTTCAATTTTTACGCTCTATATGCCGATATTGATCAATTTACCTTTGATCCCTCCCTTCCTGGTAAGCTATCAAAAATGGACCAATGGGTTCTATCGCGGATGCATAGTGTAATTAAAAAAGTGACCGACTTTATGGATACGTATCAGTTTACGCAAGCTACTCGAGAAATCGCTGCCTTTATTGAACAAGTGAGTAACTGGTACGTCCGTCGCTCTAGACAACGTTTTTGGGCATCCGGATTTTCTGATGATAAACGGGCTGCCTTTAATACGTTACATGAAGTTTTAAGTAATGTATGTAAACTACTCGCACCTTTTACTCCTTTTGTAGCAGAAGACATTTATTTAAAACTACATCAGGAAAGTGTCCACTTACAGGACTATCCGACATCCATGAGTAATCTGATAGAAGAAAAATTAGAGGCGGAAATGGATCACATATTGAAAATCGTAGAATTAGGTCGCAGCATTCGAAATACCCAGCATTTAAAAGTGAAACAACCGTTAAGTGAAATGGTCATTTGTTTAGAAGGGCTACAGGGGCAATTTGAGGAGTATAACGATATTATCCAAGAAGAACTAAATGTTAAACAGATAAAGTGGGTAACCGACTTAAAGGATATGGAACAGTTAGTCTTTAAATTAAATTTTAAAACAGCTGGTGCTGCCTTTGGAAAACAAGTTCATGTCGTAAAAAAACATATCGAGAAATTATCTGATGAAGAAAAACAGTTGCTTGTAACAGATGGTAAAATCCTCATTTCTTTAGAAAGCGGGTCGTTAGAATTAAGTAAAGAACATGTTTTAATGGAATCCCATGTAGAAGCGGGATACGCTTTGGCAGAAGATGGACCATACAAAGTGCTCTTAAATACTACATTAACACCAGATTTATTAGAAGAAGGCGCAATACGTGATTTTATTCGCTTCATCCAAGATACTCGTAAAAAATATCATTACCCTATCGAGAAATATATTGACCTATTTCTTTGTACGAATGAAGAAAATAAAGCCTTGATTCAACGTTATGAAGAATTAATCAAATCCAACGTGCTTGTTAAGCATATTCAGTTCGCAAACAATGTAACAAGTGATTTGAACGTTTCTTACAAATTAAATGCTCACGACATCCTTTTAAAACTTGTATTAAAATAAATAAACAACACCCCTCTTATTTGAAATTATCCTAAAAAACCCCCTGTCTCATTGTTTACCTGAAACAGGGGGGTTTTTATTATTGCATACGTTCTAATTCTTGATATTCTTTCATATATGGACCATTATCAGCGACCATTGAGTGAAATAGCGTTTTAATTGCTAAGTTTTTCTCTAAACCCATTTCTACTTTAATTTTCTTTAACTCATCATGCAATTCCCGGTGCTGGTTTATTAATTTCGTCATGGCTTTTTTATTATATTTCACAATTTCACATCCCTAATTCATTACTTTTATAATGACGACTTTTAAATAATTAAATTCAGGAAAGTTATGTGGTACCGTAAAATCTTCCGGTAACTGATACTCTTCTAAAATTTTGTAGTGGGTATTTTTTTCCTTGAATGCTTGGTCAATAAATGATTTAAACTTTTTCATATTAAAGCTTGCGTTATTCGTTGATGCAATAATCGTACCGCCTTCATTTGTAATTTCCAACGCATCTTGTAACAGCTTCGGATAATCCTTTGCCGTACTGAACGTCATTTTTTTCGTACGGGCAAAACTAGGTGGATCTAAAACAACAACATCGAATTTCAACTGATGACGTGCTGCATAACTAAAGTAATCAAAGACATTCATGACTTTAATGTCCTGGGATTCATGATTAATATCATTCACCTGGAATTGCTCAATCGTTTTTGGTAAGCTACGTTTCGCCAAGTCTACACTTGTTGTTCCTAACGAACCACCAAGAGCAGCGGCTACAGAAAAGGCACCCGTATAAGAAAAAGTATTTAGCACGGTTTTCCCATTAGAGTGATCATGCAAAGCTTTTCGAACATTCCGCTGATCTAAGAAAATTCCTGTCATGGCACCATCATTTAAATCTACCGCATACTTCATCTTATTTTCCAAAATAATTAATGGAAATTCACCTTTTTCCCCTGACACGTAATCATCTTGTCTGACATATTGCCCATTAGTATGAAAACGTAATTTTTCATAGACTCCGCGCGTATTGACTACTTCATCAAGTGCTTGATAGATGTCTTCTCTGAATGAATAAATCCCTTCACTATACCAGCTCACCATATAGAATCCGTTGAAGAAATCGATTGTTAGACCACCTATTCCATCCCCTTCACCGTTAAAAACACGGAAAGCAGTTGTATCTTCTGACGTAAATAGATTTGCCCGTTTAGCTGCCGCTTCACTTATTTTTTTGGCAAAGAACTTCTTATTGATTTGTTCTTTTTCTTTTCGAGTTAAGACCCAGCCAATGCCTTTATTTTGCATTCCGTAATACCCTGTTGCAATATAGCCACCATTTTTATCGACTAAGTGTAATAAGCTTCCTTCTTCAATTGTAACTTGGGAAGGTTCTATCGCATCTTTTAAAATTAAAGGATAACCATTTGTAATATCTTTAATTGCTTTAGATTGTAATCGTACTTCTCTTAACTGTCTCATTTCGTCATCCTTTATATGTTTAATCTATACATTATGCCACTTTTCATCCTAATAAGCGAAAAAAGAGTGGTAACATTTTAAAATAAGTTACCAACTCTCTTTTAATTTATACGACTTTGCTTAAGCATTGCCCTATTCGAATGTAACAGTACTCACGAAATTCCGTCTATATCGTTTTCTTTCTTCTCAAAACAGAGATTAACCGTTCTACCGTTCGATCGTGTTCGATGTTGGGTAAATGCCGGTACATTGAAAATTTCACCCGGAAGTAGTTGAATTGTCCTATCATTTTCCAGATCAATTAACAGTTCTCCTTCTAGTACCATAAATAATTCATCTGTATCATGTTCGTGCCAATGAAATTCTCCATCTATAACGGCAATTCGTAAAACATGATCGTTCATTTCAGACACAATGAAATTCTTGTACTCATTAATATCAGACACTAAATTCAATAAATTAATTTTTTCTAATTGACTGTTCATTCCCATTTTCCCCCTTGTTATAAAAATGAAGTTCTTAAATTGTATCACTTTTAAAAAGTATATAACGAGTTCATAGCTAATTCGTTTTCATCTTCTTATAGGCTAGCGGTGTGATTTGCATAGATTTTTTAAATTGTTCAATAAAGTAGCTTGTACTATTGAACCCTACTAGGTAGGCCACATCAGTAACAGCGAGGTTGGACTGTTGAAGAAAAATTAAGCTTTTCTGGATCCGATAATCAGTTACGTAACTTAAAGGCGTTTTCTTTAAAAAACGTTTAAAATAGCGGCAACATTCAGAGCGACTTAAATGACCAGCTTGCGCAATATCTTCTAATAAAATTTTCTCTGCGTAATGTTGGTGAATCCAATTGAGCATTTCCTTCATCCGCTGATTTTTTAACGTTTCCTTCTGTTCATATTCCAAAGGCACACCATTTTTAATTAAACTTTTCCATAAGCGAGTTAATTGAAGACTAATCTCTATTTCATAGTAGGGTTCCTTTTCATTAATACACCGCGAAATTTCCTTCATTGATTGGAAAATTTGATTTGCCCATAATGTCTCTGAAGATAACAATAAATACGGAATATTTGTTGCTTGAATATACGGGTCTACAAAAGTAGCATAAAGTTCATGGGACAAAACGAAACTTGGTGAAACGTTTAAACAAATATAAACGCAGCCTGTACCATTTTGATCTTTTGCCATGTGTAAACAACCACTATTAATAAAAATCCCTTCCCCTTCCCGGACAATGATTTTCTCCTCATTTATTTGAAACATTGCTTCTCCTTTTACAACGAGAACAAATTGAAACTCTTCATGCCAGTGAAGTGGGATAAATCCATTAATATTATCTTTAATCGTCGTTTCATAACATGCAATCGGTAAGACGACGGTACGGTGTTCGGTTAATTCTTGTAAACTTTCGTCCACAGTAAAATCTTTTATTTGCACCTTATCACCTCAATATCCTTATATTTTTAAGTTCAATCTATGTATTTCTTCGTAGATTTTTTCATTAATATATAAAATGTTATCACACTATTTTTATATTTAAAGGTGGCAATGATAGATGAATCGAAAAAAAGGAATTGTTCTTGTACTAATTGGAGCAATCTTTTGGGGGATTGGCGGGACAGTTTCCAAAAAGCTTTTCCAACAATACGCTATTGATGTAGATTGGCTTGTAACAACTCGATTGCTAATAGCTGGTGTTTTACTGTTATCAGTACAGTATTTTACAAAGGACCGATCCCAAATATTTGGTGTATGGAAGACTCGGAGGATCGCTGTTCCATTAATTATTTTCGGGTTACTTGGAATGCTTGGCGTTCAATATACATACATGGCATCAATCGAACATGGTAATGCGGCTGTTGCAACTTTATTACAATATTTAGCACCCGTCATGATTATTATTTATTTACTACTTCGTAAACAAAGTGTTTTGACACGTGCAGATATGCTAACTGTTTCTTTAGCACTTTTCGGTAGTTTTTTCTTATTAACAAATGGCTCTCTTTCCCAATTATCCGTCCCTCCCCTTGCAATTACGTGGGGAATATTATCTGGAGTTGCTCTAGCATTTTATACGTTATATGCGATTCCTTTACTAAAACAGTTTGATTCCCTCGTCATTGTTGGATGGGCAATGATTATTGGAGGTTTTGCTTTAAGTTTTATTCATCCTCCTTGGCGAGTTGACATGAGCAGCTTTACTTTAGAAACTTACTTCTATTTAATTTTCGTTATTATTTTTGGAACAATGATTGCTTTTTGGTTTTATATTGAAAGTTTGCAAAGTTTAGCTCCTAAAGAATCTAGCCTTTTAGGTAGTGTAGAACCGTTAGCAGCTGTTTTAACAACCGTCTTTTGGTTAAAGGAACCTTTTGGGTTTTATCAATGGCTCGGGACTCTGTTCATTATGATGATGATTGTTATGCTTGCTTTAAATAAAGGAAAATCTTCAGATAATCTCGAGGCCAAATAAATGTATTTAAAAGGACAGCACCGATAAACACGGTATTGTCCTTTTACGTTTTCATACCCATCTAAAAAGTTCAGGGGATTTTGTTGAATTTACAACAAAATTCATTCAATATAGATTGTATTAATACTTGTTTATGAAGAAAGGGTTGAAAAAGAAATGAAATCAAAAAAAATTATGACTGAAGAGGATTTATCAATTGCCTTTGAAATTAGAAAAGAAGTATTCGTCAAAGAACAAGGGGTACCTCTATCAGAAGAGTTTGACGAATTTGATACATTGGATGCTCCATGCAAACACATATTAGTCTATTATAATGAGCAACCTGTTGGAACTGGCCGAGTTCGCTTCGTTGATAGTTATGGGAAGTTGGAGCGAATTTGCATTTTAGAACCTTATCGTAAATATGGTTTAGGAAAAGTCATAGTGAAAGTGTTAGAAGAAATTGCAGAAGAAAATGGTGTCGACAAAGTGAAGTTACATGGTCAAACTCATGCAGAAGGTTTTTATCATAAGCTTGGTTATGAAACAGCCTCTGATGTCTTTATGGAAGATGGCATTCCCCATGTCCTTATGACAAAAAAATTCTAATGTTGGAATTTAAAAAACAAAAAAGACACCTAATTACTAGGTGTCTTATATTGAGTGCTTTATAAAGGAAAATACATTTTTTAAGAAGGGATTTGTTGAATAGGTATTTTGAGATGGCAGTCAATTTACCTATTTCGTCATTCATATGGAAAAATTAGCAATCATCATGTTTCTTTTTAGTAAAGTGAGCACCTACAATGATTAATAGGATAAATAGAACAACGATTAACACAAATTCTTTTTTATTGCCGTTACCTTCGTATGCTCCTCCTACATTACCGTAATCGTTACAGTAATCATAAGCTCCACCTACATTGCCATAATCGTTACAGTAATCATAAGCTCCTCCTACGTTATTACCACAACCCATATCATTCACCTCCTTTACCACCATATTTTATGGTTCGTTATGAAGGTGATAGTGTACAAAAGTGGAGTTCCAAAAATTTTTTATTTATTATTTTGCTTAGAATCAATTCTACTTTTAAATGTAAACCCCACGAAGATGATTTCGTATGAATCCATTTTTTAAATTATTTCCTTATCCCAGTAAAATCGTTTGTTTTGTAAAATGTGATATGTATAAGTTCATCTACTCCAGCAAAAACTTTTGTAAAGGAGTGATACGACTTGGAAAAGAAGGATAATTACCCTACAACGGCACCAAAAAAGAAGGAAATTACGATTGAAACGAATTCCAATTTAGAAAATGCCATTGAAAACTCGGTAAATAAGCATAAAGAGTATGAGGCTGTGAATATTTCAATCGGTGCGGACGAAATTAAACAACAAAATGAAAATTTGTAATATACTTCATTAATTTTTAAAAAAATCTGGCTACTCTTACGGATTTAGTGTACTCACTTTTTCGTAAGAGTGGCACAGATTTTTTTTAATTCATCGTTATTTTACGAAACGAAGAAATCGTTTTTTCCCAATTTGTAATACTTCCCCATTCATTAATACTCGATCTAATTCATCTTCACTCATTTTTTCTTTATTCAATTGAACACCGTTTTGTTTCATTAGCCGCAAAAATTCACTTTTACTTTTCACAAAACCTTTTTCAATTAATTGAGGAATGATATCTTTAACGGTTTCTGCACCTATTTCGATTAGTAGTTCTGGGATATTTTCAGGTATTTCTTTTTTGCTAAAAGCTGCTTCAAAATAGGCTATTGCTCTTTTCGTCTCTTCTTCACCCCAATACAAGCTCGTAATAATTTTTGCTAATTTTAGTTTTACATCCTTTGGATTAGCACCCTTTTCTAGTAGGAGCTTTATTTTTTCAATTTCATCTGGATGTTCGTCTGTCGCTAATTCAAAGTATTTTATAATCAATTGATCAGGGACCTCCATTACCTTTTTAAACATTACTTCAGCCGGTTCACTGACACCAATGTAATTCCCCAGACTTTTACTCATCTTTTCTACTCCGTCTAGCCCTTCAAGGAGTGGCATAAAAAGGGCGACTTGCTTTTCGAGTCCCCAATGTTTTTGAAGGGTGCGACCCATTAAAACGTTAAAGGTTTGATCGGTACCTCCTAATTCAATATCCGCTTGAATTTCAACGGAATCATACGCTTGCATTAAAGGGTAAAAAAATTCGTGAATGCCAATTGGCACTTGATTGTTATAACGTTTTTGAAAATCATCCCGTTCTAAAATTCTCGCAACCGAAGTTGTTGCTGCTAATTGAAGAACTTCTTCAAAGGTTAACTTTGAAAGCCATCCACTATTAAAACGGACCGTTGTTTTGTTTGAATCTAGCACTTTAAAGATTTGCTCACAGTATGTTTGGGCATTAATTTGAACCTGCTCATCACTTAGAGCTACGCGTCCTTTTGCTTTGCCTGTCGGATCACCAATTCGACCTGTAAAATCACCAATAATAATGACCACTTGGTGTCCTAAATCTTGCATTTGTTTTATTTTTCTTAAGACAACGGCATGGCCTAAATGAATATCCGGTGCAGAAGGATCCAGTCCTAATTTAATCGTAAGCGGAGTCTTCGTTTGATAGGACTTTTCTAGTTTTCCTAATAACTCCTCTTTATTGACTACTTCATGAACACCTTTCATAATGATCTTCATTTGTTCTTCAGGTTTTACTAACATACGAACATCTCCTTGGAATATTATTTCTAATATTGCAAGTTCTATAAGAAACAAAGGATAAAAAAAACGCCCTTTTGGATTAACCAAAAGGACGATTCATCTCGTGTTACCACCTTTAATTCATAAGCAACTCACATTGCTTATCTTCATAAGTACAGTCTTTTGACGATACTTTCGCACATGATGACGGGTGCTAAGCCGGCGTAGCCTACTAAGAAAATCCTATTCGGTACACAGCTCCAAGATGTATTCACAATCGTTCAACATGCCCCTCTCATCAACCGGTCGCTTTCTGTCTGTTTACATGATTGCTACTAATTCTTTTCATAGCCTTTGTTCTTATACTCCGAAATGTTGAAAACAAATCTTCGTTATGCATATATTAATTGTTCTTTATTTTATCCATTCATTTCAATTTGTCAACATGAAAAATTTTATCTTTTTTAATGACACTAATTAATCATTTTTATCATATTAATACCAGCGATTTCAAAACCGAGTTCTTCATATAGTTTCCTCGCTCCTGTATTACTACCGAAAACGTGTAATTTAAAGTAAGTAATGCCCTGCTGAAGTATCCATTCCTCCATAGTTGTCATTACCTTTGTGCCAAAGCCCATTCCTCTAAATTGTTCAAAAAGATAAATTTCATAAAGGAAGGCACTTTTCTTTTCCTTCTCCACCTTTATCCAAACATATCCAATCGTCTGATCATCGTTCACAATATGGAATAAATAATGATCAGGAGTTTCTATTCCTTTAGAAAGTAAATTATGTAGTAATCTATGTGCTTTGGAAATTGGTTGTTCATTTACTTCCTCATGCACATTTTGTGATAATACTTCCGCATATCTAACCACTTTATTTTCGAAGTATTGTGTAAATTCTTCCTTTGACATTGGCTTTAATAGTATCTCCATTGAACTCTCCCTTTTTGCGATGAACTCTTTGCAATCATTACCCTTACTTATTAATTTACGAAAGTGAATGGAATTCGTTGCATATCTGTTTATTAGTAATAATTTTTGATTTCCTTTTTATATGTACTACTTAAATAGTCATTTAATATTGGTAAATCAGGAGGACTAATTTTTGGGGGAAGCTCATGATACTTAAAAAAACTTTAATTCCCGAACTTCACTTACTTCTCTCGTTAATACACCATCATAATCAATACATATATAGGCTGCTACGACATTATAGACTTCGTCACCGTGAGGATATTTATAGTAAAAATCATCTCCAGAGTATACATTGAATAACTTTAATTGATTTGCAATTAGTCCCGTTTCCTCAAATAACTCCCTTTTTGCCACTTATTCTAACGTTTCACCGATTTCCAATGAACCTCCTGCTAATCCCCAACAGTGATTGTCATTGCGAAGTTGCAATAATATCTCTACTTTTTCATTCACTACAATGACACAAGCCCCGACCATTATAATGGGACGACTTCCTACTAGTTTTCTTAAATCTGTTATGTAGCCCATATGTACCTCCAATTATCGTAAATGATTGTTAAGGTAATATTTCTCAACTGACTTACTTGGGATATATTGATAACTTTAGTTTACCACAATCCTTATTTGTAAATAAAAGGCATAAAGTATGGATGTAACTTTGTACAAGGATAATAATTTTTTTCTTTATCATGCCAAAATCTACTAAGTTATATTACGAAAGTAAAATGAGGTTGGAGCGGTATAAACTGGCTCTTTTCTCTTAAAGTGGCTATCACTCCTATATTATCAATTAATAATATTGCAATATAAATGCCATAGACGTAAACGAATTAACACCTCCCTGTGCTTTTTGTCAGAAAAATCTATGTTAGGATTATTAAAAATTAGCAACAAGAATATGGAGGATACATCAATGCTTAAAAAAATGATGTCAATTGTACCTGTTGCAGCACTTTCCTTAACTGTAGGTGCTACTGCACAGGCTGCAACGATTACAGTGCAAAAGGGAGATACCCTTTGGGATTTAGCCCAAGAAAACAATACTACAGTAGAAACGATTCAATCAGTAAATCATCTTACTACCGACCTTATTTATCCTGGAGACTTCCTAACGATTCCAAGACAAAATGAATATGGTGTTAAATCTGGTGATACATTATGGGACATTGCTCGGAATCATGGGGTAACGGTTTCTCAAATTAAAGATTGGAATCAATTACATAGTGATCTTATTCATCCCGGAGATATCCTAACAATCGCCCAAGAATACTTCGTTAAAAACGGTGACACATTATGGGAGATTGCACAAAATTATGGGGTAACCGTTTCTCAAATTAAAGAATGGAACGAATTACATACGGATATGATTCACCCTGGTTTAAATCTAGTTATCTTTAAAGGTGGAGAAAGTCATCATTCATCTGCACAAGTACAACAGGAAAGTGCAGTGGAGAAACAATCTCCAGTACCAGCTGCAGAAGTAACAATAGAAAAGACTCCTGAGGCAACAACTCCTTCAACGAAGGAAGAAGTAACAACAAGTGGAGAATCTCCTGCAGAAAATACAGCGAAAGAATCGACTCCTGTAACTAAAGAGGAAGCTCCTGTCGAAAGCACAACGGAGGAATCGGCTCCTGTAACTAAAGAGGAAGCCCCTGTTGAAAGCACAACGGAAGAATCGGCTCCTGTATCTAAAGAGGAAACTCCAGTCGAAAGCACAACGGAAGAATCGACTCCTGTAGCTAAAGAGGAAACTCCAGTCGAAAGTACAACGGAGGAAACAGCACCTGTAACGAAGGAGGAAACTCCAACAAAGAGCTCAACTGAAGAAGCTCAAAAAGAATTTATAATGGAAGCAACTGCTTATACAGCAACATGCGAAGGATGTTCAGGCATTACTTCTACAGGAATTAACCTGATAGAAAACCCTGATGCTAAAGTGATCTCAGTTGACCCAACTGTTATTCCCCTTGGAACGAAAGTTTATGTAGAAGGATATGGGGAAGCAATCGCTGGAGATACAGGCGGTGGCATTAAAGGTAATCGAATTGATATCTTTATTCCTGATAAACAAGATGCAATCGACTATGGGGTACAAACTGTAAAAGTAAAAATTTTAGACTAGTATTTACAGACTATAATAAGATTTTCAAAGCAAAAAGGAAAAGTTTCGATTCCTTTTTGCTTTATTTTGTATATGAAACAATACGTAGAAGCTTCCCACTTTTTATCCAAAGTAAATTTTGAACACAATATAACGATTACTTTGTTTTCGTTAAGTGGTAGCTCTCATTTATCATTTTATAAACTTCTTCATCTGGTATGGTACCATCAAGAATAATAGAGTTCCAATGGTCTTTATTGAGATGAAATGCTGGAACTACTGACTTATAAACTTGTCTCCATAATTCTAACATCCCATGTTCGCACTTTACATTTATCCAAATATGTTCCTCTTTCTCAAAAATCCATGCAAACACTTTTTTATTTTTTTTATGACGCATTAATGTCCAATTTTTATCACGAAACGGATAATCTTCATATGTATTGCCTAACTTTAAGCAATAATCTATCACATCTTTTCTAGTTTTCATGGTTACCTCCCCTGCGATTTTTTTATAAAATATGTTAATCGTTTTCATAATAAAAGGCTATTAATCCTTTGATTAAAGCCCTTCTTTTCGATTTATATGAGTTAGTATAATTAAAAAATATTTCTACGGCTTTATGTCTTCTACTGACTTCAATTCCATTTCTATATTCATCTTTTCTTTTCGTTTCAAATATTCTTCTTTTGATAACGGGTCATAGTTTACTTCGGATATAGTTGGCTCAATAACAAATTGCCCATCATCACGATAATTTATTGAATATGTACTAGGATTCGTTCTTCCAAATTCTAAATTTGAGTTGATAGGAATTTCATAATCTGTCGCTCCATTACATCCACTTAATAGAACTACTAGCAATATCATAATCATCTTAGTTAATTTCATAACGTTCAATTCCTTTACTTCCTATTTTCTCGTCTCTTTTTCATAAAGCTTCATATCATCACCACTTACTCCGTACACTACCCCACTATTTCTCCATCCATATTGCTCGTAGTAATTTTCTAAATCTGTTGATAAATAAAGTTTCTGATATCCCTTTTGTGCAGCTTGTTCCAAACTATGTTGAAGTAATGTAGAGCCTATTTTTCTACCCCTATATTCTTCTTTCACGTAAAGGCAAGCGAGCCATGGGCATAAGTCCTGACGACTATTTAAATCATTTCTTAATAATGCATAAGTTCCAATTATATCGCCATTTTCGATGGCTACATAAAACCTGGGAATATCGGAACAAGTCGTACAAGAATGAATCATCGCGTCTTCGTAAAATTTGAAGTTGTGATTGTTTCCCCATTGTTTCCAAAATACATGAACTGCCTTTTCAAAAAGCTCATTTCTATCCTTCAGTTCTATAATTTCCATATAACCTCTACTCCCTATATTTTACATTTTATAACAAAGTTTGTTTCCATGTTGAAACTTTTTCATCCGAAACCCTTTCGAATTCCTTTTTTACTAAGTTCAACAAAAATAGCCCCAATCCTTCTCGTTTTATTTCCTTTTGGCTACCTTAATAGTTTCAAATTCCAACTTTAAACAATAAATCCTTCTTTTAAGTACTACTTGATGATAGAATTGTTGGGCAGCGTTATACTTTTAGCTTGAATTATTTTAATAGATTTTACATAATTTAAGGGATTTTTCACATAATCAAATAAATAAGAGAAGATTAGGATGAGTCGTATGTGGAGTATTTTCAAAAAGGATATTAAAAGCATTGTTACTAACTGGGTAGCAGCGATACTTATCGGAGGTTTAATGCTTTTACCTTCTTTATATGCCTGGTTTAATATTAAAGCATCTTGGGATCCTTATAGTCAAACGGATCAGTTACCGGTAGCAGTAGTAAACGAAGATACAGGAGCTACGGTTCGTGATATAGAGTTGAACATTGGGGATGAAGTTGTCAAAGAACTAAAAGACAATAAAGATATGGATTGGCATTTTGTTAACCGGAAAGAAGCGATGGATAAAGTCGAGTATGGGGATTATTTTGCTGTTATCATCATTCCCGAAAACTTCTCTAAAAAGCTAGGTACCGTTATTGAAGACCGCCCTGAAAAGGCGAAGGTCGAGTATTATGTTAATGAAAAAATTAACGCGATAGCACCTAAAATTACCGCATCTGGTGCTGGCGGGATCGTTGATAAGATTACAAGTAACTTTATTTCAACCGTAAACGGTACGATATTTGAAAAGTTTAATGAATTAGGACTAGAGATTGAAAAAGATCTACCCGACATTAAAAAATTTGAAGAGTATGTTTTCCAAATGGAAGAAAAATTACCTGAAATCCATACTTTATTAACGGATTCCTTAGCAGATGCAGAAAATGCAAAAGGAATGATTGATAAGGCGCAAGCGCTCGTTCCTGATGCAAAACGAGTAACAGGTGAAGGATTACAAACAATAGATGAAACAACAGCGTTTTTAAATAAAGCTGAGAATCGACTAAATGAGATTGCACCTGAAGTTCAGAAAAATTTAGAGCAAGTACAACGTATGGCGACGGAAGTAAACGATTTTATTAGTACCGTGCAATCTTCCGATATTAACTTGAACCAAGGGAAAGAAATTAGTGATCAAATTAATGGGCAAATAACGAGTTCCATTGAGAATATAGAAGCAATCGAGGGTGCCCTAAACCAACTTCAAGAGCAAAATAATAATGAAGATGGTTCTAATACAAATCAAGAACAAATTAATCAGGCACTAGAACAATTAGCCTTGTTGAAAAGTGAACTACAGAAAATACAAGAAAGTGGACAAAGGATTACGACATTTCTTTCAGATAAACAGCAAGAATTGGATGATTTAATCGGACAAATTCAAACGATGGCCGCCACAACGGCAAATGAAATTGATGCCTTTGTAAAACTATATAATGAAGAAATCGAGCCAACAGTCAAACAAGAAGTAGCCAATGCGAAGAAAACATTAAATGATGCTAGAGGAATCTTAAGTGAAATCCAAAAGACGATTCCAGAAGTAGAAAAAATTCTTGCGAACACAGAGGGTAACTTAGGTGAAGGCGAGGAAACACTTAAAAAGATTTTAGGCGAATACCCTTATGTGAACGATAAAATAAACCAATTAGCTGATCGAATTCGAGAAATTCAAGGTGAAACAGATATCAATGAAATCATTGAGTTACTGCAAAATGATCCAGAAGCTGAAAAGGGATTCTTTGAAGAACCTGTTCTACTTAACAAAAACAGCTTATTCCCAATTCCAAACTACGGTACAGGGATGACGCCTTTTTATACTGTACTTGCTATATGGGTAGGTGCTCTGTTATTAATTTCCCTGTTAGCTACAGGTGTCCATAACTCGATTGATTACACTGAAAAACAAATTTACTTCGGTAAACTTTTCACCTTTATGAGCATTGGCTTTGTTCAAGCTTTAATCGTGACATCCGGAGATATGTTTATTTTAGGTGTGGATATTGCTGAACCTGCATGGTTTATCTTATTTGGTCTGATCATCAGTTTAGTATTTATATCCATTGTTTATACATTGGTTTCAGTGTTTGGGGATGTCGGAAAGGCATTGGCCATTGTCTTTCTCGTATTACAAATTGCTGGTTCTGGGGGAACGTACCCAGTCGCATTACTCCCTGAATTCTTCCAAACGATTCACCCGTTCTTACCATTCTCTTATGCGGTTGATCTAATGAGAGAAGCTGTAGGCGGTATTGTTTGGGAAAGAGTATATCATGACCTAATGTTTTTAATTTTATTCGGTATTATTGCATTGTTAATTGGAACTTTCCTTAAAGCTCCATTAAGTAAGAAAACAAATGCTTTAATGAAAAAATCAAAAGAGTCTGGATTATTCCATTAATTTCTTATATATCTTTTAAAAAGTGTCCATCTAATGGACACTTTTTTGTATTGAAAAAAGTCCCCATCCTACTGGATTCCAAAGCATCTAAATTAACCTATAAATTCCTTTAGCACTTGATTAAACTTTACCCGCTCTTCCCAGAACGGACCATGACCACTAAAATGAAACGGAACCAAATGGGAATTTCTTATTTTTCCATTGAGTTCTAAAGCTTGTGCATAAGGAATCACTTTATCATGAACACCGTGTACGATTAAAGTTGGAGCAAGTATTTGGGGCAAATCTTCATAAAGTTTACTATCCCTTAATGTCATAATGATAGCAGCCGTGGACCACCCTGCTGCTTGTAATCCTAAATGGAAAAACCAATCAGAAAAAGGCTTTGTTATATATTGAAAGAAAAAAGTTTCACTCACATTCCGAATCATCTTAGGACGGTCGTTTAGAGCTTCTTCCAATAATTGATGGGCTGTTTCTGGAGTAAAACCGACTGGAGCTGCTGCGTCTACAAGAACTAGTTTCGATACACCGAACCCTTTATATCTCGACATGTAGCGAATGGCAATCGCTCCTCCTGTCGAGTGGCCAACAAGGGTAAAATGATTTAATTGAAGTTTTTCCACTATCGCATAAATATCATCTGCCAATCGATTATAATGGTAGCCTTCCATTGGTTTATCAGATTTTCCAAATCCTCTCCAGTCAATCCCAATACACCGGTAACCCATTGCAGGAAGAACATCCAACTGATATTCAAACTGATCATGGCTTAACGGCCAGCCGTGTAAAAAAACAATTGTCTTACTGCCCTTCGGATTTAAATCTTCCACATATAAATTCACGCCTGGTTCAACACAAACGTAGTACCCCATACCGTTCCTCCTCATTAATAAAAACACATTATCCTAAAATATTCACTCTAGCCCATATAGGTGAATACCTCTGAATTGGCCATTCATGGTTTGAAATTACCCACGGATTAACAATTCCTTTTGTTAAGAAACCGTATTTTTTAAGTAAAACCATGTTTTCTCCCTCTTTAACGATGCACCCTTGCACTTGTTTTGCTTCCTTTCCTATCATTTTGTTCACTCATAGAGTAAGCTACTTTACCATAAAATCTAGTAACTATTATTTTTCCAATCGTTTTTTCGAAAGATGTTTGGATGATGCAATTTCCCTCGTTTAAGGAGGCAATATCATAATGAATGAAGCCCAAACAAGTCGCATTCGTTTATTGGATATCTTTAGAGGAATCGCGATATTGGGAACGTTAGGCGTTAATATTTGGATTTTTGCTCATTTAGGGGATATAAACTATATTTTCACCTTCCAAAATAATGAATGGTGGAATTCCTTTGATACATTTTTACGCACATTCTCCTTAGCATTGTTTAACGGGAAGTTTCTTGGACTATTAGCGATACTATTTGGAGTTGGATTACAGTTAAAATATAATCAATCTCTGCGTAAAGGTAGTGCGTGGCCGGGAGTTTATTTATGGATTTGTTTCATTTTATTGTTTGAAGGATTTTTGAATTTTACCTTCGTTATGGAATATGACATTTTAATGAGTTATGCTTTGACAGCTATTATCGTCGCTTTCATCGTAAAATTAGGGGATAAAGCTATTAAATGGGCAACAATTAGTTTTGGCAGTTTAAATTTCCTTCTCTATTTAACTGTCACTATACTCATTTTCACGCTGAATCGTCAGGGTGGGGATGTTTCATTAGATTTAAATGTAACCCAACTATATCAACATGGTAGTTGGTGGGAACAGGTTACTTATCGGTTATCGAATTTTTGGGCGTTACGAATTGAAATGGTGTTAAGCTTTTGCTCTAATATTTTCCTCTTTTTAATTGGGGTATTGTTAATGCGTAAAGGTGCCTTTTCCCCAAGTGAAGAAGGGAAAAAAATTCGAAAAACCATGCTTAAATACGGATTATTGATTGGGATTCCATTAAATTTTTTAATTTTTATACCAGGTGGAGTTTTCGACCTTATCATTCGTTATGTATTTTCTCCGATACTTTCCATTGGATATATTGGATTGTTCGCTTGGCTTGTAGAAAAGAGAGCAGATTTCCGGTTATGGAAATGGATCGAGAATACAGGGAAAGTATCCCTTAGCTGTTATTTGTTCCAAAATATATTATGTACAGCCCTTTTCTATGGTTGGGGAGCTAACTTAGGGGGAAAAATGAATTCTTTGGGGATTCTTATCACTTTACTAATAATTAGCATCATTCAAGTCATTCTTGCGTCTCTTTGGCTGCGTTATGCAAAGCTCGGTCCGATGGAAACTGCACGAAAAGCAGTTTTAAGGTTAATTACACATAAGCGATAATTCCTTTTAGAAGATGAAAAAGGAAAAACCAAACTTCTCCATTGAGAAGTTTGGTTTTATTAGTGCTATCTCATATACATTTATTTAGAAGAAGATGAACAGTAATGTCCCCACGATGAAACAATAATATGAAAAGTAAACTAATTTCCCATTTTTCATAATCCCCATAAACCATCTCATCGCAAAATAGGTCATTAATACGGTTGCAATAAACGCTGATAAATATGGAATTGCTAAGTCTGATTTATTCGGTTCATTTAAAAAGTCTGAAAAACCTAGAATAACCCCACCAAGGCTTACGGGGATATATAACATAAAGGCAAAGCGAAGAGCAGTATCTTGTTTCATTCCAACTGCCATTGCTGAAATAATCGTTGCACCTGAACGGCTAATTCCTGGGGTTAATGCGACAGCTTGACCTAAGCCAACAATGAATGCATCCTTTGTAGATATATCTCGCTCGCCTTTTGTTCCCTTTACATTCCGAATGAACCATAACGCAATTCCTGTTACGAAAAGCATAGCTGCAATCGTTGTCATACTAACATTTTCTGCAATATAGTCATTCAATAGTATCCCGAGAACCCCTGCTGGAATCGTACCGATGACGATAAAACAAACAAAACGAAAATCACTTTTATAGCGATGACTTTTCGTTTTCAAATAATGGATTGAATTGCTAATCAGTCTAACAATATCTTGCCTGTAAATATATAAGATCGCTAAGAGTGATGCCGTGTTTGTAAGAATCGCAAAAGTAAATCCTTGTTCACCAAGACCTAAAATTTCACTAGCAATCATCACATGTCCGCTCGATGATACAGGAATAGGTTCTGTAAAACCTTGTACTAATCCAATAATGATCATCTTAATGGTATAGATTATTTCTGATTCGCCCATGTTATCCCCCTTTTTATAACTAATCTATTTTTATAGAAACGAAATAGCATGGGAATTGTTTCCTATTTATAATAATATCCTCTTAAATGACCATCATTGACTTATTTCAACCAAAAAAGCTTCATCCCTATTGGAACAAAGCTCTTAGTTATATGTATTTCATACTTTTACGAATTCTTCTAGTCCCATCACTTTTTTTAGGTAATTTGTTAACTGCTCTTCCGCATAGAAAAATCCGAATAGCCGTTTACCCTTTTGAATTTCCTTCATAACTTCGGATAATTTTCGTACTGCTTCCTGTTGATTCCCTTTTAATATTGCAAGAATTGCTTCACTTCGTTTAAAACTAATAGGTTCCATCGGGTTCATAAATTGATGGAACTGCATTATCCTTTCTTCATTATCATTCTTCTGAACAATAAAATCAATTTGTTGAATGTGTTGAATAAAGTACAACGCGAATTTATTTTCCTTTGTGACAGGTATTTGCTTAAAAGGTTCGATTAGTTCGGAAGCTTTCTCATAGCCCTCTTTTAGTATAGTATAATAAAAAAGAATGTACGCAACTGTTGCATTGTCGACTGTTGGTGGTAATGTTTTAGCCTGTTCAATTAACTCTTCTGACCATTCCATTGGATGTTTTGGTGAATTCATTTCTTTGAGTAATAGAAGGGAAACTAAAAATTGTTCTGTTTCTTTTCCCCCTCTTGATAATTCCATTAATACACGACCGTCTGACTTTAACGCACCTTTATAAGGCAAAATCGTAGCAATAAAAATAATCAAATTTAAAATGGAAAAGTATATAATGAATTGAATATCAAATATCTTCCCTACAATAAAACTGGCGATTGCAGTTACGATGGAAAAGAGTGGGCCTCCTGCAACGAATCGTTTATGTTGTTTAGCGATAGAAGTTAAATCGCTTGATAATGGCGTACAACTTGCTACGCCACCGAATAAAAACCAACTATCATTCCATTTCATATGTATACGCTCTGTATTTTCAATAGTTATTGGACCAACCGTTAAATAATTAAATCGGTAACCAGCCCCTACTCCAAGTAACACATGGCCCAATTCATGGATAAATAAAGTAAAGAATAATAGAACTAAATTGATACCGATTAAATTGGCCATATCAGCGAGATTCGTAAAGTTAAACAACCCAATTATAATCGCTGCAATTAGTGTAACCCCTATAGGCTTTGTTATAAAACCCATCCACTCTCCCCTCTCATTTTATGAATATAATATTCATACGTATAAAACGAATGAATGTTTCAAGAATAGGAAAATGCTAAGTTAGTTCATAAAAAAAGTATTAATACTCCAAATAGTGAAAGAAAAAAATATAATATACTAAAAATATTGCTATGTAATCCAATCAATCTCCGCAATATAAATAGTATTCGTATTTCGAAAAGTCCATTTTATGGTTGATAAACTGTTGAAAAAAATCTTTATTGTCATGTTTAATCGTAAAGGAGCCAATCACCGGATGTTCTTCTGATAGATGGAGAGCTTTTTGAAGTTCAGATAATGGCACATTTTGCAATCTTTCTTCCCCTACAATCACTTCTTCATTTTTAGCTGCCCATTCCACATACCGAATAACCTTTTCTTCAACAAGATAATATGGAGATGGGTACTCTTCTACAAAAAGTTTATTGTTCTGAGCAAATTTGATTGCATTGTTACATGGTTGGTTCGAACCAATATACATATAATAATCCCAACCGAAATGCACAAAAAATTGCCCCATTGAAACGAAGTGACAATGAATATAATCCCGTAACACCATTTTGCAAACGGTAGGTATATCTTTTTCATGTATAACGGCATCCTCAACAATCGGTAAATAAAATGCTTCTTCATAAAGAAGAGAAGATTTATCAGAAAGAAATTCATGATGTATTTGTAACTGAATTATCCTTAAAGATGTTAATTGACTTTCTTTTAAAAATTCCATTACAGCATGAACATAAGCCTTTTCTACTTCCAGATATTCATTTAGAGTTAATTCCTTTCCGTTAAATGTTTGGCCTATATCTGAAGAGCTTATCCACTCATCTTTCATATAAACTCCATCCTGATCTCTAAACGCAGGGTTATATTTTGTAATACGCCATTGGTATTTCATATTCACTTTTAGACCTCCCTTCTTTATAGCGATTCCTAATTCCTTTCTAGTTACTCCTTCGTTTATTAATTCAACAAAAAAGAGCATTAATCCTTTAGGATCAATGCATCGATTACCAATCGGGTCCGTCATTACGATCAGCTACTTTAAGACTGAACGAATCCGCATCAAAGTTATTTTTTTCGATTAACTCATAAAAAATAGATTTAATGGTTTCTTGATCCGATTCGGTTACTTCCTTATTGGAAACAATATATTTTACTTGAATATCTTCGCTTGAAAATACCGCGAGCATCGTGCTAAATTCATACCCTTTTTCTACTAACCGATTACTTACTTGTTCTAACAAACCATCTTCTTCTTGAAGTAAACTTTGAATCTCTTCTGCTTCCTTTTGTTTTTTGTCGTTTTCAGCTAGTAATTTAGGGCTTGTCTCAGAAACTTCCGACGTTTCTCCTTTTGACAAAGAGTTATTCGTAAAGAGAAAGGTAATAAAGGATAACAAAACAAAGGTTCCAAGGAAAACGATTTTCCCCTTTTTCATCACCACACACTCCTTTTACTCAAGTATATGACGATAAAAAAGGGTTAAACACTATTTTCTTAAATAGTAGATTAGGAAAAGAGTTATCTATTCTTTTCAAAATAGGTTAAGGATAATTGTTCATTTACTATTACTTCTTGTACAATTTCAAAACCATTCTTTTTATAAAAGCGAATGGCAGGTGTATTTTTAGATCCTGTTGCGACTTTCATCGTTTTTTCTTTTAGATGGCTTTCTAAATAATGTAAAAGGGTTTGGGCAATTCCCTTTCGGAAATGGTTAGGATGAACGATTAACCGATGAATATCCACTTCCCCCTCCTCAACCTTTAAGGAGATAGCGCCACAAAGTTCCTCATTTAAATAATAACCATAGAAAGTTTCCCCACACTGTTGTAACGTTTCCACCGTATCTTTTAACGGCGGAATGTCGTCATAACCGATTATGTCAGCCTCAACTTGATACGATGGTAATTGAATGTTTAAAACGTCTTCTGCTATGTTTCTTATCGTAATATCGATTTTTTTAATCAAGGATATCCCTCATTCTCGTTTTCTTTACTTAAAATTGCGTAAGTTATTAATTTCAACACGAAAAGATTTTATCCTTCATATTCTTTCTCTTTTACACCAATTGAGGGTGGGATGAATTATCTGTTATAATTTTCTTGTAAAGTTATATAAAATCTGATATTCGCCGGGATGAGTGATAGTGAAATGAGTAATCAAAATACACCTGATTCTAATTTTAAAAAACTAGATGAGTCTGAGCTAGCGTTAGCGGTTCGATCCTTTTTATCTACTTTAGATGTAAATGGAGAAACACGTTTACCACAACGAGCATATTTAGCTATTCGACACGCAATCCGCCACCTACAATTGCTACCTGGACAAACGGTGTTAGAGAGGGAAATGGCCGAATTCCTCGACATGAGCAGGACACCTGTACGTGAATCGCTCGTTCGTTTAGAAACGGAAGGATGGGTACGCCTCATACCACGCCGGGGATTTATTGTTGCCCCCCTTGTTGCAGATGAGCTTCAACAAATCTATGAAGTAGTAGAAGCATTAGATGGTGTAGCTGGTAGACTTGCCACAGGTCGTGCTAGCCAAGAAGAAATAACTCAACTTGAACATCTAATCGTGGAACAAGAAAAGGCACTAGAACTTAATGATCTATTTACCTGGACCGAACTGGATGATCAGTTTCACAATTACATTGTGGATTTATCTCAAAATTCACGTCTTCGATCGATTGTTGATAGCCAGTCTGATCAATTATATCGAGCAAGATTATATACAATTAAATTTCGACCAAAACCTGAACACTCAGTAACGGAACATAAAGCTATTTTAGCTGCTATGCGAGCAGGAGATTCTGAAGCAGTAAGAACATTGTTACAGTCCCATCGCTATAGAGCACGCAACGAAATTTTAGAGACCCTTCAGTCGATGCCTCTCCCTCCATTTACAGATTAAACTAAATTATAAAGGCTGTGAGATTTCATAGAAATATCCACAGCCTTTTTTGTAACGATACTTATTATCACATTGAGCAATACCCGTTATTATCTCCAGCGATCCTTGTTGATGACTCTATCTAATACTAAAATTACTTAATAAACCGTACTTGCTCACTAATAAGCTTATATTGTTCTTCTTTCTTTTTATTAAACTCAACTTTATTTTCCTCGAAAATGTTATTACCTTCTGCATCAATAGAAACAATTAGCGGACCAAATTCTTTTACTTCACATACCCAAAGAGATTCTGGCATTCCAAGATCTTTCCAATGCACTTCTTTAATTTCTTCAACTTTCGTTGCCGCATAAACTGCATTCCCCGCTGGAAATACAAGGTGTAAAGCTTTATGCTTTTTGCAACCTTCTTCCGTATTTTTCCCCATTCCGCCTTTTCCAACAACAAGCTTCACACCTGTTTCCTCGATAAATTCTTTTTCGAATTTTTCCATTCTCATACTTGTTGTAGGACCAATGGAAACAATCTCGTATTTTTCATTACCAAGGTCTCTAACAATTGGTCCAGCGTGGAAAATTGCTTTTCCTTTTAGATCAACGGGTAATGGAATTTTTTCTTCTATTAGTCTTCTATGTGCAACATCCCTACAAGTAACTAATGTTCCGGTTAGGTAAATAATATCGCCAATTTTGATATCTTTAAGATCTTCATCTTTAATGGGTGTTGTCAACACTTTCTTACTCATAATGTTACCCCCTTGTGTGTACTAATTTCATAATTCAAATTACTATCAAAGGTAATTTTCCCCCTTCTATGGGACCAGCAACCTGTATTTACTGCGACTCCTATTGTAGAAGGATGTCTAGCTGTATTAACAACATTTACTCCCATAACAGACTTAGATCCTTTTAAACCTTGAGGACCTAATCCAATCGCATTGATTCCATCTTCTAATAGCTTTTCCATCTTTGCAGCATTTTCATTTTCATTTACACTTCCAACAGGTCTCATAAGAGCTAGCTTTGAGTTTAAAGCAGCAGTTTCAACTGAAGTTCCAACTCCAACACCTACAAGTAGAGGAGGACACGCATTTAATCCATAACTTGTCATACGGTCTAAAACGAATTTAACAACGCCCTCATATCCCTCGCCCGGCATTAAAACCGTTGCGACTCCAGGAAGCGTACATCCCCCACCTGCCATATAAGTATAAATCTCTACTTTATCACTATCTTCTTCTATTTCCCAAAAGATACTAGGAGTACCATTTCCAATATTTTTTCCTGTGTTATATTCATCAAATGTCTCTACAGAATTGTGACGTAAGGGAGTCTCTTTAGTAGATTTAAAGGTACTCTCTCTTAAAATGTTATCTAATTGCCCTATTAATGGGAAGTGCTGTCCACATTTCACAAAGAATTGGAGAACTCCCGTATCTTGGCAAGACGGTCTCTTTAACTCAGATGCTAGTTTTTGATTTTCGAACATTGTTTTATAGATAATTTTTGCAAGGCGGTTATCTTCTTCTTCACTTAGCTCCTTTAATTTATTCTCCACATCGTCAGGAAGCTTGTAACTAACAATCGAAATAAATTTTGACATCAACTCAATCATTCTTTCTTTTTGTTGTGTCTTATCCTGAATAACATTCATAGTATCTCTCCTTTTTTTCTTTAATTTTTTGTAACAATAAAATACGTTTGTAAAACCAAATACTTGGACTTTGAAAGAAATCGTTTTCAAAAGGTTCTGAACAACCTTCTTTTCGATTTCCTCCAATTAGGAAGATTGTTAAAATCCAGTTGTAAATAGATCTCCCTAATGCAATTTCTTATGACTAATTATTAAATAACGTATACATTAAAGTCAATAGGCTTAAGTTATTTTATTAATACATTTCTATACCAATATAAGCGATATCGCTCTTGAGTGTTGATTTTAGTGGTATTTCTTATAAAGAAAACCACTTGAATTATAAATATCCTCTCCGAAATAATGGAATATTCTAAACATTTTATTGACATTAATGTATTCATTAAAATACAATTTAATCATCGGTACCCTACTGATTTCTTATTTACATTAATTTGAGTATAAAGGAGTGATATTATTGAATGCGCTTTCAAATCGTAAGTAGGAAATGCAAACGTTAAAAAGAATCATATTTGAGTAACGCTAACACCTTAGCAATAGGTAATTGAATAATTGTACGGTAAAAACATTTTTGTATGCGTTTCCATTATAGTTTTCATTATCACTCTAGAAAACAATAGATTAGAAGTCTTTTATAAATGAAATTATTAAAAGCCAATTTTTTCGTGCACACAAGCAAATGAATAATAAAATTTATAAATTCAATTTTTATCTACAGGATGAATAAAGTCGGATAAATTATTTCATATTTTTGGGAGGTGTTTGTATGTTAACATTTTTAGCATTATCCATGATTATTGTATTCATAGTCCTATTATCAAAAAATAAATTATCTGTTTTTTCGGCGTTAACAATTGTTCCCTTCGTATTCGGAGCTATCGCAGTTTTTGTAACAGGGGCATCCTTTGTAGATCTCTTCGAATGGATTAAAGGGGGAATTTTGTTTAGTGTAGACGAAGAAACTGGAAAGGTTTCTATGGGCGTTATTTCGCCTGCCATCGTCATCCTATTTGCAGTGTTATATTTCGGAATAATGCTTAACGTCGGATTGTTTGATCCTTTGTGCGAATT
This sequence comes from Ureibacillus galli, assembly GCF_014836845.1. Classification (GTDB taxonomy): domain Bacteria; phylum Bacillota; class Bacilli; order Bacillales_A; family Planococcaceae; genus Ureibacillus; species Ureibacillus galli. The sequence continues at coordinate 53,404 of NZ_JACSQA010000019.1, forward strand.
TTTTATTAAAAGAGCAAAAGGAGATCCATTGAAAGTTACAATGGCAACCGTCTTAACTGCCACTGTAGTTACTTTAAACGGTGATACGACTACAACGATTATTATTTGTGTTGCAGCTTTCCTTCATCTATACAAGCAAATGAAAATTAAGCTTATTTATTTAGCTGTTATTATCGTAACTCCTATCGGAATTTTTAATCAGTTACCATGGGGAGGACCAACAATCGCCGCAGCAACAGCGATGAATGTAAGCATTAGCGAATTGTTTGCGGATTTATTACCAGGGATGCTAGTTGCTGAAGTATTTGCAATTTGTATGGCTTATTTTATCGGGTTGAAAGAACGAAAACGTTTAAATTTTGATCCTAAAACCGCTAAAGATATTTCTCCTGAGCAAATGGAAACTATGTTAAATGCTATTCGCCTTAAAGATCCTGAATTAAAAAGACCAAAACTATTTGTTTTTAATTTAATATTAACACTTGCCATTTTAGTGATGCTTGTTATGGATATTGCCCATGGTGGTGTTCTATTCGGTATTGGGGCTGCAGTCGCTTTAACGGTAAACTATAAATCTGCCAATCTTATTAATGAAAGACTTGATGATTTAGCTGCAGATGCTTTAGCACCCGCTTTAGCAACTTTAGCTGCCGGAGTTTTTTCTGGCATTTTAACTGGTAGTGGTATGTCAACAGCTTTAGCAACTTCTATTACAGCTATCATTCCCGAATCATTAGGGGCAAATATGGCACCAATTTACGCTTTAATTGCAGCACCGGCTATTACCTTTCTACCTCAAGACGCTTTTTATTTTGGAATTGCTGGGGTTATGGCAGATGTAATGGGGCAATACGGAATATCTGCTAGTGAAGCAGCAGTCGCTTCTATGGTAGGTCAAGCATTTCGTTTAATTTCTCCTGTTATTCCAGCACTGTATATGTTAGTAGATTCTACAGAGACAAACTTCGTAGATTTCCAATTGAAGTATGTTATTTATGCTTGGCCGATTATCCTTATATATCTAACTGTTTATACAATAACCGGAGCATTACCAATTTAGAAGTGAAATACTTAAATCCCACTTTCCCCTTTACACCTTGCCAATTGTCGGCAAGGTTTTTCATATTTTATTTTTTGAACTAAAATAAAAAAAGCATTAATCATTCTAGATCAATGCTCCAATAAACAAGCGTTTCCTATTTAAACATAGATCGGCAAATAGACTTCTACTTCTTCTCCACCATTGGTTGTTGGATGATAGGTTTCAATAATATCAGATGTTAAATCTCTTTGATATCCATGTTCATTTGCCCATTCCAGCAAATGTTGATGAAGGATATCAAGCTTTTGGATATCTCCCCTTGTCGATACATAGTCTTGTTCTCTTTCAATATATTCCATTCCAATAGGAACTTCTTTTACCGATTCATTCACGAGTAGCCCTACAAAATAATGCCCTTCCAAATGGTCAGCATCTCTTTTTGGTTCAAATATGCCTATCTCGATATTGGAAGTATTCTGTATTTCCTTTTTTCGAGTTAATAATTGCTGAGCAAGTTTTGGAACTTCTTTTCCATAATCATCGAAAAAGCCGAATCCCTTCAAACCTACAGCTCTAAAAATCTTCCTTTCCTTATAACAGCCCACTCAAATCCCTCCTAGAAGTACTTTTTATACTAATTCTCTCTCACTGATCTAATCCCTTAATTTCCACCTACTAATTCACCCTTCAATGTTTTCCCACGATATGTTGAAGGCGGCTTTCCAAAGTAACGCAAGACCAACTATAGCAATCACCAAATACAAATAAATTCCGAAATGAATTAAAGTGCTAATATAATGCAGCCCTGCAAATACCGCCACAATGACCATCAATCCTAGCAAAATAGCTGTTTTATTGTTTTGATTATAGTAATCAAATGACTCTGAAAATGGGATTGTTTTCGGTAACATCATAAAACAAAGTACAGCGTAAATACACGCATTGATAAAGACTACGAGAAGATCAGGTAAAATTCTTACGCCAAATATCCAAATGAAAAGAACACTTAAAAATAAGTAAACAGGTAAATATAATTTAAAAAGAAATGCCTTTATGACAGCGCTAAACATCGGCTTTAATTGTTGAATAGGGGCTGCTTTATAAATCCATGCCCCTTTATATTTTCCCGAGAACTTCAACAGTACGATAATTGTTGGGATAATAATTAAACTAAAATAAATGGAAAAATAAGAATTACCCTTTGATAACTGCTCAAAATCGTTATTTATCCCATTTATAAAGAAAAGAAATGGAATGACAATAGAAAATCCTAAGGACGGGTAAACTTTCAATTTAAAATCCCGCTCATTTTTCATCATTAAACTGGCAAATCGGAAAAAGCTTCTTTCCTCTTTAGTTGGGCATAAGACTTTAAGGATGAACCGATTAATCATACTTTGTTTTCTTTCCTTCGCTTTCCCATGGTAAGTAAGCTTTTGAAGATTTTGTTCAAAAGTAGGATTTAATTTTATATAAACCCAGATCGAAATAAGTGGTATCAGCACACTTAAAACCGTAAGTAATATGAATAGCGGTTGAATGTTACCATTCATCACTAATTCTGTATTTGCCCCGTACCACATTGGAAAGATAAATAGTTGCCACCATTTTGCTTGAAAAGTAATAGTAAAGTTGAACAAATCGAAGGAGCGAATTAGTAATTGATAGCCAACCATAATACCAAGGGACAGTCCAATTTGAACATAGTTAATAATATCCTTTAATTTTTCACCATCAAAAAATTGTAATATAAACATATAAATAAATGCGGTCAATATAACAATCAACAAGTCAATGAATATGATATTGACGAATGAAAGGATAAAAAATAAAAAACCGTGACGAATGAATCCTACTATTAAAGGAATTCCTGCAAGCGCTATTGTTAAAAAAGATAAGTAAATGAAAACATGCACCATTTTCGCAGTACTGATTGTCCTTCGATCTACTGGCTTCGGGTACAAAATGTTACGATCACGGATATCTAGTAATACGGAAGAAAAATCAGAGATTAATGATGTCATAATAAATATCGTAAATATCCCATAAAAGATACTCATTTGAAAAAGATAATGATTGCCCAAAAGGATAAATGGAATTAAAAATAAGCCAAAAAATACGTAAATCCATAACGATTTAATATATTGGTTGGTCGTTTCCTTTACTTGTTTCCCCGAATTTTGAGAGAAAATCGTCGGTACACGTCTACCGTCCATTGTTAATTTGACTTGTAAAATTCTTCTCATCACTTTGTAATCAACACCAAGATTACTAAAAACCTTTTCAAAACGATCCAATATTTTCAGTGTACGATAGTCCTGCATTTTCACATCTCCCCTACTACCGAAACGAATCTTGTCCCAAGTTCTTTATGCTCATTAAATCCTGTTAGTTCGTTGAAAATTTGTTCAAGGGAGCCTTCTGTATTTTGTTCCTTTAATTCGTCAAACGTACCGTCTGCTACTACTTTGCCGTCCATCAGGAGAATGATCCGACTACTGATTTTTTCAACCACATCCATAATGTGGGAAGAATAAAAAATTGTCTTTCCCTGTGCAGCTAGTTGGGTCATAATCTCTTTAAAAATCATTACACTATTTGCATCCAAGCCGTTAATCGGTTCATCAAAAAATATTAGTTCAGGATTATGTAATAAGCTGGAAATGATTAAAAGTTTTTGGCGCATTCCTTTTGAATAAGATGCGATACGAGAATGGTAAACTTCGCCAATACCAAATAACTCCATTAAACTTTTTGCTTTATAGTCGGCCAAATCAAAATCAAGACCATACATTTCGCCTATAAAAGTTAAATATTCATGTCCTGTTAAATTGTCATATACTTCCGCGATTTCGGGTACATATCCAATTTTCCTTTTATATGTTATATCCCCGTTCGAAATATCATGGCCGAAGATTTTCACTTCACCTCTATAGTCACTTTCGATACCAAGCATAATTTTAATTGTCGTACTTTTCCCAGCTCCATTTGCACCAATATAACCGATAATTTCTCCTCTTTTTACTTCAAGAGAAACTCCTTTTAAAACTTCTTTACGCCCATAACTTTTTTGTAAGTCATGAATCGATAAAATAATTTCTTCCATTATTTCACCTATTTCCTAATTATTTCCTATTCTATAGTGTATCATTTTTACCAAACATTGATTGAAAATAAGGAAAAAATTAATATTTGAGCCCTTACATCTCAAAGAACTTATGTCTCTCCACTTTACAAACTCTAAGTGAAAAATTTTTGTACCATTCTGCTTTTCCTCTGTCCTGTGCTACTTGATGGGCTGCATGTTCTTTCCAATTTTTGATGGACTCTAAAGATTCCCAATAGGAAACCGTAATTCCTAACTCTTCATCCCGCGCACTCTCAATACCTAAAAATCCTTGTTGTTTTGCAGCTAACTCCACCATCTTGTCAGCCATCTTTCCATAACCTCTGTCACCATCTGTTCGCTGCGAGGCAAAAATTACTGCATAATACGGTGGCTCGGGTGTTTTGGCAATTCCACTCATTTTTTTCTCCCCCTAATGATTCACTTCTAAGTCCTATACTTTATGTAATACACTTACATCTATATAACTTTCTACAAAAAAGGCATTAACCCCTTTGGATTAACGCCCTATTTCCTTTAATTTACTCGATCAATTAATTCTTCTATCGTAATACCACTTACGAGTTCGTATTCATAGCCGTTAACATTGATCATGCCATCTTTATCTATTAAAATATGAATAGATTTCATCGGATTTTCTTCACTCTTAAAGTTCACGCCATAAGTTTGACTAGTCAGATCCAATTCTTTAAAAACCGTTCGCTTCACTTCCCACTCACTGAAAGCACTTTGGATTTCTTGAAACAGTTCATCCCCTTCATTGGTAATGACTTCGCTCACCGTAGACGTATCACTCTCTCCCCAAATGACAATGCTATCTACCATTTCCACAAACTCATCTGGGTTTGAAATAAATGTATCAACGAAATTTTTTGTTCGATATTCTGAAAAACCTAAGACTAAAAGGACGCATAAACTAACGCCTACTAGTGTTAATATTACCTTTTTCATTCCCACTCCCCCTTTAGTAGAAATCGGAAATCGATTTATAATTTATATACGGATGAATACACATAATGTTTCAAATTATCTATCAATTTTAAAACATAAAAAATCCCTACTTTATTGAAAAAGTAGAGATTCTTCTGTTAATACAAAACAATGATACTTAACGCATATAAACACTATCACACGTTCCAGCTGCTGGTTCATAATAGCAATGATTTTTGAATTGGCCAGCAAAAGGTTGATCGTACCATGTTGGAGGACATGGAGCATATGGATTAAAATACCAAAGGGCGTACTTCCCAGGATGATCTCGCCAATAATCCAAAACCTGTCTTGCTAATCTTTGTTCATTTGGCCTTGCTCTTTCATAAAACAAATTCCCTTTCTGAACCGCTTCGAATGAATAGTTTCCTCCTTGTACATGGAAAATAACATCTTCAATGGATCTTAAATCACGAAAGTCTAAGCAATTCGCAACAAGACGATTCACAATAACATTTCCAACATACAACATTCCTTGGTTTCCTTCACCCTCGGCTTCTGCCCTCATCATCCTTGCGACTAAATCGACATCCGCATCTCGATACTTTACTCTTGGCATTTTTTCACCCCAAATATATGGTATGAAGAAAATTGTCCAATCATGTCATAATTTACAAAGTTATCAAGTCTTTTCTGCCCATAAAGGAGAATCATCCTTTAGCAACTCAAATTCTAAAGTTTTTTAATGACGATTCGAGAAGGATAAATAATTGAGGAGTAGAATTATACTTTTATGAATGAAAGGAGTGTAATTTAATGAATAGTATTTTTGAACGCATACATATGGAAGAAATATTAGAACGAATCGAAAAGTTAAGTGTAAATGCTCAACCGAAATGGGGGAACATGAATGTAGCCCAAATGCTCGCCCATTGCTCTTTATTTCAAGATATCCCAATGGGTGATTCCTTTCCCCCAAGAGGCTGGTTAGGAATTTTTGTTGGAAAATTTGCTAGACCCGTCTTTTATAACGACAAACCATTGGCAAGGAATATGTCTACTATCCCAACTATTTTAATAACGGATAAAAAAGATTTTGAATTGGAAAAAGAAAACTTAAAACAAAAAATTATGTCATTCCAACAGGCAGGTCCTGAAAATTGTTCTAGTCATCCCCACCCTTTTTTCGGAAAACTTACTCCTGAACAGTGGGGCAAAGGAACTTACAAGCACCTTGACCATCATTTAAAACAGTTTGGCGTTTAGTTGAACTGATTGCTAGACTTATTCTTCATTTCTTTCTGATTTGAAGTGATGATATACTTCACCAATTAAACCTTCCAATTGATGAACGCCTAAATCGGTGTTCGTCATAATCACTAACCCAGAGCCTAGGTAAGGATACGCGACCATCATACATTGAAAGCCTACTCCCCAACCGAAGGAGGATATCTCCAATTCTTTATTTGATCCTTCCAAAAACACACCTAAACCAGTCCACGCTATTCCCCTTTGGGGATTAATCATTTCTTTAGCAATACTTGAAGAAATACCAATTGCACTTTCCCCCTTTAAAGCATTCATTAGTTCAACGATTAATTTCGCTAAATCTAATGAGGTTGTCCATAAACCAGAGGCTGCTGGATAAGGATAGATTGGATATTTACCTTCCACCACTTCTCCGTTCTTATGGCCACATGAACAATTTCCTTTGTCGGTATGAAGGGATGTAGAGAAAGTACTATTTTCCATGTTTAATGGCTTCCATATGAACTCTTCCATTACTTGTTGAAATGATTTTCCCGTTACATCTTCGATTAATTGTTGGATGACACAATAACCTGCATCTGAATAGTGGAAACCACTCTCTGGTTCATACGTCACTTTAATTGGTTTTGGACAATAAGGGGTTTTGCCTTCTAATAGTTCAACCATTGAAGGGATTTTGACACTCGGTTTCAGCTCAGTAAAACTATTTTCGGGGTCTGTTATTCCAGATTGATGGCTTAGTAAGTTTCGCAAGGTCACCTTTTTAACCTTTGTAAATTCATTCGTAGGCACTTTCCACGATACAAGTTTTTCGTTCACATCCTCATCTAAATGAAAAACGCCTTCCTCCGTTAACTTCAACACTAACATGGCAGTTAAAAATTTACTGATTGAACAAGCACTAAAAATAGAGTCACTTTTTACGTTATCATTGGTTCCTGCTTCTAGCAAACCGAAGTTTTCCACGGTACGAATTTGACCATTATAAATTAAAGCATAACTAATACCCGATACATGATAATGTTCCATCCGTTCTTTCACGTTTAGTTGCATTATCCAATCCCCCTTTGCAATTTAACATCATTTTACCACAAATAGGAACATACGTTCTATATAATTAGAGAAAAATTATATTCTTTTTCAAATCACCGACCGATTAATTAACACTGTGTCAAGTCCTTTTTCTTCCATTGATAACTTTTTAAAGAAAGCGCATTCAATTCATCATTTAAAAAAATATCAGATTGAAGGTTTGACTCTCCCCTTAAGGGAGAGATTAAAATAACATTTTGTAGTGTAAAATCATTAAAGGAGAGGATACACGTGTTAAAACAAAATATGACTCTATCGATATTACTTCTTAATTTATTCATCGCCTTTTTAGGTATAGGACTCGTTATTCCTGTTACTCCTACTATTATGAATGAGTTAAATTTATCCGGCTCAATTGTTGGTTACATGGTTTCAGCTTTTGCTGTAGCACAATTGGTCGTTTCACCTATTGCCGGCATTTGGGTCGACAAATTTGGTCGAAAAAGAATCGTTGTCATCGGTTTATTTATCTTTGGTATTTCAGAACTATTATTCGGAATCGGAAATAATTTAGCGGTTCTTTTCCTTTCCCGTATACTCGGTGGTGTCAGTGCTGCCTTTATAATGCCAGCTGTTACTGCATTTATTGCTGATACAACTTCTGTTGAAACAAGACCAAAAGCACTCGGTTACATGTCAGCAGCCATTTCCACTGGGTTTATTATCGGCCCTGGTATCGGCGGATTTTTAGCAGAAATCGGCACTCGAATTCCCTTTTTCTTTGCGGCTGCATTAGGAATAATAGCAGCGGTTTTATCAATCATTACGCTGAAAGAGCCAGAACGAAATAATGAGTATGGAGACGTTTCAAAAGAAAAGGTTGGATGGAAACGTATCTTTTTACCAGCTTACTTGATCTCCTTTATTATCATTTTAATTTCGGCACTCGGCTTATCATCTTTTGAATCTTTATTTGCCCTATTTGTCGATCATAAGTTTAGCTTTACTCCTAAGGATATTGCAATCGCCATTACAGGTGGCGCAATTGTAGGAGCCATTGTTCAAATTGCTTTATTCGATCGATTAACAAAATGGCTTGGCGAAATTCGATTAATTCGTTATAGTTTAATCTTTTCAGCAGCAATCGTTTTACTATTAACGTTCGTTCATAATTACTTTATTATTTTATTGACGACAATACTTGTTTTTATAGGTTTTGATTTAATGCGACCTGCAGTTACTACGTATCTTTCAAAGATTGCTGGTGATGAACAAGGATTTGTCGGTGGTATGAACTCTATGTTTACGAGTATTGGAAATGTGATTGGTCCTGTAATCGGTGGTATACTATTTGATGTGGATTTAAATTATCCATTCTACTTCGCAACAATTACGTTAGCTATCGGTATCGGATTGACACTTACTTGGAAACAGTATTCCATACCTAAAACTGTTGCGACGAAATAAAATGAATTCGAAAACAACTTGGGGTGGATTTTTATGGAAGAAGAAAAAGAAAAACTTTATTCCATAGGTGAAGTTTCAAAATTAATGAATATATCCATTAAAGCACTTCGCTACTATGATAAGATTGGTTTATTTAAACCTGCTTATGTAGATCCAAATTCCAATTATCGTTACTATAGTGACTTTCAACTATATCGTTTAGATTTAATCAAATCTCTAAGCTATATTGGAACACCATTAAATCAAATTAAAGAAGTTGAAGAGTTAAATAATGATGATTATATTTCCTTTCTCATTCATCAAGAGCAAGTTGTAAAAGAAAAAATTGATTATTTATATGAAATTCAACAAATTATTTCCTCTGTCAGACGGGATATACAGAGACAAGAAGCTCCCTTTGGTGAAGTCGTGTTATTAGAGAAAGAAGAAATAAAAATCATTCAAAAAAGAGTTCGAGGTTTAGGTCCAAAAAATACGTTTAATTCATCCTTTAGTAGCTTTCGAAAGTATGGTCCTTCAACAGAAGGATTTCGAAAGAAAGGTTACGGCTCCATTTTCCCTATTAAAGAATATAAAAGCATTGATGATATAAACTACGATTATTTGTTTACCCCTTTACTTTCGAATAAGAAAATGATGCCCCTAGAATGGGATACGGAGCTAGCTATTTTACCTAAGGGAAAATATTTAAGCATCATTTGCCACTCCACTACGTTTGATGATTACTTTCAATCGTTACAAAAGCTCATTCATTTTATTCATACAAATGAAGTGAAAGTAATGAGCGATATATACGAATTCTTTTCTATTAATTATCAAAGTGATGAGCACAAATATATTAATGAATTCAGAGTGTTAATCGAAGAATAGTTAAAAAGTTAAAACTACCATTATGATGAATCATAATGGTAGTTTTATTTTTGCCTATATTCTTATTCTGCTTCCCCAACAACCGTAAAACGTTCATTAAGATGTTGCGGATTTTCAATTTCATCCACGACAGCAATTGCATAATCCGCATAGCTAATATAACTTTCACCTTTTGAATTTACTAAAAGTTGATCTTTTCCAGTTTGATAAGATCCCGTTCTTTTTCCTTCTGGGTCAAATACTGCTGATGGACTAATAAATGTCCATGTCATTTCAGTTGTTTCTTGTAGCTCTTGTAAGTTACGACCTTGCCCTTTTGCAGTTGGGATAAAGATATCTGGAAAATCCGGTGTTTCCATTACCTTCATTGTTCTGGCTTCATCTACATAAAGACTTCCTGCTCCCCCAACAATGATTGCTCTAGTGTCTGTTCCTTTTAAAGCTTCAATTAAAGAATGTCCTGCATCAACGTGGGCTTGTTCTTCACCTAAAGGAGCTCCAAAAGCATTCACTACGACATCAAATGGTTTCACATCATCAGACGTAAGGTCAAATACCGATTTTTCAATAACCTCAACGTTTTTATCCTGAACTTTTGCCGCATCTCTTACAATTGCAGTCACCTCATGTCCTCGACTAGCTGCTTCTTTCAAAATTAAACTTCCCGCTTTACCACTTGCACCAATAATTGCAATTTTCATTTTTTCTTCCTCCTGTCATTTAAGTTGTAACTACTTTAATTACATGTAACCATCATAATTACAATTGAACAATCTGTCAACACTTTACTATTCCTATAAGAAATATACTTGTAATAAAGTTAATTACAGGTGTACTATAATGGTACGTTCGTATAAGGAAGGTGTCATCATGTCGATTAGTAGTCGATTTTCTGTTGGTGTTCATATATTAGCTCTTATTGAAATCAATAAGGATGGCGTTAGCACATCTGAATTTTTAGCAGGAAGCGTTAATACAAATCCAGCTGTCATAAGAAAAATTATGGGGATGCTAAAAAAAGCAGGATTAGTTCAAGTACATCCAGGTATTGCTGGGGCTGAGTTAGTAAAAGATTTATCAGAAATTACATTATTAGATGTGTATAAAGCTGTAGAAGTTGTACAGGAGAAAGAGTTATTTAGCATACACGATAATCCGAATCCCGAATGTCCAGTAGGTAGAAATATTCAAAATACCATTGCTCCACTATTTGAAATTGCACAAACTGCAATGGAGAAAGCCCTCGGGAGTGTAACGATTGAAGATGTCGTAAAGGATATTATCGAAAAAGAGAAATTAAATCATTAAAAAACGGCATTCTTTTAATGAATGCCGTTTTTTCAAAAAATTTATACATTGTGGACAAATCCCCATACACTTTTAAAGTAATCTGACAGAATCCCTTCTCCAGGAAACCTTTCTTCAAGAACAGCTCGAAGCTGTCGAAGTTCCTCTTTTAATTTATCTTCTTCATTTGGGAAAGATCCAAAGTAAGTATAGCGATAAACCGGTTCGTCTGGACAAAGTTCATATGCCTTCTTTAACATAGTCTTTCCTTTTTGTTCCCAAGAATCGTCGTCACCAAAATAATTTGGGAAAAGAGAAATCATATAGCCAAAAGACCATAGAAAATCTTCATTCGTATAAAAATGATTGAAACCATAATTCGTGACTTCCCGTAATACGGTCTCTATTTCATCAAAGTCTACTCCTTTAATATCCAGAGGACCCTCTTCAACTAGAACATACCAGGAAAGAAACCCAAGTCGGATAACCGTTTTTATGTCATTCGGATTTTCATTCCAATGTTGAAGCAACAGTACTTTTGCTTTATTCCACTCTCCTTGATTTTCAAGGATATCTACTTCCGGCCATTGCCAATCAATCATTGCGATTTCACCACCTAACATTCTATTCCTATTCTACTACACCGCTTCCTTCCAATAGTATGATATAAACAATGGTAATGGTCACTTTATAACAGGAATTCCTTTAGTTTTTCTTGAATATATTTATACACAATGTTTAAATGGGGGGATTTTTATGAGTTTTGTGGTGATATATACGATTGGTAGATTGAAACATTCACTTGAACACCCGAGTACGAGTGAATTTTTTGAAGTCGGTTATAAAGTCATGCGCCAAGCAGATGTTTCTGGACATCTTGTTAAGGAGTTTTCCCCTTTAGGAGTACCCTTCCCCGAAGATTTAATAAAAGGCGATGGAACACCTATCCTTACATTAACCGTGTGGAAAAGTCTTGAATCCTTATATCGTTTTACCTACTCAGGTCAACATCAGAGAGCGTTACGCAATAGACATCAGTGGTTTGATACGCATCAAGGAAAACGACTATCCTACGTTGTATGGTGGACGGAGGAAATAGCGGATGTATCTTGGGAAGAAGCTTATAAAAGATATACTTATTATCTACAACACGGATCTACTCCCTATGCGTTTGACTATAAACTAGCCTTTGATCAAGCAGGCGAAAGGTTTTTATTTAAATAAAAATATGTTAATAGGAGTGTTTTATGAACAAAGATACAGCTTCAGTATTGTAGCAGACGAATGACCTATTGATAAGTTTACAGAGGAATTAGGGATAAAACCGACAGAAACATATAAAAAGGGAGATCCTTATATAAGAGGAAAACGGAAAAGTACAAGATTTGAAACTGTGTGGGAAATAGAACAGGCACGGTTGAATTACTTTATGATGATGATGAAGATAAACAGATATTTGAATCCTTAATCGCTCCATTAAAATCCAAAATAGCGTTAATCAATAAATATAGAAAACAATATCATTTAACTTGTATTTTCTTTGTACACTATATTTTTTATGATGCTCAAACACCTGGAATGCGATTAGATCCAAGTGTTATTTCCTTTGCAAATAGTATGGAAGCTATTATTGATGTTTACATTGATAATGAACTAACGTTAGAAGAAGAATTGATTTAGTAGTACCCTACAGTTCATGCATTAAAATAACCAATTAAATAAAAAAACAAATAGAAACATTAGTACTCCGACAATGATCATTCCAGCTAAAATATAGCTTAAACTTGTTAATAGAAACTTAAAGAAATCATAGATTGAACCAGCTAAGTCTTCTACAAACCTTAACAACATTAATTCCTCCATTCCTTTATAATATTACCTTAAAAGATTATTTCTACGTAGAAGTACTTTCTCCTTCATAAAGGCGCTAAATCCTTTGGTTTAACGCCTTATCATTGAGTTAGCATTTCCCATCATTTCTGATTCTTTCGACCATTTTCCATGATGCCAATTAAAAATGGGATATCCGTTAAATATTTCCCTTATTCTCCTATTACAAATTTTATGAGTTATCACCTTTAATAATAAATAAAACATCAATTAATAATAAAATGACCGATACACCTACGGAAATCGTTAAGTCGATATGTTGCTCCAATTTCATTAGTATTCCAATTATGTAAAAGGCAGCGACCCTTGTGACCGCTAAACAAAAAGCCGTATAAATCGTTTCACCCATGAAATACTCAAATACCTTTTCCAAAATACTATCAACCGTAAGCCAGTAAACGAGGAACGAAATCCCAATAACAATTAATTGGTTGGTCGTAATATGTAATGAAAATATCGTATCAATAACACTTGTAGACCCAATCAATAGGAATAAAAAGAATGTAATGACTATCGTAATAATCAGTGCAAATAAAAAGGAAGCAAAAATGACCGATAATATACTATCTTTACTTTCCTCTTTTTTATTTTCTTTGCTTAAAAATAAAAACAATAAAATGAATGAAAGGATAAATATTAATAATAGAAAAATAGTTATTTTCAAACTATCTCCCCCTTACCTTTAATTTCTATCTGAGTTGCAAAATTATCCATTCTATTACAATTGTATAATTTCAACATATCTTTTTGCCATTTATAAACACTACTTTTCCTTTTATTTTGAAGAACGATTTGCATTAGCATAGTAAAAAGCTATCCATAAAATAAAAATAGCATTCACCCTTCTTGGATAATGCCCCCGATTTTCATTCTATTGACATACGATTTCACTAATTTATTACTCCCACTCCAATTGATTTATTTTTAATGTTTCTCACGTTTGCTTACGGAGGGAATTAATGCTGAATGAAAGATTTCCTCTACTTTATTTTCTTTGACTAACTCTTCCCATTGCTTTTATTGCTTCCCAAACTGTGCAATTTTTTTTAGATAGAGAATACCACCAAATAAAATAACAAACCCAACCGTAATGCTCATAAAAAAACTACTTAAAAATATTATTAAAATCCCAATTATTGAATGAAATATTTTCAATCCAAAACACCTCCAAAAAACTATCATAATATTATTTGCGAGATTAACAATTAACGCTAAATTGATACTGCTCCCACTTACATATCCCCTTGTTATACATCTATCATTTCGTAAAACTCGCTAAATATAACTGTTTTTTAATTCAGTAATTCAACCAGAATTTAAACATATTTTTCCAATGAACTTTAGTATCTATATATAATCTGAACCTATAATGAAAAAGAGCACTTTCCCCATTTTGGAAAAGTACTCTTGAAAACTACTCTTTTATCATGTAGTTATTTATTCTTTGTAAAAATCAATAACCGATATCGCCAACGATACAACTTTATCGATAATATCTGTAGGTGAAACGACCTTTATTTTGTTTGCGAATCCTAATATAAACTCGACTGCTTCCTGCTGATCATTAAAACTTAAAGTTGCAGGTATCCATTTATTTTTATTTGGATTTTCTGATTTTATTACTTTAACAAACTTACCTGTAAATTGAATTCTTTTCATAATCTCTGGATGGATTTCTACTTCTACATCATACTTTGGTAACTTTTGTATAAACTCTACTTTTGATTGTTCCCAGTATGCCACCAAATTGAAATTAGGTGGTCTTTTAAAAGTTTCATTTTCGATTTTTGCATGATATATGCGTGATACCCGATAATTACGCAGCTCTCCATCCCTTAATGCTACAAGGTACCATTTATTCCCTTTCGCTACTAATCCTAATGGTTCAATTAATCTCTCTTTTTGCTCCCCATCAGCCTGTTCATAGTAAATTTTCAACTTTTTATTATCCCAAACTGCTTGCTGAACGGTTTTAAGCGCACCCGCTTTCTCTTTTGATTCCCTCCAGGTGCCTGCATCTATATGAATTCTTTCCCACATTGCTTGTGCTTCTTCACGAAAAGTAGTGGGAATAGATGCAAGTAACTTTTGCCTCGTATCTAATGTTTGGTTATTTAATCCTAAATCTTCGAGTAACTCTCCGGAGGGAATTAGAAATAAGGATTTCATGTCATCAATCGTTAACCCACTTAATTTACTACGAAAATTATCTAATAGAAGCCACCCTCCCCCTTTGCCTCTTTCAGAAATAATGGGGAACCCTGCATTAGTTAATGCATCCATATCTCTGAGAATCGTTCGAACGGATACTTCTAATTCATTTGATAATTCTTCCGCAGTCATTTTACCTCTATTTTGTAAAAGGATCATGATATTCACTAACCTATCTGCTCTCATCTTCCCCATCCTTTGAGTAGAAATATATTTGTGAATTAATTTTATTAATATGACATAAGGTGTCATGTTTTTATTATATAGTCATACTAAAGGTAATGAAAGGAGGGTTCTCATGACTCAGAGACGAAATACAGTGTTGTACATTGCAGCGAGTTTGGATGGTTATATTGCAACAAGAGAAGATTCGCTTGAGTGGTTATTCAAGGTGGAGGGTGAAGGAGATAACGGCTATACAGAGTTTTATGAAACAGTTGATACCATTTTAATGGGAAAACGAACTTACGATTGGATAATACAAGAGATGGAAGAGTTTCCTTACAAAAATAAAGAATGTTATGTATTTTCAAGATCTTCTTATGAGGATACCGAAAATGTGAAGTTCATTCATGAGGACATAAAAAGTTTTGTGAACAAACTAAAAAACAAAGATGGGAATAACATTTGGGTTGTTGGTGGAGGAGAACTGCTACATTCTTTTATTCAAGAGAATTTAGTCGATGAATTCATTATAACTTTAGCACCAACTATAATTGGTAATGGAATCCCATTATTTAAAGAAGGAAATTACCAATTAGAACTTTCTCTGAAAGGAATAAAGAGATTTAATCAATTTGTTGCATTATCTTATGTTAAAAAGGAATCCTCTGCTAGATAAAACAATATTAAAATAACAGCTCCCTTAATTAGAGCTGTTTTTTTACATCAAATTTTAAAATCACTCCTTAAATTCAATTACCTTAACCCCATCTATATTTACATCAAATGTTAAGATAACAAATCCCTCTGGAGGGTTAAATGGGCCTGTATAAGTATCATATTTAACTTTTACGTTAAAATCATATTGAGAATATCCACCTGTTTTTCGTGTTACCTCCAAAATTTCTGCATCCCAAAGTGCATAACTACGTTCAGGATATTTTTTTCTAATTGCTTCTTCTGCATAGGGATCTAATAATGCTAAAAAGGCATCATAAAAATCGGTATGATTTCCTGCAATTTCTGAAATACTCGTTTCTGAAAAAGCTTGATTTTGTTCGGTCAAGCCGAACGTTACTATGAGAGTTAAAATAACAATTAATTTATATTTCACTTTTGAGTTCCACCTAACTTTTATTGGTTAGTCTGTTTATATCCTCAAAAAAATATGTGCTTATTTAACTTATCTATTCAAAGTTCGTCGTAAACCTTCAAAACACTCTATATGTCCCATTCTTAAAGCTGTGCTGGCGTTACTTGCAGAGAAAAATGTCAGTTGCATACGTAGGCTTCGAATGAAGTAAACTATTTTATAAGCACCTAATGATTTTGTGTATTATTAGTTTGACTTTTTAATAGGAAGTAGGATAATTACAAAATATAAGGAAAAAATTATAAAGAAAAAAGGAGCGATACGATGTTTGATCAAGTTGCGTATTTTATTTTAGAAGCGATGGTAGTCTTAACGATTTTAGTTGTGGTGATTGGAATCCCTCTTGGAGATACACTGTTTAGAAAAAATTAAGTCTAATTAAATGGAGTTTTAAGATTTTATCTCCTGCTACGTTAAATTGTTAGAAACAAATTAAAGCGTTCCTAATAATGCTTTAAATTGAGTACAAATAAAAATCCCTGCTTTTAATATAAAGTAGGGATTTTTGGCGTTTTAATAGATTGAATGATTATGAAAAAGAAAAGCACTTATAATCTGTTGGTATTCCCTGTGAACGTAATAAGTCAGCTAATAGGTGGGACTTTGCATAGCAAATTCCTTCTTTGAAGTTTAATATATCCGAAGCTTTACAAGTAATTAAAATAAGTGACAATATGCCCTATTTTTAATGTGAATAGTAGAAACTAAATATGTAAATATAATTTAAGACAGTGTGAAACGAATGCCTCACACTGTTTTAAATGTTATTCAAAAGGTGTTTTCATTAATTGTTTTGAAAATTTAAGGAGTCTAATTTCACTAACAAATGTGGAGCCTAACAACAGTACACCACCAATTATTTGAACTAGGGCCATTTGTTCTTGCAAGATAATGGCAGAAATTAATATTGCTACAAATGGATCCACATAACTAAGCATCGCAATACTTTGTCCTTTCAAATTCTCCATTCCAGAGAAAAACAACCAAAATCCAATCCCTGTATTGACGATCCCTAAAATTAAAATAAAAGGAATGGAAGAGCTTGATAACTCAAAGATACCAAAGCCTTCAGTCAAAAAAACATAAGGCATTAGTAATAAAGTGGTCGTTCCAAGCTGAATAATGGTCAGCTCTAACTTGCCCATTTCTTTAATAAATCTATTTAAAAGCAATAACGCAGCATAAAAAGCAGCTGCGATTAACCCAAAAGTAAGTCCAAGCAAATCCTCTGAATTGGATGCACTCACACCTTCCCCTACAATCATTACCATGCCTATAATTGCTACAACAATACACACAATTTTTTTCATGGATAATTGTTCACGAAGCACAATGGGCGAAAGAATCATTACAAATACGGGTGCAAAGTAATACCCTAGTGTTGCATTGGCAAGTGTAGTATGGTCATAGGATTGATAAAGAAAAATCCAGTTCCCCCCTAGTGCTATACTTGAAAAAATCAAAATTAAAGCATTCGATTTAACTAAATTCCATGCTATTTTTTTCTTTATCGCGACGAAGATTAGTAGTAAAAATAAGCATCCGAGGAAACTACTTAGCAAAGCTCTTTCGCTCGCCGATAGATCAATGTTTCGAACAACTAAACCGATTGTACCGAAAATAATCATTGATAATATAAACTTGATTTTAGATTTCATTTTCTTCTCCCAGATATATACGGAATAACAGATAACTCGCATATTATTAATCTATTTATGAATTAAACAATTATAGGAAATGTTGAAAATTTCATTGAACCGATCGGAATCATATGATTACATTTATTGAGATATGCATGTTTAATTACTTCGATTTAAATTTTAATAACATTCGGCATATGCTTTGTATAAGGGAGGAATTTAGTAACAATCCATTCGGTTTTGACCTTCATATAACCCGTTGTTGTCCCATCACTACAGCCGTACCATTCTTCTAAAAGCACATCTTGGTCCAGAACAATTTCAACAAGATTTTCTTTGTCATTTAAAACACCAAATACAGTAGCAGCACCAATTTTAACACCTAGAATATTTTGCATTAGTTCTTGCGGTGCAAAGGAAACTCGTGAAATATTGAGTACTTTACTAAAATCTTTGGATTTAAATGGTTTTTCAGCAGTAGTTACAAATAAATAAAATTTGTTCTTTTGACTGTTACAGAGAAAAAGCGTTTTGACCATATTCATATTTAGTTTTTTATTTATTTCGATACAATCCTCCATTGAAATGGCCTCATCCGTTTCAACACGCTCAAACGAAATTTCTAACTTTGTTAATGTTTCATAAACCATTTCTTGTAAAGGTGTCTTATAGCTATTAGGTGCTTTTTCCTTAATATCACTCACATAGAACATCTTATTATAACGCTCCCTTTCAACTTGCTTTTCCAATGGTAATAGCATAGCATAGTCATATACATTACAAAATTGAATGTTAGTCATATTACATATAACAAAACGGCATGCAAAGGGGATAGCATTATGAATATCCAAAAATATATGGCCTTTGTTAAAGCAGTAGAATACGGGAGCTTTACACGAGCTGCTGAAGCATTAAACTATACGCAGTCTGGCATTAGCCGTATGATTAATGATTTAGAATCTGAATGGGGAATTTTGTTATTTGAAAGAGGACGTGGGGGTATCACCTTGACATCTGATGGTTTAAAGTTATTCCCACAGTTACAACGAGTCTGTTATGAACATGAAACGCTAATGATTCAGATTGAGGACTTACACGATATCCAGTCTGGGATTATCAGAATTGGAACATTTTCTAGCGTGGCAACCCATTGGCTACCTAATATAATTAAATTCTTCAAGAAAGACTATCCTAATATTGATTTCGAATTACTATTAGGGGATTATACAGAAATTGAAAGCTGGATTATCGAAGGCCGGGTCGACTTTGGATTTTTACGACTACCGACAAAAGCTAAAATGGAAACAATCTTTGTGGAGCAAGACCGTTTGCTGGTAGTCATTCCTCAAGATCATCCATGTGTTAATTGCGATAAGTTTCCAATCAATGAATTATTGAACAGTCCATTTATGCTATTGGAAAAGGGAGCAAAAGCTGAAATCTCTGAAATTTTTGAGCAGCATCAAATTTCACCGCAAATTTCTTTTGCAACATGGGATGACTATGCCATTATGTCTATGGTAGAAAACGGGTTAGGAATTAGTATATTACCAGAACTAATTTTGCAAAGGATTCCTTATCAAATTATCGCGAAAGAGCTTGAAGTACCAGCTTTTAGGAATATTGGGATTGCTATGAGAGAGCAAAAATCACTTTCTCTTGCAGCGAAGGAATTTTTAGAATATTTACCATATAGAAAGAGACAGTAAAAGTAGAGGGGAAATTTTTTTCACTTGCCAGTTAATAAAATGAGTCCTTATCCTGCAAGGATAGTGCCCGAATATTTTAACTGTGTATATCCCCTTTTAATTAGCGGTGATGATTCCAGAGATTGCCCATGTGCTTCACACTGTCTCACAATATATATCTTTTTTTCATACTAATATGTAAAACAACTTAGTTCATTAATAATTTTATAAAGCAGTTATGACGAATGATTTCTAATCAAAGCCTCCATGTTGAAAAAAGAATGTTCAAAATGGAGGTTTTCATTTTATTAAGTATGAGACTTTTATAAAAAAAGTTTCTTCAGATTTTTGTTCAACAATCGCGCCCGATTCTGGAATACTCTAGAAAGTCCCCCTATATACAGTTTATCTTTTTACCTAATTTTGTTGAACAAGAAATGTACCGAAAAATTATCTTCTAAATTGTGTTAGTATCAAAATAATGAAAACTAACGTCAATCCTATTACACTGATTAATGATGCAACTTTTATATAACGGATTGCACCATCCGATATTTCAGGTTCTTCTTTGTACATCCACCGTTTTCCCCATAATAAGCTCTCTTGTGGGTAGAAATAACTCCATATTAATACCGCATATAATGGAATAGTTAAAAAAAAACTACAATTATTTCTAACATTTTTAACATCTCCCCAGAAAAATCAATATTTAATATACGATTGAGTTTTCTATTAGTTTCAGATTGCTTCATACAATAATATAAATAACCAGTCCTTGAAAGTAAGGTGTTATTCAATTAATTGGCCCGATCGTAATATGAGGTTAGCCAGATTTTTCTGGTTGACCTTTTTCGTTTAGGTCTTATTATAACGGTAGTCGGGGTAGA
>NZ_JACSQA010000001.1 GCF_014836845.1 Ureibacillus galli
GATACTTTCAACTAGATGATGGATATGGAAAGCAATATCATTATTTTGTAATTTTACTTCTAAATCTAAAGGCAAAACGAGTTGATTCATGTTATAATCTTTAAACATAAGGATCCTTCTTTCTGTATAATTTTGTTATGGTGACTTAATTTTATCAGAAGTGGTCCTTATTTTTCTGTGAAAATAAATCAAACCTTCGGTCTTTGAATAATACTATTTATATTAGGTAATTCTTAAAGTGACCTAAAAAAGCCAATAAGAAAGCAGAGCTACCTGTTCAGAGGTAACTTTGTATAAAATTATTTGTTTATGGTTATATTAAATTACTTGGGGTTCTTTGTATGGCTCCTTGTTCATCAACATGGAGTAAATAGCCCGGAGCATTCGATGCGAGATCGCAACGAGTGCTTTTTTCTTTCCTCTTCGTGAGGCGAGTGACCAATATTTGTTTGCTAGCCATCGATTTCGACTTCTAGATACAGCCCAAGCTGCTTCACACAAGGCGGATTTAATATGAGGATTTCCTTTCACTGTACGTGTACTTTTCCTTTTCCCAGCACTTTCGTGATTACCAGGCGAAACGCCTGCCCATGATGCATAACAGCTGTAGCTCTTCTTGATAATTTTGTAGGAGTTGATCCATCCGTTCTTCAATTTCTGAAATTAAAGTTTCTAAGTATTGAATATGTTGCCAAGATTGACGAATTAGGAAGATTTGATGTTCATTAATTGTTCCAAATAGAGAATCTGTAATCCGTTGTTTTTTCGGAATCAACTTTCCATGAATATCTTTTTCCACATCTACTTCATCGACATAGCCTTGTTCAATTAATCGATTTAATAGTTTTCGACCTGATACACCGAATACATCTGAGATAACTGTACTTAGTTTGACATTTGAACTTTCTAATACCTTTTGTATTCGATTCTTCTCTGAAACCAAGTGACTAATCCACTTTTTACGCAGTCTTGTTAAATCTCTTAGTTCACGAATATCTACAGGGGGAACAAAGCTCTTTTCAATCAAACCATGACGTAATAACTTCGCTATCCATTCTGCATCTGAAACATCCGTTTTTCTTCCAGGTACATTTTTAATCCGTTGTGCATTCGCTAAGGTGATATCAAAGAAATCCTCTAAAATGTTAAAAACAGGTTTCCAATACACACCCGTACTTTCCATTGCAATGTGTGTAACTTCATGCCCCTCTAACCATTTTAAAAGTCGAAACAAATCTTTTGTGAGTGTTGGAAATGTCTCGATTTCTGTATACAGGTCGTCTTCACGATTCCCCTTAATAACACAGGCTACAATTGTTTCTGAATGTACATCTAAACCACCTCCATAAAATCACTCCGATACATGATGATCACAAACAGTGAGTGAATTTGAACATAAGCATTTTTCTGTACGTAGTCATCCTACTAATAAGCGGAGCTAACAAAGGGTTGAACACCAAATTCACTCAAACAGTTTTTATTACAGGGTCAACGCCACCAAAAAAACCCACATCTTACATCCTGTTTGTGTCATTACCATTATGAACCGAAGGTACTTATTTTCATGCTAGGGTTGGGTGTGAAAAACTCATGACTGTTTTTATTTAAAATAATCAAAGCCGGTGAAATTTTACTTATCGTAAAATTTCACCGGCTTTTCATTTCAGAGGTGGGTTTTGTCCCAGCCTCTTCTTAAAATCATTATGAATTTTGTCTAACTAACTAGTGTTGTATTTAAATTATTCAATGCAAAAAACCTTTATATTGGATGATTGGTTATTTTCTCCAAATCCAATATAAAGGCATTTTTTAAAAGTTAAGTTAACATTTCATTAAAATAGTTCTTGATTCTACTATTTCCTTATTTGTTTTCTTAATCAAAAACTCAATTATTTACTAAAGATCTGCCACCTGCAATACCAGGATGAGTCATTTCATAAGGATCTAATATCATATCAAGTTGCTCGGCTGTTAATGCACCCGATTTTAAACAAAGTTCACGTACAGATGCACCAGTAGCAATCGCTTCTTTTGCAATTTGAGCAGCAAGTTCGTATCCAATATGAGGGTTTACTGCTGTAATAATGCCGACACTTTTCTCAACATACTCTTTTAAATGCTCTTCATTTGCTTTAATACCATCTAAACATTTTTCCGTAAAGACAGTAAAGACGTTACTCATAATTGAAATGGATTGAATTAAATTAAAGAATAGGACTGGTTCCATAACATTTAATTCAAATTGACCTGCTTCAGATGCTGCAGAAATAGTTAAATCATTCCCCATTACTTGGAACGCCACTTGATTGACTACTTCAGCCATTACAGGATTTACTTTACCAGGCATAATCGATGAACCAGGTTGGCGAGCTGGTAAAACGATTTCAAATAAACCATCTCTTGGACCAGAAGCCATTAAACGTAAGTCATTTGCGATTTTTGACATATTAATCATACAAACTTTTAATGTAGCGGACACTTCTGTATAACAATCAGTATTTTGAGTTGCATCAACTAAATGTTCAGCACCTTTTAATGGGAAGCCACTTAGTTCACTAAGATTTCGAACGACTGCATCAATATAAGTTGGATCAGCATTTAATCCCGTCCCAACCGCAGTTGCTCCCATATTTACCTCATATAAATGCTGTCTTGAAAGGGAAATGCGATCAATGTCACGTGAAACAACACGACTATATGCTTCGAATTCTTGTCCTAATAAGATAGGCACTGCATCTTGAAGATGTGTCCGACCCATTTTAATAACACCAGCAAATTCCTTCGATTTTGCAACAAATGATTTTTGCATTTTTTTAGTAGCATCTAACAATTGATCCATTAAGCTTAGTACTGCGATATGGGTTGCAGTAGGAAATGCATCATTCGTTGATTGAGACATATTAATATGACTGTTCGGACTAATTAATTTATAGTTCCCTTTTTCCTCTCCCATTAATTCTAACGCGCGGTTTGCAATTACTTCGTTTGCATTCATATTGATGGACGTACCTGCTCCACCTTGAATTGGGTCTACAATAAATTGGTCATTCCATTTCCCTTCAATCACTTCTTCACAAGCTTGAATAATGTATTGCCCAATTTCTTTTCCTAACATACCCACTTCAATATTAGCTAGCGCAGCAGCTTTTTTTACGATACCTAAAGATTTAATAAGTTCCGGATGAATACGATAACCCGTAATTGGAAAGTTTTCGACTGCTCTCATCGTTTGAACACCATAATAGGCATCCTTCGGTATTTCCTTTTCACCTAGAAAATCTTTTTCAATACGAAATTCTGTCGTCATCATAATATGATACTCCTTTTAAGACATCATTAATTAATCTATTTTTTCGATAAAACCTATCTACATATTAGATAATATAATAGTTTTGAAAAGAAAGAAACATATTATTTATCATTATCCAAATTTTTATTTAATAAAACATAAAAAGAGCGATCTCACCTCCATTGAATTGGATGAAAAACAAATTTTGCACCCAATCATATCTATTTTGCACATAAAAAAATCAGCAACTGTACTGAACAGTTGCTGATATTCTTAACCGAAAATTATTTTAATTAATTCATTAGCACCTAAATATACAAACATTGCAACACAGGCAACTAAAACTATATTAGGTAATGCTTTATTTCGTAATGGTTGATCAATTTTCTTCGAATTTAACAAGATTAATAGGGAAATCGCTAAGAACGGCATAAATAATGAACCAAGAGCACCGTATATAATCACAAGTTCTACTGGTTTACCAAAGAAGTAAAGAATCATTGGTGGGAATGTTAACCAGAATAAGAAGAAACGATAAGCTTTATCCGTTTCATGAACTTGCTTCCGTGGTGCATCTTTCTTTTCACGAATTGTTTGTACAAAATCGGCAAATAAATACGGAACACCGTGCCAAACTCCAAGCAATGAAGAAAAGGCTGCTGACCAAAAGGCACCTAGGAAAACCCACTTCATCGGCTCTCCAAACTCTTGACCTAACAAACCGGCTAAATCAATCAGCCCTTGATCTCCCCGTAAGTTAACGTCTGTTCCAAATAAAAACTCAGCACCAATAATTAACCCAGCGATTGTAAAAATCCCTGTTAAAATATAAGCGACTTTCGAATCAATGCGCATCGTCGATACCCATTTTGGTCCTGTCCATTTCTTTTCAGCTAACCAATAACCGTAGGAAGCCATCGTTATTGTACCACCTACACCACCAATTAAGCCCATCATTAACATAAATGAACCTTCTGGAACACGTGGAACGAAACCACTCATGAAGTCCCCGAAACTTGGTAAAAACAATAAAGCTGTTCCGATGATTGTTAGGAACATAATCCCGATTAGTACGGTCATTACTTTTTCGACTACTTGATACTTACCAAACCATACAAGTAAAAATCCTGCAACGGCATGAATGGCAGCCCATGCCCATAACGGTATGCTCGGGAATATAGCATGCATCGCCATTCCGGATGTTGATGCTGCGGTTGCCCCGTAAACAAACCCCCAAATGATGGAATAAACACCAAAGTAACCAGTAGCCCATTTACCAAGTTGATGCCATCCCTGAACCATCGTACGTTCGGATGCTAAATGCCATCTTCCTACTCCTTCATTTAAGAAGTATTTTAAAATGGAACCAACTAATATGGCCCATATAAATGTCGTACCAAATTGTGTTCCGATTACGATCGATGTAACTAAGTCTGCAGTACCTACCCCAGTAGCTGCTACAACGATTCCCGGCCCAACTTGCTTCATTTTTTGACTGAATGTTTCCGGCGGCGTTAATAAATTAGGGACAGCTTCCACTGTAGTTGCCGCCACCTTATCCTTTGTATGCGCTTCCATGTAAAACCTCCCATTTGTACGTACTGCGTACAAAAGTACGAAATACGTTTATTTGTATTTTAAAGATAACAAGGATAACACGAGAAAACAATATTTTTCTGAAAATTTTTTTAATTACATTACCTATCAACCAAAAATGATTCAAATGGTCTATCTCTTAAATCCCTTAACAGATTCAATACGTGAGGTAGGATTTACAGCAAGTTCTTGACCGCCTTTAAATAAAGGGGTCAGGTAATTATAGAGGACATGCATTGCTATTCCATAAAGTTTCTCTGTTGTTGTAAAATAGAAGGCTTCTTTTGCCATCCATTTTGTATACCATTCTTCCATCGAATTTTGTGCTAATAAAACAAAGAGCTTTTCTTTATTTTGAAAATGATAATAAATGTGTCCTTTACTATAACCAGAAGCTTTTGAAATGTCTTGTATAGAAGTTTGATTGTAGCCTTTTTGAGAAAATATCAAGGCTGCGTTTTCCATAATGTTCCTCCTAGCATTATCACTGTTATAACACTTTTTCCCAAGATCACTAATACTCCTTTGAATTGAACGAACGTTCTAATTTAATTACTTTTTTCGGGAGTGGATACAACTGGTAACTAAAGTTCACAATATTGGGATTTTTCCAAATTCATAACTATAATCGAAAAAATTTGGTATACCATTACATACGTCTATAATATAATTAACTTTAAAAAATGGAGGGATAAATATGGACATCCTATCTATACTATCATTTTTAGGTGCTGCAATCGTTCTTACCTTAATGCCTGGACCAGATAATTTGTTCACTTTGGCCCAAAGTATAGCAAAGGGTAAAAATGCAGGTATCTTTACTACCCTTGGACTTTGCACAGGATTGTTGGTTCATATTACTGCTGCAACAATCGGAATATCAGCAGTCATTTATCAATCTGCCTTTGCTTTCACGGTAGTGAAATATGCAGGCGCGGCATATTTGTTATTTTTAGCATATAAATCATTTAGAGAAAAAAGTTCTAGTTTTCATCTTCATAACGAAGACAATTTAGACTACAAATCTTTATACAAAAAAGGGATTATCATGAACGTTTTAAACCCTAAAGTTTCCTTGTTTTTCCTAGCTTTTTTCCCACAATTTATTAACT
This sequence comes from Ureibacillus galli, assembly GCF_014836845.1. Lineage (GTDB taxonomy): Bacteria > Bacillota > Bacilli > Bacillales_A > Planococcaceae > Ureibacillus > Ureibacillus galli. The sequence continues at coordinate 5,998 of NZ_JACSQA010000001.1, forward strand.
ATGAGAATGGTCATGTCCCGATTCAAATGCTCATCTTTGGAATCATATTTTTAATTCAATCTTTCGTCATCTTCACTTTAATAAGTATTTTTGCTAGTAAAGTAGGTAATTTCCTACGTAAAAACAATTCAATCTCTAAAAAAATTAACATGATTCAAGGATCTTTATTTACACTAATCGGTTTGAAAATTGCTTTTAGTCAAAAATAATAATACTTAAAAAACATGAGACTCTAGTTTTCCTTTACATAAAAAAGCGCAATCCTTATTGATTTGCACGCAAATGTTAGAATTGTGTCTAACATTTGCGGTGCAAATCATTTCAAGGATAGCGTACGATTGTTGAACTACTAAAAACTTTACTTTTACTTTCTCCAGGTAATCCATCTACTTTACAAATCTTTTCTAATGTAAATCCCTATTTAATTATTTTTTTAGAAGGCATATGATCTCGGTTAATATTGCTACTTTGTTTATGCAAATAAGCTTGTGAAGTTGGTCTGTTTAAAATACGGACTCTAAATAATAATAGAAGCTGGTCGACCTTCCTTCATGTCTACTATAAAAAAAGTAGCACAAACCATGGCTTCGGTTTGTACTACTTAGTATGTTTAGTTTCTTGATATTGTCAGATTTAACCATCCGAAAATGATGGTAAGGACTGGACTCAGTAAGCAAAAGAACGCAAAAGGCAAATAGTCAATCACGGAAACGTTAAGCATTGAGGTAATAAATAAACCACAAACACTCCAAGGGACAAGCGGATTAACGACTGTACCCGCATCTTCCATTACCCGGCTTAAATTTTTCGGATGTAAACCTAATTCTCTATATTGTTTCTTAAAGGCTTCCCCTGTTAATAAAATCGATAAATACTGTTCTCCAACTACTATATTAATACCAATTGCGGTAAAAGCCGTCCCTGTAATCAATGCACCAACAGATTTTAATAAAATTTCAATTTTACTAAGCAATGTTTGAATAATACCTAGAGCAAATAATAACCCACCCATACTGAGGCTAAGCACCACAAGCATAATTGTAAAGAACATACTACTGATACCACCACGAGTTAAGAGTGAATCAATCACTTCAACTCCTGTTTCAGAAACATATCCATTATATAAAATTGCACAGTAATCACTAACTGATAAAGAAGTATGAAAAATTGATAAGAAAAGTGCTACAAGGGAACTAACAATAAGTGTTAAAAATGCCGGCACTTTTTTCAATGTGCAAACAATCAAGACGAGCAGAGGAACAATGGCATACCAATGCACAAAATTTGCATCTTGTAAACTAGTCTGATAGAACGCAATAGTTGTGTTATCTACTTCTTCAACTGAAGGGGATAAAGCAGCATATAGGACACCGCTTATTAAAAACGCAGGAATCGTTGTCCAACTCATATTTTTTATATGTTCAAATAAATCAATATTGACAATGCTCGCAGCTAAATTGGTTGTATCTGACAATGGAGACATTTTATCGCCAAAAAACGCACCAGATACAATAGCGCCAGCAGTCAAGACAAGCGATGCATCAATAGCTCCTGCAATACTTATAAAAGCAACCCCAATCGTCGCTACAGTCGTCAATGAACTTCCGATTGCTGTACCAATAATCGCTGTAATGATAAATACAATCGCATAAAAAAAACTAGCCGATACGAGAGAGAAACCCAAATATAAAAGCGTTGGTATTGTACCGCTTAATATCCAGCTACTGATTAATATACCTATTAAAAAGAAAATATAAATAGCTCCAATTCCAGTAATAGCTCCAGATCTCATACTTTCTTCTAACACTTTAAATGGCACACGTTTTAGTAAACCGTAAAAAATGAGAAGAGTAATCGATAAAAGAATAGGAATATGTGGTACAGCACCTAACTTTCCTATCGCAATCGAAATGATTGAAATAACTATTATTACAATAAATAATGCTTCGAATAATGACGGTTTTGTTTTTGCCTCAATAGAAAACATTTTGTAAACTCCTAGATGATGTAATTTCACGCTTTAAACTTCAACGCTTCAACTCGATAAAGTCAACTATCATTCTAGCACGTATTTGCTAAAAGTCAATAGAGAGGGTTAAGAATTAATATAAGTCAGAATTAGGACTTAAACAGGTAGAGCTTTTAAAGGTGACTATGGGTATTTAAGGGATAAAGTTCATCCTTTATTTACTAATCTAAGAAATTAATGCCTAGTATTCCTTTTCTAAAAAAACAAAACGAGCACCCTTATAAAAAAACGGTGCCCGACTTATGAAATCTATTAATCAATAATTTTTATGAAGTCTTCATGATTGAATCGAATAAAATCACTTATTCTCTTTATAGTAAGATTAGCTATTTCATTAAAGTTGGAATACAAAGGTTTAATGGACTCAGAAAGTTCCTTATTATTCTGAAGGTCTTCCCGTTTAACAACAAACTTTTCCAGACTACTCGGACCGTTATGCCTTTTAATAACAGATTCCGTTTCTTCTAGAAGGTGGAACATGTTCCCCTCCCCAAAATATTGTAATCCAGTTTTAATGGCAGACCAAATTTTTGGTTGAGCTATAAAATAAGCACTCCACCAATAGAACTCAGCTTCAGATTCAATTACATGATCATAATATATATGAAAAACAAACAATGCTTTTTGTCCCGAAGTAAGCTCTTTATAAAAATGTACTTTTACCATCGTGCTATTTTCTTGAGCCATTCTGTGTTTATAATCCAAAATTAGCGGTTTAAAACATGCATGAAATAGAGCTTCATCATTTAACGAATCAAATTCTTGTTTTGTCATTTGTACAATCATTTATAATACACTCCTTTCATTTATTATAAAGTATTTGAAAGTTAATCTCTTGTTTTTTAGCCATAATTTCACAGTAACTTACTTATTATTTGAACTATTTTTATCTATATTTGTTCTACCCATCGTAACGATTAATAAATAAAAAAGATGATCCATTTTTGACCATCTTTTTTGAAAGACCTTCTCATATAATTTTTTTTATTTTTTAAAATAAAGTCTATGAAACTGAATAATAATGAGCGGTACAATGGCAAGTCCATAAATCGTTAATAATTGGGTACGATCTAATATGGCTACTTCGAATAATCCTACAATTAACACCACGTTTAATAGTACAAATCCAATAAGGAAGGCGATCCAAACGGATAAATTTGAAAATAGTCCTATTTTAAAAATAGATTCATTTGAACGACAATTAAAGCCATGGAACAATCTCGATAAACATAATGTTGCAAACGCCATCGTACTCGCAACTGTCGTATCACCAGTCATCAACCCTCTTTGGAAAGCGATAATCGTAACCGCCGCAATGAGTAACCCTTCCAAACCAATTTGCGAAACAAAGCTCTTATTTAATAACGGTTCATGGATATTTCGAGGTTTTTCTTCCATCACTTTTTTACTATGTGGCTCTAAACCGATTGCAATTGCTGGTAAACTATCGGTTAGCAAGTTAATAAATAATAAATGAACCGGTGTAAATGGAGCTGGTAATGCAAAAAGTGTTGCATATAAAACAACTAATATTGCTCCTGTATTTCCAGATAATAAAAACCTTATTGCATTTTTAATATTTTCGTAAAGACTACGACCATTAGAAACTGCTTTAACAATAGTTGAGAAATTGTCATCGGTTAAAATCATCGATGAGGCATCTTTTGCAACTTCTGTGCCCATAATCCCCATTGCAACCCCAATGTCAGCTTGCTTTAACGCTGGACCATCATTGACACCGTCTCCCGTCATTGCAACAACGTTCCCTTTTTCCTGCCAAGCTTTTACAATCCGAATTTTATGTTCCGGTGACACCCTCGCATAAACAGAGAAGTTTTCAACTTGTTCTCTCAATTCTTTATCTGATAAATGTTCAATTTCTTTCCCTTCAATTGCTTCAGATGGGTCTTTTAAAATGCCAATTTGTTTCGCAATAGCGGCAGCTGTAATTTTATGATCCCCTGTTATCATTACAGGTTTAATCCCCGCTTTTATGCAATCTGCTACGGCTTGTTTCGATTCCTCTCGAGGAGGATCCATCATTGCAACCAAACCAAGAAAAATAAAGCCATCCTCATCTTTCGTACTTACTTTAATAGAATTCACTTCTTTATAAACTAATGCGAGTACTCGTAATCCTTCGTTAGAGAAATTACTATTTACTTGTTTAATGGCATCGAGTTGTTGTTTCGTAATGTTCGAAACTCCTTGGGAAGTCCGAATTTTCACAATACGAGAAAGCAGTACATCTACAGCTCCCTTCGTAATGATAACATATCGATTACCTACTCGATGAAGAGTACTCATTAATTTTCGATTTGAATCAAAAGGTACTTCACCATATCGCTCAAACTGCTTCCGTATATGAAGTTCATCAATATTATATTGATTTCCTAAACGGACTAGGGCTATTTCTGTTGGGTCCCCAATTTCTTTATCGGTAAACGCAACGGAGTTATTACATAATAAAGCCATATGAAGGAATGTGTGATGAAGTTCATTACTTATTTGCAATTGATCATGTTGCATTACTTTTTCGTTTATATATAATTTTTGGACAGTCATTTTATTTTGAGTTAGCGTCCCTGTTTTATCAGAACAAATTACTGAAATACTCCCAAGACTTTCTACTGCATGGAGTTTTCGAACAATGGCATTTTCTTTCGCCATTTTTTGTGTCCCAAATGCTAATACAATTGTCACGATTGAACTTAATGCCTCAGGAATGGCAGCAACTGCTAAAGAAACTGCAAACATAAATGAATCACCTAATTCGCGACCGCGCAAAATATCTAAGCCAAATATAATGAAACAAATGATTATAATCCCTATTGCAAGACGTTTACCAAAATGTTCTAAACTAATTTGAAGAGGTGTTTTCTTTTCTTTTGCACTATCAAGCAAGTTTGCAATCTTACCAATTTCCGTATTCATACCAATAGATGTTACAATAGCTTTTCCTCGACCATTTGTTACGAAGCTGCCCGAAAAGACCATATTCGTCTTGTCACCAAGTGCCACTTCCGCTACATTAATAACATTTGCTTCTTTTTCGATAGGGAGTGACTCCCCTGTTAGGGAACTCTCGTTAATTTGTAAACTATGACTTTCAATAATTCGACCATCTGCACTAATATAATCCCCGGCATCTAAAATAAGAATATCGCCAACAACAACCTCTTTTGAAGGGATTTCCGTTGCTTGTCCATTTCGAAGTACCCTTGCGATAGGGGCGGCCATTTCCTTTAAGCTATCTAAAGATTTTTCTGCTTTAATTTGTTGAACAGTGCCTAGTATCGCATTTAAAATGACAACGACCAAAATAACGATTGAACTTTGCACTTCCCCTAAAAATACAGAAATTAAAGCAGCGACCATTAAAATTATGACTAAAAAATCTTTAAACTGTTCAAGGAAGATTTGACTTATACTTTTCCGTTCGCTCTCTTGTATTTCATTATATCCATACTTCTTTTGTCTCGTCCGAACTTCAAAATCCGTTAATCCATGCTCCGTTACATCCAAATCGTTCATTACTTTTTGTATAGGTTCTCGGTAATATTCTGTTACGTTCATTAGAAATCCCCCATATCCTTGTAATTCGTATTGTTCTTATTGGCAAATGTACTTTACTATACCTTCTAATCATTTCTAGTAAGACAAAAGGAGACTATGCTTTGTTTTCACCAATGGAAAATACAAACTAAATCTTATTTTGTTTTCCCATTTGACTCGTTCACTTATCTATTTACTTTCCATTACAGCAACCATCTTTTTGTATAGCACAATAAATTATATGTATGGGATGGATAATTATGTGAGATTTTTCAATTGTAACTAAATTAACATTATAGAAAGTTGTTCTATATCCCCTAAATATTGAATGTTCATTTTTTATCTTATAAAGCAAAAATGAATAGATTCCAACTAGGTGAATCAACATCTATGGCATTAATTAAAAAAGAATAGTATGTTTTTACAAAATAAAATACTGTTTTAAAAGTTTGTATGCTAACTTTTAAAACAGCACCATTTATCCTATTTAGAATCTATCTTCACATTTTAAATAGTCCAATTAATATAAGGGCTATGCCTGGTAAGAATGATAATTTTTTCATCCAGTTCATATTTCTAAAGATTAAACCAATATTAATCCCTGCTATTACAAAAATGACACTTGAAACGGTTACGACGATTGAAAATAAAATTGGAGGTAAATCTATTAAAGCCGCACCAATACCAGCACCGAATGAATCCAATGACAACGCTAATCCTAAAAACAGTGCCTCGATACTACTAATACTTCCTGAACGATCAAAATCAGCTTCCGAAGGCTTTTTTAATATTTTAATAATTAGCCTTAATCTTTTCACTTCAATTTGAATAACTTTCATATCGCTTTGTCTTCGTTTTGAATTACTGTTGGATGTTATAAATTGATACAAGACCCAGATGCCGATAACGATTAATATCAACCCACCAACTCTTTCCGCCGCTTCATAGGAAATGAACAATTCGATAACCGAACCGATTCCCATAGCCAATAATAAAATAATGAAAGTGCAGGAAAAGATAATCATAAATGATTTGAACGGAATCTTAACTCTTCGCATTCCATATGTTAATCCAACCGTAAAGCTATCAAGACTAACTGCAAAGCCTAATAGCATTAAAGAAAGTAAGTCACCCATTTTTTGCTCCTTTCATACGCTACTCCCATCTATCGTATGAACTGGCTAAGCAAAGTGATAATGATTCAATTTGTGATTTCGTCCCATAGCTCTTTTTCTTGTCTTGATTTAAAAGATCAATGATAATAAAAAAGCGAACAGCCTTGTAAAAGGTGTTCGCTAAAAACTTATCCCCAAATCTCTTTCGAAATATCGACAATATACTTCAACTTCGCCCATTGCTCATCCTCAGTCAAAATATTTCCGTGATGAGTAGAAGCAAATCCACATTGTGGACTAATACATAATTGCTCTAATGGCACATATTTTGTTGCTTCTTCTATTCGAGCTTTAATATTTTCTTTTTCTTCTAATTCTCCATGTTTAGATGTGAACACGCCAAGTACTACTTGTGGTCCACCGTTCGGAATATACTTTAATGGGTCAAAGTCACCAGAACGGTCATCATCATATTCTAAGAAAAATCCGTTTACTTTTTCTTTTGCAAATAGTGTTGGCGCAATTTTCGCATAACTTCCTTCAAACGCCCATTTAGAGCGGTAATTTCCACGACAAAGGTGAGTCGTAACAATTAAATCTTCTGGTTTATCTTCCAACACCCCATTTACTACTCGTAGTGCTAAATCAATTAATTCTTCACGAGAATAGCCGCTATCATTAAATGGTATTTCAGGTGCATTTAGACCAGCAATATAGACATCATCGAGTTGTAAATAACGACAACCCGCATCATAAAATGCTTTGATTGCATCACGATATGTTTGGATAATATCCTTTGTATATTCTTCAATGTCTGGATAAATTTCTAAGTTACGAATTCCTGCGTTAAATAATTGGTTTGGACTTGGGATTGTTTGTTTTGCAACGGCCCGATCCCCGACGATTTCTTTAAATTCGAGAAAATCTTTAATATGTGGGTGATCTGGGTTAAATGAAATTTTCCCTACAACACGCACATCATATCTTTCCGTTTCTTCCCCTTTAAAGGCAAAACCATGATTTGGGACATATCCTTCTACACCATTTAAATGTTCAAGAAAATCCGTATGCCAAAATCTTCGTCGAAATTCTCCGTCTGTAACAGCTTGGAGCCCAACTTCAATTTGCTTATCAACAATTTTTTTGATTTCTTCTGTTTCAATCGTATGTAGTTCTTGTTTAGTAATGTTACCTTCTTGAAAATCCTTTCTTGCCTTATGAATTCTTTCTGGGCGCAATAAACTTCCTACATGGTCTGCTCTAAACGGAGCTTTTACAAGTGTTGTTGTCATAATGTGATCTCCCTCTTTCCTTTTATTAAAATCCTCTTCTCTTGATGTAAAGCTAGTGTAGCATAGGGGAATTATTATAACGTAACACAAAAAATCTATTCCTCGTTATAGCTTCAAACTATAATGATTGTAATTCTTCCTCAATTGACTCTTTTAAATATTGAATATACGTATTAGCCAACGTACTATTTGTAACATTTTTATGGGTAATATAACCAACATGAATTTGCTCATCTACTTTTAAAGGAATAGCGATAATGTCTTTACTATTTAATTTATGACTAATCACCCCAGTTGAAATGGTATAACCATTTAATCCAATAAGTAAGTTAAACAACGTTGCACGATCCGTCACTCGAATATTTTTCGGTCTAGAAAGGGTACTAAGAATCTCTTCCGAAAAATAAAAAGAATTATAATCTCCCTGCTCATAGGAAAGATAAGGATAGGGGTCTAAATCGGATAAAGTCACATAATCCTTTTCAGATAGAGGGTTTGCTGAGCTAATAAACACATGGGGATTTGCTGTAAACAGCTCATGGAATTGTAAATTTCCTTCCCTTAAAAACTTGTGAATGACCTTTTGATTAAATTCGTTTACATATAAAATACCAATTTCACTTCGTAAATTTTTTACATCATCAATAATTTCATATGTTTTTGTTTCTCGTAGGCTAAACTCGTACTCTTCTGGGTCATATTCTTTTAAAAGCCGTACAAAGGCACTAACTGCAAATGCATAATGCTGTGCAGATACTGAAAAATGTTGTTGCGGAGATCTAGTATTCGTATACCGATTCTCTAAAAGTTCTGCCTGCTCTACGACTTGCCTAGCATAGCCTAAAAACTCCGACCCTTCAGGCGTAATCAATATCCCTTTGTTTGATCGCAAAAAGATCGTAATCCCGACTTCTTCCTCCAACTCTTTAATTGCATTGGATAGGCTAGGTTGACTAATAAACAGATTTTGTGCAGCTTTATTAATCGAACGACTTTTTGCTACTTCAATCACATATTTTAATTGTTGTAATGTCATTTTTAATCCCTTTTCTTTTTTATTTAATATGAAGAAAACAACTTATTTTCCTAAATTTTTCGGACTCAATACCATTAACCTTTTCCATCTCATTTTCCACTCTAACGAATATGCTTTTATCCTACCATATCGGAATGGTATTGTTGCAATTTTCATAACAATCAACTTCACTATTCAGACGAAGTACTTTTAATTAAGTAGTCCAGTGTATAAAAAAAGAGCACAATTTCACCTCCGGCAATTGCGCTCTCTAACGATATAATTGAATGATAATCACAGTCCTAATACGATATGTTTTCACTCGTGGAACAATAAATAACCGAGTTATTCTTTAATGTAATAGATATTTTGTGTACTTTAATATTCGCCTTTAATAACAAAAAACGATCCTCTAATTGTTCCAGCTAGTTTTGATTTTTGCCTTGCAAATTTAAACTTCCCATCTAACTCTTTTGGTACTTCCATCCCTTCCGAAAGTTTAAAACCAACCGCTCTTTTCTTTGGGTCATCCACGGTATACATAATATTGACCACAAGACCATCTTCATAGAAAACATAGGCGAATTGAATGTTTTCCACTTGAAAACGTGATGTTTCTAATGGCTTCGCTGCAAACTCGATATCCCGCTCTTCTTTTAAAATTCGGTTCACATAATCAAGGGTATCTTGGCTTTCACTAGCTGGAACAACCGTAAATTCATGCTTGTATTTGTTCATAAAGTAACGGGCTTCATTAGCACGTAAACCAGCTAATGTTTCTACTACAGGTGAAGATTCTAATCCAATTGTAGACACATTTTTAAAATCAACGATAGAAGTCATTTCCATCCCTCCGGTAATTTTATCGTCTAACGACAGGAATCCAAATTTCGCCAAAAACCATTCCATTGCGCTGACCCATCTCAACCGTCGCATTTGGACCACCGACATAGGCAAAATCCTTTGCTTCTGGCAAGACTTGACCAAAGGCAATGCCCGTCAGTTGATTATTCAATTCATTAATAGACGTTCCTTCGCCTTTTACAACAAGGTATTCCCCTTTAGGAAATTGAATTAATCTCGATTCGCCTAATTCCGGTGCCTCATTATCTGTTATAACGCCAGCATAATACATCATCTTGTTATTGACTGCCTCATTCACTGCAAAAACGTAATTATTCGTAGCAATGGCTTTTAATGCATCGAGTTTTCCATCTTCACTGAAATTTTTCCAAAAATCCGCTTTTTCTTTGTTTAAACCGGCAAAATCTGTATAATTGCTTTTTAGCTCCGTTCCAAAACCTAAAACGATAAAACTTTCTTTTTCTTCTAATTTGTAATTTTCCATTTTCATAACCTTCCTTTTTTAAAATTATTCAAATGATTTTGACTCATTCACTTGATACGTTTATGATAAACTTAAATCATGTCAAAAAATGATACTGTTTAGGAGCAGAAATGAAAAAAGTTGAACGAATTAATATCATCATGCGGTATATAAACAACCGCGCCCATTTTACAATTTCAGAACTCATGCAAGAATTCAACATCTCTCGTTCGACGGCTATTCGGGATATTCGAGAAATTGAGGCGATGGGGATGCCACTTGTGGCTGAAGTAGGAAGGGATGGAGGCTATTTTGTCATGCACAATTCGGTCCTTCCCGAAGTTCGTTTTACCGATAATGAGGTAAAAGCTCTTTTCATCGCCTTTATGGCTACTAGAAACCAACAACTTCCTTATCTAAAAAGTCGTCAATCTTTAGCCGAAAAATTACTCGGTTTAATTTCAAAAAACCAACAGGATGATCTTGTACTGTTAAATCAAATTTTACTATTTGAAGGAACCAATCCGAATAATCCTGATTTACTGGAGCTGTCTGACCTCCCCCACCCTATGTTGGAAAAACTCATTCAAATTTTACTTTTGGATAACTATTTACAGATTACCATTAATGAAGAGGATGCCATAAAAACTTATCCAATTTATCTTTTGTATCTATATAAAGAAAAAAGTGTTTGGATGATTGAAGGCTTTGACTTAAAAGAAGAAAGGAAACAAATTTTTCCTGTCGACAATCTCACCGATGTCATTGCCTATTCGCCTAAAAAAAGAGTAAGTAGGAAAAAGATATTAGAAAAATTAAGCAATCAGGAAATATTCAATCTTGTCCTTGAAATAGGCCCTAAAGCAATTTCCCAATACAAAAAGTATCATCCTTTCAAAGTTTCAATTTCCTATACAAATCCTTACCAAACGACAGCAATTTTAAAAACTTTTATTAATGTAAATAAAACAGAAGAACTGATTGAATTCACAAATTGGTTACTTTTCCTTGGTGAAGATATTAAAATTAGAGAAATGCCAGAAGAAGTGTTAGATATTTTAAAAGAAAGATACTGCTTATTCTTTCCATAATCATTGATTTTCTAAGTGAAAATGAGGGTCTTCAGAAAAAAAGTAGAATTATCTTTTAAATGTTAAACTATGATAATTTCTAAAGTAAGTTATTTGGTATATAGATTGAACAATAGTTTTTAGTTTTTTTATTAGATCATCAAACTAATAGGATAGATACATTGTCAAGAAAGTAGAGATAGGCGTGGGCTTATCTCTTTTTTTAAGAATTTACTTCTTGGTAAATGTCTATATATTTCATCAGTTTAGCAATCCCTTTTAATTGAAGTAATAATTTATTGTTCAGATTTTCCAATGCTACCTGGAAGGAACGTTCAATTTTATCGTAGTTTCCTGTGTCTAAGTCGTTTAATAATATCTTCATATTTTCTATATAATAAACCGTTTTTCTCAAACTGCTTATAATCAATATTTTTCGAAGCTCAGGTATCGAAAACATTCGATAACCGTTTTCTTTATTTCTTTCTGAATGGACTAATCCTTCATTTTCCCAATGTCGGATAGCTGAAGTATTTACTCCCGCTATTTTTGCGGCCTCTCCAATACTCATCCATTCATTTAATTTTACTTTTTTATATTGAGTCAATTCAGTATTTTGAATCATAGTGAGAATTTCTTCCACTCGCTGTTTTTCCACTTGTATATGGAATTGCTGTTCATTCACTAGCCATAAGGCTTTTGCAAACCTTGAATTTTTAATCATTCTCATAACTTCGTAAACAATCGGTATGTCATATCCTTTTAGCAAGGCTCTAATGGTAGCAAAAGCTTGGAAGTGAATTGATTTATAAAAACGGTGATTACTATCCGTTCTTGGTACAACAGGGATGAGGTCTTGTTCTTCATATCTTCTCAAAGTTGTTGTACTAACATTTAAGGCGTTTGCAATTTGTTTAGGGGTGTAAGACTCCATTTATAGCCTCCTCTATTAAAGTAAAACCTTCAAGTGCTACATTAACATATTCCGAATTAAATCCCAATACATAAGGGCGAAAAGGCGGAAAACCGAAATATTGCATGAATGTTATACGATAATAGTATAAACATTTTAGGAGTGATAAAAATGGAGAAGAACATAAAACTTACGGATGAATCAGAATTAAAGGTTGGTTTAGTTGGGAATCCCGACACTCCAACAATCATGCTTCCAGTTGCTAAAGAATCTGTTTATGGACAAGAAGCTGAAAACTTAAAAATGTGGGGAGTAGACCCCGAATTAGGAAAACATTTTATTGAAGGACTCGTGGACAATTTTCAGATTCTATATTTCGACTACGAAGGACACCGTTTGCAACATCCGAGCCCTGAGAATCTCACACCTGAAAATATAGTAAAAGATTTAATAAAAATTGCTGATGAAATGAAAGTACAAAAGTTTAGCTATTATGGATATTCATGGTTAGCTTTAGTTGGATTACAATTAGCTATTCGGACAGATCGATTAGAAAGCTTAATCATGGGTGGTTTTCCGCCATTAAATGGTCCATATAAAGAAATGATGGTAGTAACAAATAAAACATACGAACAAGCTTTGTTTAATCAAAATTCTCCTGTTATGAACGAATATAATGATGTTAATCCCGAAAATGGTGAGTGGGATAACATACAGGTAAAGATTGACACGAATCAAACTAAACAATTTGTTACAATGTATAAAAATTTGAAGGAGTTTGATGATCGAATAATTCAACATAAATTAGCTATACCAAGATTAGCGTTTGCTGGAGATAAAGATACAATTGTTTATGGAGAAAACTTTGGCAGTTTAACGGTAGATATTATCGGTATACTTCAAAAAAATAAATTAGATTTAGAACATAATGGATGGGATATAGAGATTATAAAAGGGGATGATATGAATCACACCAAAGCAATGCAACCTGTAACGGTACTGCCTTTGATAAAACCTTGGTTGCTTAAAAATTTGAATATAACTTGTTAATTATAGTTATTCGATACCAATTCTCAAAGGTTGAACAAATTGACCTATACAATACAATCGCCTCAAGAAAATGAAACTCACATGATATTTTAAAGTGTGAGCTTGTGAACATTGTCCTGAATACCGTTTTGATAAACTGCACAAACAAGGTTTAATTAACAGAAAGAAAGTAGCTAGTATTTAATTTTGGCAATCCTCGCTTTATGAGGATTGCTGATTAAGTAACTAACCGCTATTTAACTACTTACCAACAAAATAAATTATAAAAAATACGCTATTTATTAGTAATGCAGTCAAAGGAATGATTACAACAAATGCAGACATAATTAATTCACTTCTCATTCTTCTAAAATTAGCTTTAATAATACTAAATAACGATATTAGAATGAGAATGAATATATAGTTATCGTACAAACTAATAAAATACTTTGATTTAATTCACCATTTATACTAGCAATATCTTGCACGAAAAATGCTGCTGTTAATCCTATTAATCCTAATACAAATGACGTTAAGAACCATTTTAAAAATTTATCTATTTTAAACACCTACCTATAGATATATTACTAGATAACTACCATTTCAACTTTATTTATATGGGAGTCCATTAATTTTAACATAAATATCCAATTCAAATTATTCCTAGTCATTAAAAAGAGCACAATTTATTTATAAAATTGCGCCAAATGGATGGTAATCCCTCTATTTTGAAAATACTATTTTCTTTTCTATTTTCTTTTACCTCCAAAAGGTTGAACAGTCTGCTTTATCAAAAATATTAAAATCAATCATTTTTTCAAGTAATGCGTAATCAATCTGGCTATTCCATGGGAATCGAATTAGTCCTTTCGTGTGACTATATCCAGCCTGCATTATCTCATCCGTAAAATGAGTAATCCCCGCCTCTTCAGGGGCAACAGCTAAATGATGTTTCGCTACACTAAAGCCTATAATGTATGTACCGTGGTCGGTAAACATAGGCTGCTTCCATTTAACTACTGGCGTTAAATTTGGATATTTTTCACTTACCCACCTTAAAACTTCTTCTGTTCGTTCCCGATGTTGTATATTTTCGATTTTCTCTAGAAATTCTGCAAATACTTCCATATTTTCTCCTCCTAGAATAGAAATAATATATTTTCAGCTTATACTGAAAAATTAAAATCTCCTATAAGTTTAATACAATAACCCTCATTTTAGATATTTATTATTTTATTTAATCCCTTATTAATGGAGTGATATGTAGTTTACTTCCTATATCTTTTATAATTGCCGTTTACATCAGAGTAAATTTAAACCAAACCTACCTTTCACTGCTCAACATTTCTATCATTTTCTCGAGTGAAGTAGACGAATACTTATCTTTCCGGTAAATAAAAATCGTTTTCACCTTTCCAAATTGTTCAGGAATATCGTGTTGGACAAGCACTCCTTCTTTCACATGTTTGGCTACTACACTACGAGGAAGTAAACTAATACCAAGCCCGGCAGATACACAACCAATAATTCCGTCAAGAGTTCCAAACTCCATTACTTTTTCTGGTATCACCCCTTCATAGTGTAACCATTTTTCAAATCTTGCTCGGTAAGAACAGCCACTACGAAATACTAATATCGTTCGATTTTGTATTTCTTTTAACGAAGTTAAAGGTTGATGAAACGGATCTGTAACAAGCACTAACTCTTCTTCTATAAAAGTTTGACAAGAAAGTTCTGGATGTTCAATAGGACCTGCAACAAAGGCGCCATCCAATTCATATTGTAAAACACTTTGAACATTTTGCTCTGTCGGACCAGTTTTTAATGTAAGATCAACATCCGGATATTCACGATGGAACTTTGAAAGCAATGCGGGTAAACGAACCGCAGCAGTTGTCTCCATTGAACCAATCGCTAAAGGTCCCTTTGGTACACCATCATCATTCATTACTTCTTTTACTTCTTCTAACAGTTGAAATATTTTATCTGTATAAGCTAGTAATAGTTTCCCTTTATCCGTAAGAGTCGTCCCTCGATTGTGTCGATAAAATAACGTCGTTTGAAGATTACTTTCCAATTGTTGAATTTTTGCTGTGAGATTTGACTGGGCATAGTTTAATTCTTTCGCTGCCTTTGAAATACTACCTGACGCTGCGACAGCTCGAAAAAATTTTAACGATTGGATATCCATCGTCTTCCCCCTTTTTTGATATATAAATTAATGATGCCTTCATATCGATTTTATGTATTATACCATATACCAAAAAACAGATATGATTATGATAGAAATAAAAAACAAAACGAGGGGGTGAAACATTTGAAGAAGCATCCAATTTTATTTTTAGTTGGCGGAATTTTTTCACTAATGATTGCAATGGGAATTGGAAGATTTGCTTATACACCTACCCTACCACTCATGCAAAAAGACCTTTCGTTTTCTGCCACAGTAGCAGGTTACCTTGCTTCGAGTAATTATGCTGGATATTTGGCTGGTGCAATAGTAGCAGGAGTACTTCCGTTGAAAAAGCATAAAACTAATTTTTTAAGAGCTAGTCTTATCATCAGTGTGCTGACCACCTTCGTTATGGGACTTTCCCACTCTTACGTTTTAATGCTTATCCTTCGTTTCGTTTCAGGAATCGCAAGTTCATTCATTTTTGTTATCGCTTCTAGTATTGTGTTAGATAAATTATCTTCTGCCGGTAAAACAAATTGGTCAGGCATTTTTTATTCTGGCGTAGGGTTTGGGATCTTTTTTTCAACCCTTTTCATTCCAACTTTTAACGATTTATATGGGTGGGAAGGAGTATGGATAGGATTAGCCACTGTAAGCATAGTTCTTACGATCTTTGTATGGATGTGGCTAAAGGATTCCCCAAATACATTGACAAAAACGGAAAAACAAGATGAAAAAATTCAAGTACCTCCCCCAAAATGGCTAACATGGTTAATGATTGCCTATGGGTTAGAAGGCTTAGGTTATATTGTAACAGGAACATTCATCGTATCGATTGCAGAAAATTCACCAACATTTAAAATGGACTCATCCTTTGTTTGGATTGTTGTTGGGTTAGGTGCAATTCCTTCCTGTATACTTTGGTCAACATTAGCAAAAAAGCAAGGTTTCGTAATAACACTAGTTTTATCAATGATATTACAAGCTATCGGAATTGCTCTACCTGTTTTCTGGACATCTCAAATTAGTCTTATTATTTCTGCATTATTATTTGGCGCAACATTTATGGGAATCACCACCCTTGCAACTACATTAGTCCGTCAAATGAACCCTGCGAATAGTAGTCGAGTGATTAGTTATCTTACGGCGATCTATGCCTTTGGCCAAATGATTGGACCAACAATTGCCGGCTTTTTAACATCCTTCACTCAAAGTTATAACGCTGCTTTGATAGGAGCAGCTGGCGTTGTCTTTATTGGCGCATTGTTTCTTATACGTGGGATTCGATTTGATCGAAGACCACCATTAGAAACTTCAGCCATAAAATAAAAAAGAAAAGAGGGGATATTAATGCCATACGTAAATATTAAAATTACCAACGAAAACGTTACACCCGAAAAAAAAGCAGCCCTTATTAAAGGAGCCACTCAATTACTTGTCGATGTATTAGATAAAAATCCGAATACAACGGTCGTTGTCATTGATGAAGTTGATACGGATAATTGGGGAATCGCTGGAGAATCGATAACGGTTCGAAGAAAAAACGGTCAGTAAATAAAAGGATAACAACGAATTGAAATTCAATGTTAAAGCAAAAAGGAAGACTCTTCTATTCATCTTTCCTTTTTGCTTTTTTCATTGTCTTCTTTTAATCATTTTACTTCTACCAAACCGTATTGCTCGACATTTACACCAATAGTTTATTTAGGCGTATAACAAAATAACTTGTTAATTTACCTTTGTAAATTTTAAAAAATGGTGGATGAAATAAAGTTATTAATCCCGATTCTGACGTTGACTTTCCTTTATTGTTTTAACCATAGCTAAAAAGACAATAATTACAAATAGCCCAAAAACACGATGATGGATAACATTTTTTTCCATACTCTTCATTTTCATTCAATTATATAATAAATTTTCAAATTATTTTTAAAATTAATCGAAATATTTTTTTATAACATGTTACATTCGAAATGTACCAAAGAATATGGATAGAAGGGATGGAACGTAATGAAATTTAAAATCGAAACTTTTCCAAACTATCGTATTGCTTATATGCGACGAGTTGGTCAATACGGTCCTGCTAATATGGAAGTAATGGAGAAGTTAAAAAAATGGGCGAAGGAGAATAATCTTCTTAATTCTGCAATTTTGTTTGCAATTCCACTCGATAACCCAGAAACAACACCACCTAATCAGTGCAGATTTGATGCTTGCATTGTCATTCCAAATGATTTTCAAGTAGATGATTCAGTTCTTGAAAGGGAACTCTCTGGGGGTGAGTATTATGTTTACGAAGTAAAACATACAACAGAAGATATTCAAAAAGCATATCCGGCTATTTTTCAACATTTACAAAATAACAATTTCCAAATCGATCATAAACCAATTATGGAAAAGTACATTAGTGATATGATTAGTTACCCTTATTGTGAAATATGTGTACCTATTAAACAGTGATATGGTTTAATTTGTTGATAAGGTTATTTCTACATTACATCAATTACAAACGAATTAAAGAAAAATAAAAAGGATTGAGTCCGGTTTAATACCGAATTCAATCCTCTAAACTCAACTTATAGAATGTTCTCATTTATTTGATTACTTCAATTTAAGGAAGCTTTTATGGAAAATATATTAAGATCATCAAGTTATTTAATTTTCCAAAAGTGATAGACATTAAGAGAATTAATTTTTACAACAACCAAGTCGTATTAGACTTAGTAATACATTACAATTAAACTAATCCTCCCAATAAAAAATCGCATCCATCACTAAATATTCTCTAGGTTCCCGATAAATTGTTGCTATTTCCGTTTGAAAAGATAAAGGTTGATTTAATTCTTTAGCCTCTAAAAGCTCATAATCAAACTCTTCCAAAACTTGTTTCAAGTTTTCTGCAATTGTTTGGAAATCTTTACTTATTTTTAATCGATGTGGACCACTAAGTAAAGTCCCATGTGCTCCACCAACTACTTCGTTTGTTTCGGTACGTATTGTTTTATATCTGTCATCTTCACCCATAATTGCAACAGGTGCTAAACGACAAATATCAATAATGATCCCATCTGTCCTTATCTCTCGACGCCCATATTTCTCTTCAACAACTTTAACATCCTCTTTCCGATAACAAAATAATTCAACAAAGGAAGCGTATCCACTGCCAAAATGATTCCACTCTGCTTCACATACTAAATTCGGAATACGGTTTATTCGATGAAATAATCGCCGAATATGTGCTTCTATTTCTTGGTCATCATTTATACTATAGGGGAACTTATTCCCAACACTTTTCCCAGCAATTAAGTCTTGTAATTGTTCATTATTAAACATACATAAAACTCCTCTCCCTTTTAGTTTAAATGGAAATTAAATCCAAAATCCCCTTAAGTCTCCTACGTTTGATATTTAATAAACAACTTTAAACAATACTCGTAATTTTTTTAGATATAAATTTCACATTTTCCAAGACCATCTCTGGATGAAGTTCTGGAATCATATGTCCGATGTCTGGAATGATATTTAAAGTGGCATGGGGAATATCCTCTTTTAATCGCCGCGCTTGATCAATCACCCCAAATGGATCATTTTCTCCCACTGCAATTACTGTAGGAACTGTAATTTTTTTATATTCTTCACAAAAGTTTTTAGAGGTTTCAGAGAATACAAGCACATCCTCCCTATTTGCACTAAAATGACTTGGACGGAATCCGATTGCATATAGCTCTTTTGCATACTTTTCTGGTACCTGCTCCGGAGCAAAAGTTTGCTTGGCCATTGAGAAAGCCATACTTTTTGCTAAAGGTGTTTTAAGTAATAAATTTAAAATCATACTTCCTAAAAAAGGTGTTGTAACGAACTTTGATAACAGGTCACCATTCTCTGCAGCATATCCCTCTTTATACATTGCTCCTGCCAATATCACAATTCCAGCAACTTCCTTTGGAAATTGTAGAGCATAGGAAAGGGTCATCGTACCGCTCCAAGAATGGCCAACTAATATGATTGGTTCATTGATTCCAAGTTCTTTTAACGCTTTATGAATAATAGAAGCTTGCGTAATGGGAGTAATTTTTCTTTTTTTAGGCCTTTCACTATATCCATAACCAGGTCTATCAAAGGCAATTGCATGATAACCTTGCTGAGCTGCCATTTGAACGGTTTCTTTATAATCACTGCTAGAGAGTATTCCCCCATGTAGAAATACAACTGGTTGACCGGTACCTTCTGAAATATAATGTAACTTTATATCATCATCTACTGTTATAAATTTCCCAACCGGCTCATATAATTTTTCTGCCTTTTTAAATTGCCACTGATTATAAAAGAACAGTATACCAATTCCAACAATCACCATTAATATTATCGAGACAGCCATCAATTCATCCTTTCTTTTTACTTTTTTTACGTTGATTTCAAGTAAAAGTTGCATTATTTCATATAAAAATCAATAAAAAATAGACTAAGAACGTCTTACCTATAAAAATATTCCTTAAAAAAATAAAACCTTAATTTTTCCCGCTATGAGGAAAAACTAAGGTTTTGTAAGTTGAAATAATTTTTATTTATGAAGATACCAATTCTCCCCATTTTGAAAGAATATTCTATCCTGCGCTTCCTTACCGACAGTTTCTTTAATTAATTGTATATCATCATATGAAAATCGATAACTCGCTCGAGTTGATGGTAAATCACTACCAAATATAAGAGAGTTTGGATTTTCTCTATATAATATTGTAATTAATTCTCTAATTTCATCTCGTTCATAACCTACCCGACCAAAACCCGTTAATCGAATCGGAACGTCTGCGTTCACAATTTTTTTCAACTTATCCATAGAACATTTTTGCATCCCTAAATGATCGATGGATACTTTTGGCAAGGTGAAAATTAATTCTTCTAGATCTTTATCAATCGTTTGTAAATTAAGATAGAGTTCTGTCTTCCAATTACATAACTTATATACTCGCTCTGAAAGCTCTTTAATTTCTTTCGGTGATGCAGATAACCCTCTATATAAGTTAAATCTTATTCCCTTTATTCCGATGTCATTTAATTTTAAGATCTCTTCATTGGTCGTATCAAATGGTAGTTGTGTAATACCTACAAAATGATTTCCTAATTCTGAAATGGCATCCGCAAAATAATCTTGATGATATCCTTGAAAGGAACCTGATACAATGGCTCCCCCAGTTACTTCAATGGACATTTCTTCTAATTCTTTTAAATAATTATTCACTGTATAAAAATCTGGGACAAATCCTTGATTTTCAACAAGTGGAAATTTTGGATCAATAATATGAAAATGAGAGTCAAATATTTTTTGCATAGCTACCCCCTATAATATAAACATTAAAATCACCGTTGCAACAATCGCAAATCCTAATCCTAAAGGCGTTGCTTTATAAAGTAAATCATTATAAAATTTCTTAGATTCTTCTTCGCTCAACCCACTATTCCCAAGGATCAAACTACCACCTGTAGAGAATGGTGCTAAAGCTGTTGATTGGGCACCAATAATAATTGCCACTGCAATTAGCGAAGCACTGTAACCTGTAGGAGCGATGATTCCTGCAATCATCGGGAACATAAGCGGTGCAACAACACCTAATGTACTGCTAAAGATTGACATAATACCAGCAATGACTGTGACAGCAATTGGAACAATAAAGGACGGCATATTATTAATCATAGAAGCTAATAAATCAATAGTACCTGCTTCTACCGCCACATCAATTAACATTCCTACCCCAGAAACTAGCCATAACGTACTCCAAGGGATTCTCGTCATTACCTCTTTCGATTGATTCCCAGCTAATTTTAAAATGTATGCTACGATTGCGAACACAACTGCCAGTAAAGTAATATCCGTCCGTGAATTAATAAACTGAATCGTTTCATTTTCTGGCATAAAAGTAGCGAGCATCGGTACGCCAAGTACAATTACCATTAGAAGAATAATTAAAGAAATATTTACTTTTTGTTTCTTTGAAAATCTTTCAGGTTTTTCAATATTTAGTTCATCGATTTGACTATTTTTTCTATCAAAAAACATAAGAATTAACATAATAAATATTGGATAAATAAATGAAACAACAAAAATATCCTTTGTTAGTAAATTCGCCTGGTCAGCAAGAGCCGTTTCACTAAGTAATGAGTTAAATAGTACTCCATGGGCACTATACATGAAGTTGGCACCAGAAAGGGACCCTAATGAAACGGCAAATGAAGCATGTAATTTATTCATTCCTGAGGATTTACATAAGGCCATTGCAATCGCGCCCATTACCGCCACTGAAGTGAAGAAACCGGCCCCCATTCCTGAAACTAATGCCGTCACAAAATACAAAATTAATGGCAGCCATTTTGTATGTTTTTGAAATTTAAAAAGCAATAAATGGGCAATTTTCTCTAAAGTACCATTTACAACTGCAAAATTAAAGAAAAGAGCTAAAGTAAAAATAACTAAAAATAATTTTGTCGGGAATGTTTCCAATAAATCATTAATAGACATTCCTAAAACAAAACAACCAATTAAATAAGCAAATGCTAAAGCTACTAAACCCGTATTTATATCAAGCTTTTCACCTAAATAAATTGCAATAATAATTGCTAGTATAATTAAAATAGAATAAAACATAGTTACCTCCTTCGTATCGATCACATCGTATGTAGTTTATAGATTTTTTTATTAAGAACTAAAGTTTTTAAGATTGAATTATAAAATTTAGAAAAAGTTATGTTCCTTTTTGTAATTTTGATATTCGAGCCTATATGTTATTTTTCTTTTAGAATTTAAAAACACCAATGGAAGCACTTACAAAATACGATAAACTATATAACAATCAGCTCTTATCGACATTTATTCTAAACTTAAGACGGATTTGTATTTGTACATATCTCCACGATAGGAAGAGGCACCTGTTAAAACACATTTATCTTTTACTTTTAAATCAACACTTCGATATAAAATTGGAGAGCCTACGGAAATTCCAAGGATGTTTGAGATTTCTTCACTAGCAAGAGCAGCTTCTATTTCTATTTCTCCGTCGGTAAGGGACATATTAAACTTATTTAAAAATAAATGGGAGAATGAATAATTCACATACTCTTCATCTGTAATTTGTTCACCATATTTTTTTAATAAATAACGGTTATCGATAACAATTGGGATCCCCTCTGATAGACGTAACCGTTTTACTTGATAAACTTCTTCTCCAGGTGTTATCCCCAATTTCACATCGATTCCTTCTGGACATGGTACGGAACCGCGAAATAGCAACTTGACATGAAAGTTTTTCAAATACCACCCTCTAAAGAAAGTATCCAATTTCGCAATATCTGTTTTTAATTTGTCTTTTCGAACAATAAATGTACCCTTTCCTTGGATACGTTGTAAAAGACCTTCTTCGACAAGCAACTGTACTGCCTGACGAATGGTCATTCGGGAGACATCAAACATACTGATGAGTTCATCATCACTTAAAAATCTTTCTTTTCCTTCTTTGTACATTTCATCTACTTTTTTTCTTAACCGTTCAGCAATTTGGACGTATTTTGGAATATGAGGATTATAATTACTCATCTCGACCCTCCGTGGTTCATTTTTAATAAGCTACCGACATTTCATCTATACATCTAGATGACATGTTTTTTATTTTATAGTACGAAATGTTAAGCGTCAACAATGTATTCTGAATTTTCAATTCCCTAATCTATAAACGATGTAAAGATTAAAAGACGATTCTTCTATTCGAAGATCGCCTTCAGATAATTTTCCTTGTATCAATCTAGATTCTGTTCAAGATAGATCTATTGTTTATTTCCTGTACTTCCCGCAATCGCTTGAACAGCAAATTTCAACGCTTTTATTCTTCTTTCTAAAAGTGTTCTTTGCGGACTTCCAGCTTTTGATTTAGCATAGATTTTCTCCATGGATGGAAATAAACTAGTAAGAACATCGTGGGCTTCTTCTATATCCTCCTTGAAAAAATGATGATTTCTAAGATTCCAAACATTTTCTAGCATTGCTAAACCGATGTTCACAGCCTTTAGTCGCTTTTTTACTAAGGTGGTATTTTTGCCATTATGGCTCATCTGGGACAAGGCATTTTCCAGTTTACGAAGTGTCGATTGTAAAGATTTGATTGATTCTATTCGATCAACATTCGATACGTTTTCCAAAATAGCATCGTCCTTTCTTTTTTACATTATAGTGATTTCACCACATAAAAACAGAACACAAATTTCCATTTAAAATTGTGTTCTGTTTTTGATGTGTTCAAGCATCTCACTTTTTCCTACGTTCCAAGAATCTAGAGTAACCAAAACATTCTCTAAAAAGTTTTCTACCAATATATTGATGAAAATTATTGTATCGATCACGATAAAATTCATTCCAATAGCTAATCATTCTGTTATAGCTTTTACAAAATCCCTCTATATTTTCCATACAAAATCTCTTTATCTTCTCTGTATCTTGTTCTTTCAGAATAACATACGTCATCTCTAGTATTTCAATGATGTATTCATCACATATTTTTACAATATAAGGAATAGCCCACTCTTCATAATCCATTAAAAGCAATGAATGTAAATGCTTTTGTCGAACATAACCATCACAATTTCTTGAATAAATGCAATGTAAAATCATTTTTTGTTGTTCGGTTAAATTGTCTATATATTGATCAGAATTATCTTTGAAATAAAGACGATAAGGAATGTTAACCACATAATCATCTTGAATGTATTCTATAGTTTCAAGTAATTCATTAGAGAGATTATGGTAAGTCTTCTTTGGAAGCAGTCGAATTACTTCCATAACATCATCTCTCAAACTAATTGGAAATCCGTATTGTAACATATTTCACATCCTACTTCACAAATTAGTCTACTATTGCTCCATTGAACTTTCATCTATGTATATTTTATCAATCTATACCCTATGTCACCATGTAAACAGCACTTTTTTCACTATGTTACTCTTAACTTAGTAAGCTCTTTACTTTATTCTAATTTTTAACTTTTTCATTACATAATGAAACCCCATCCTATAAAAAGAACGGGGTAACAAAATTTTTTTAGTTTTCGGTAAAGTTCACTTTATTATTGTTGAATAATTTGAATCAAATTTCCACACGTATCATCAAAAATTGCTATTGTCATATCACCCATTTTAGTAGGCTCCATTATAAATTTCACGCCCAAATTTTGTAATCGTTCGTACTCATTTTGAATATCGTCTACACCAAACATAGTTACAGGTATACCATCTTCGAATAGCTTTTTTTGGTAATCTTTAGCAGCTGGATGTTGATTAGGTTCAAGTAACAGTTCTGTACCTTCTTGTCCTTCAGGAGAAACAAGGGTAAGCCATCTATATTCTCCAGTAGGAACGTCATGTTTTTTTATAAATCCTAGTGTCTCCGTATAAAATTTTAACGCCTTTTCTTGATCTTCAACAAATATACTCATAACAATGATTTTCATATATCTTTTCCTCCTCGTATAGATAGTGTGTTTCGTGCGTCCTAAACAGTTTGTGATGAACCAAATATTTCGACTCATTCATCTCATATTTATTTAAACGTTATTCTTACTCAATCCATCCTTTTAATAAGTCTTTAAGCGGTTCATTATTGAACACAAGTACTCGATACTTCCCCTTTCGTTTTGAAAATACTAGTCCTGCATCTTCCAATATAGATAGATGTTTTGCAATACCTTGACGGGAAATGCTAACGTTATGCTTCATAATGAGCCTCGCTGTAAGTTCATACAATGTCATCTCGTTACGTTCTGATAATTCATCTAATATGAGCCTTCGAGTTGAGTCAGCGAGTGCTTTGAATATTATATCTGTATTACGATTCATAATTCGATAATACGCAACTTTTTGGTTGCGCGTCAAGTAAAAGAAACTATTTAGTTGCATAAATAAAATAAAAACAGGCTAGCAAAATATAATTCTAGCCTTTACTGCATTTGTTTTACATTAAATTAATCCAATGAATGATAATTGATATCGGTTAAAATTGCATTTACTTTATCTAGACGTTTTTTTGTTTGATCTGGATAATTAATTGCTAGAGCACTAATTATATAATCGGCAATAAATATCGATGATACGACGGAATTATGAAAAGCGATACTACTAGCGTTACATGGCAAAACTAAATCTGAATAAGTGGTAATAGGCGCTGAATAGCTGTCCGTAATGGATATAATTTTTACACCATTATTTTTAACTGTCCGTGAAAGATCAATGATTCTCCTTGCATATCGAGGAAAACTGATTGCAATCACTAAATCATTCTCATCCATATTGACAACACTATCTACCCAATCACTAACGTCAGCTACGACAAGATTTGTATTACCAAAAAGTCTATTTAATCCATGCGTTAAATATTGTGCTACTGGTAATCCACTCCTAACACCCGTACAAATAATCCGGTTAGCCGACAAAATCATTTTTTGAGTTTGTTCAAGCGTTTCATGTGAAATCATCTCAATCGTGTTTTGAATGTTGTTAATTTGTTTCTCTGCGTATCGACCCCAAAGATCATCTTCTTCTATTCCTTTAATATTGGCTTCAAATCTTGTTTGGGGTGCAGCTTGGTTCCTTAAATTTTCTTGTAGTCCCTTTTGAAATTCAGAATAACCTGAATAGCCAAGGTTAAATGTTAACCTCATAATCGTTGTCGTACTAGTTTTTACTACACCTGCAAGTTGATCGACCGTTAAGAAGGCTACATCAAGTGGATGTTTAATGATATAGTCTGCCACTCTTCGTTGCGTTTCTGTTAATTCTCCAATTTTATGTTGTAATTTTTCGATTGGATTTTCCATATTATCTCTCCAGACAGGTGGTTATTGTAGTAAATATTCCACCTTGTTTCATTTGAGAAAATATTATCACGATTTCTCTATCTTGTAAAAATGAAATTTGTCAGGAGACAGAGAACAGATCCATAATTTCTCCGCCACTCATTAAAACTTAATAGAAATCACTACTTCAGATAAATAATAATATATAGGAAGTTGTCGAAAATCTAAAACAAACTTGTCGGAGTAACAATAAAGAAAAAGCAGACTTATTCAGTCTGCTCCTTTATTTTAGCGTATAAGTTCAAACTCTTCACTCAATTCATTTGAAGAACTTTTCTCAACTTCATTTACTTTAGTCACTTCTTTCTTTGGATAATAACCGAGAATGAAGCCAAATATACCAGCAATTGCACTAATCATAAATGTTGGTTCTGCAAACATTTCCCAAGATTTCACAATCCACTCACCTCTTTGAAACAGAAGCCCAGCTAACTGGCCAAAGACAAGACATGTTCCACCGATTAAAAACAATAAAAGACAAGTTTTAAATAAAAAGGCAATATACTTCTTCATTTTTCTACTCTCCTTTAGAATAAAACTGGCAAGAATCCCATTGCAATGAAATAGCCAATCAATAAAATTGGAACAACATAATATACAACTAAAGGAACAAATGTTTTTTCAGGACTTGCACCAGCAAGTGAAGCGGCAATAAAGATTGATCCGGAAGCAGGAGGTGAAGCACCTTCAGTAGAAGCAAAAACGAGAATTGCTACTACGGCAAGCAACGGATCTACGCCTGCTGACACCATCGCTGAAAAAGCAACCATACCAATTGCAGTTAAAGTTGCCGTTGATGATAATGGTCCAGCAACAATTGCTACAAGTAGTGAAATTATAAGTACCATTAACCACTTAGAAATGTCGATAGACCCCATTAATGTTGTTAGATCTTCAGGAAGGCCAAGATCTGTTAAAACTTGACTAGCAGCGTATGCAAATACAAGCAAAGCACCAATCGTTGAAAAACGAGGAATCGCATTATTTAAAAAATCGGACCAGCCTGCTACTGTTTTTGGTAATTTTGCCCAGCCAACCATCATGCTAATTAAAATAATTAAAATCGGTATCCACGTAATAAGTGAGATACTCCCCATTGCATCTTCACCAATATTAGGATTTTCCATAAAATTTTCTGCAAGAGGACCAATGGTGACGACAATCGGAATTAATGCTCCAAAGAAAATCAATGTTGACTTCCAGCCTGTTCTTAGGGCTTCTTTCAGTGGCTGAATAAACTCTGGTGAGATTGGTTTAATATTATCCCGCTTAACGAAATACATGATCAGGATTACACGATAAATGACTTGATAAATTCCTGAAATAAATAGTGCTACATACAAATCTCCTTCTGATACAACAGCTGCAATGGGTGCAAATCCAAGCATAATAAACATCGAAGCACTAGGAGGTAATGCTGCCCCTAGACCTCCATTACCAGCTACAATAGTAGCTGCCCGTTCACGTGTGAAATTGGACTGAACCATCCATGGTGCTGTTATGGAGCCAGTCGTAGCTGTATTTCCCGAGTTCGATCCTGCAAGCGTTCCCATTACTGCGGATGCAATTGTATCAACATATGCAGCTCCCCCAGGAAGCCGACCTAACAAGGAATTTAATATTTTCACTAGACTTGAAATGATTGCTGTATGATCGATAACATAAGCCATAAACACAAACGCAACAGAAGCATATAATACATCATTTGTTCCGGCAAACAAGAGACCGTTCCACATTAAATCTAAAAATTTTGAACCTCCAAATAAAGAAGTTGCAATAAAACCTATCAGCATTGCTTCTGCAATATTTCGTTTTAGAACTACATTCCAAAAAACAATAATGCCAATAAATACAAGTAATGCCCAAATTCCAACCCCCATACATACACCCTCTTTTTCATTTTAGCTTTGTAATAGTAACAACAACATTCATTGCCATTGTTTAAGTTGTAACTTTAAATTCCTCAATTACCTGTCTCCAATGTTTTGGCTTTTCACCATGATACTTCTCTTTTAAATTTAATGAAGCAAGTTTTTCAATTTTACTTTTTGCTGCTTTTGTCATCGATGAATCAATTTTGGCTGAATCTAGCATGTTAATTGTGCCCCCAAGTTCTATAGAACGACGAGATGCATGTAGTGCTGTTCCTGTTACCAATCGATTCATTGTTTCTTCGAATGTTCTACCATTGATTGTTTCGCTAAGTGAATCAATGACAAGTTTTTCTACATTAAAATGTTGAGCAGCTTCCAGCATTTCAAGGTAAAGTCCAACAACTCCTTTCATATAAATACTTCGTATTAATTTTGCGGCTGTTGCTTCACCAGGTATTTCACTAACTTTCTCGATATTCATACCATATACAGTCATCATTTCAATAAATCGATCTGTTCCATTACCACTCGCAAGAATAGGAACCCTATGTTTATAAACTGGTAGAGGTCCCATCATCGCAGCATCGACAAATTTCCCACCAGAATTACTTATATTTAATCCTATCTGCTTTTTGATATTGGGAGATGCTGCCGAAACATCAATATAAACGCTTTCATTTGTAACTAGAGACTTCAATTTTTCACTAACTTCAAGTGCCTTATCTGCAGGTACAGCAACAATAATAGCCTTTACGTCTTTAATTGCTGCCTCCATAGAATGAACTATTGTAACGTTAGACTCCATAGCTCGACTTCTAATAAGTTCGCTATATTTCGGTTCATCCCAAAGCGGATCATATGCCTTCATTTTTTGTATTCCTTGCTCCTTTAAACCTGACGCTAACTCAAAAGCAGCCTCACCAAATCCTATAAATCCTAAATGCATATTCGTTTCTCCTTTTAATTTCCAAATTCTCTCATTTTTTCACCTAGCCATACTGGAGCTATACTGAATTTATCTGTATTCCCTACTTTTCGATTTTCCTCATAGCTTACAATTGTCTGTAGACGTTTTTCCTCATATTTAAATTTTGCTTCTGCTTTTTCCAGTACTTGTTCAATTTTTTCTTTTGATACAACAACAACTCCGTCATCATCTCCGACAATTAAATCACCTGGAAAAACGGTAACTCCAGCGCAAGATATTGGTATATTGATAGCACCGGGGCCATCCTTAAATGGACCATTCGGAATGAATCCTTTTGCAAAAATAGGTAACCCAATTTCAATAAGACTTTCTTTATCACGGACAAGTCCATCTATAACAATTCCTTCAATACCAATTGCTTTTGCCGCTTTAGCCATTAATTCACCGAGATAAGCATTTTCTGTATGACCTTTTCCATCCGCGACAAGTACAAATCCTTCTCCCCCGCAGTAAATACCCTGGTGTAAGAAAAGATTATCTCCTGCTCTCATATCTACAGTTAAAGCAGTACCAACTACTTTCATTCCTGATGAAACTGGCTTTACTTTATAATCCATCGAACCAGTACATCCTAGAGCATCAGAAATAAGTGTTGTATTAAGCTTTTTGGCCCTTTCTATAATTTCCTTTGATAAAAGCGATGTTGTATAGCTCAATTGAATACTCCCCCTATTTTTGAAAAATGTTTAAATCTCTAACTTTATTTTTCTTTCAATCAAGCTGATAACGCTTTCAAAGATGGCATAACAGCTGACCTTATGTAGTAAAAATAACAACTTAAAAATATTTTGTAATATTTATTACTACTTAAATGGAATGATATCATCGTTATTTATCGATGTAAATATTTTTTTGAACATTCAAACTTTAATTTTCTAAATCATATAAACTATTTTCTTGTACTGTTCGGAAAAAGACCGAAATACTTACCTTGTAAACGAAAAAAGAGTGCATTTTCCTTCTGGAAATGCACTCTTTAATCAATCGCTATCTATCTTGTATTTTTAACTGTATACATTACTCTATCAAATTTAGTTTCACCTTGCGATAAATGGCACCAATTTTTTTCATCGATAGGTTGAATTTTAAACTTGATCCAACTTTTTCTAACATTCTTTGATAAGATTTAATATCCCAAGAATCATCGACATGTTCATATAAGTCTTTTTGTACAAATTCTTGGATAATAAAATTGGTAATAGAACTATTGTCTACTAAATTTCCAAAAAACTGTCTTAACATAATCGATTCATCTCTTCCTAACGGTTCATCGGTTAAGATATAAATTTTAAATACATTAACAATGTCATGTATATCTTCTTTCATCTAAAAAGCAAAGTGGTTCTAACCTTTTATCCTCTTCTGTAAAAGGTCCTCTCGTATCTTCGATAATGACATAAGCTAACATTTTATTTTCTTTATAGAAATGAAAAATTTCTAAATCTCGTAATCTTAATTTTCTATCGATTGAAATCATTTTTCACCTATCCTAACAAATTAACATTTTCTGGAACACCTACTTTTACTATGGTTCTCTCTTATGTATTTACTTTCCCGAGACCTATTTCAGTTTGATTAATGTTATTAAAAAATCTGCATGACTCCCCGGGAAGAATCGTGCAGATTTTTACGTTGAAGTTGGAAATTGTTACGGTTAAGATACTTTAACGAATACTTACTATTTTCTCAATTAACCGTGCCATTTCTTTAAGCTTCGGTAAAAATTCTTCTAACAACTGTTGTTTGGAAACACGACCTGCATGAACAGAACAGTTAATGGCAGCAATCACTTGACCATTTAATTTACGAATAGGTACAGCTATGGAACGAACACCTTCCTCCAACTGCTGGTCAACTCCTCCCCAGCCCTTTTTTCGAATGTCCATTAATATCTCGTACAATTCATCTTTATCAACAATCGTATTTTCAGTAAATTTTTTAAACTGAAACTTATTTAAACGTTCCTTTAACTCATCATCGGGTAAATAGGCAAGCAATACTTGGCCCATGGAAGTTGAAACCGCCGGCAAACGAGATCCGACTTCTAAATTAATCGACATTATTCTTTTTTCCGAAACTCTTGCCACATATAAAATATTATCATCATCTAAAATCGAAATAGAACTTGATTCACCGGTTTCTCTAACAAAAGATTCCATAACAGGTTGAGCCATCTGCCAGACGGATGTTTGAGAAGAAAGATAAACCGAACTTAACTCGATAATTTTCATAGTGAGTGAAAAATTTGCATGATCTGATTTTACATACCCTAAATATTCCAATGTAAGTAAAATTCTGCGTACTGTTGGTCGACTTAAACCGGTCATTTGGGCAATTTCACTTGTTGTTAATGAAGGATTTTCTACGCTAAACGTATTTAACACTTGAAACATCCGGTCAATTGATTGGATATAATCTTTACTTTCTTTAAAATCGTCCCTATTCATGTTCGATATCATACGATTGCCTCCACAAGTAAAAATGTACGTTATGTGAAAATGTGTACACATAACGTACATCAACCGAAGGAAATATGCAATTAAATAATCCCCATTAAATAAAGTTAACCAATAAAGAAAATTATAGATGAAGAGCGGTATCTTTTTAGTTATTAAAAGAAACTTTATTTGGCACTGTTAAAGTACTTATTAATAATTTGTTAAACAGGAATAGCCAATTTAGCAGAAGGAACTAATTTCTGTTAATGTATTATTATAGAAAAAATTAAGGGGAGCAGAAAATGGACATCGAAAAACTTTATCAAGCAGCAATCGATTTGATAGAAAAGAGGTATCCATCAGGCTGGGGTGGAGCTGCAGCCATGTATACGGAAAATGGTCAAATCTTAACCAGTGTAGCACCAGACGTTATCAATGCTTCGACTGAATTATGTATTGAAACGGGTGCCATTCTTGAAGCACATAAACTAAATACAAAAGTCACTCATACAATTTGTGTAGTAAGGGAAGATGAAAATTCTGAATTTACCGTTTTATCTCCCTGTGGTGTATGTCAAGAAAGACTTTTTTACTGGGGAGAAAATGTAAAAGCGGCTGTGACTAATCCAAATGGTAAATTGGAATATAAATTATTAAAAGAAATACAACCATATCATTGGTATAAAGCCTACCAAGGTTCATTTTAAAAATTGGTATTGTTTAAGTTGTAGAAGACAAAAATAGGAACTTTCAGTTAAATGGAAGTTCCTATTTTTATTTAAATAAAGAATATTCAATTGTAAGACATAAGCATTCCATCAAAAGATATCCCTTTTTTTAAGTTCAATTTTATCTGTATGTTCATTCCCACTTTGATCAACCCATACGATTTCAATAGTGTAATCCACATTATCCTTTGGAGCATCTCCAAAATATAAATCTGGATAAGAAAAAGGATGTAAAGAGTATTTTGTACCATCAATATCTATGCCATTTTGGAACTTTATTTGTTCGAATATTTTTTTATCATCTTCTAAAAATAGCAATTTTTTAACCGTCAACTCTTCTTTATTTCGTTGTTGAACGGATACTTTCCATCCGATAGAGCTGCCTCCAATTTTTTCATTTTTATATTCGGCTTCCCATATTTCATTTTCGGAAGTTCCTTGTAATTTGTTTTGAGAATTAGTCCAAGATACGAAACATCCTATAGCTATAATAATCGTTAAAACTAAAACACCGTAAAATTTCATCATTTTTCTTCTTCCTTTATTTTCAACTTTTCATCTCCTTCATATCATTATACACATTTTTCCAAATCCCTTTAAATTGAATGTTTTTTTATCACATATAGGAAAGAGCATGTAATTTGATCCACTAAATATATTGAATCAAAACCATGCTCTTTAAATCTCCTTATTCCTTCATTCCCATAAGACGTAGACTATTTAATGAGACGAGTAAAGTAGCACCCATATCCGATAAAATAGCAATCCATAACGTTAACCATCCTGGAACGACTAGTAGCAATGCTAAAACTTTAATTCCTATCGCAAAAATTATGTTCATTTTAATAATGTTTAACGACTTGCGACTTAACTTTACTGTAAATGGTAGTTTTCTTAAATCATCGGCCATTAAAGCAATATCTGCAGTTTCTAAAGCCGTATCCGTTCCAGCTCCACCCATTGCGATTCCAACAGTCGAAGCAGCCAATGCAGGTGCATCATTGACACCGTCCCCTACCATAGCGACCTTTCCAAATTGAGATTTTAATTGTCTTATCGAATTTAATTTATCTTCCGGCATCAATTCTGCTTTAACAGTTGATACCCCAGCGTAACGTCCAATCGCATTCGCAGTACTTTGATTATCTCCTGTAAGCATTATTGTTTTATCAATTCCAAGTTGATGTAATTGTTGAATTACATCCTTACTCGATTCACGTACTTCATCCGCAACAGCAATGACACTAAGAATTTCCTTTTCTGTACCGATGATCATGATGGTTTTCCCTTCGTTTTGAAGGTCTATGAATATCCGTTCTAAACTTTCGTCAATCGTTAAAAGTTCTTTAAATAGTTTCATGCTGCCGACATAAACTGATTTACCTTGTACAGTTCCTTTAATCCCTTTGCCAGTTAAAGAAGCAAAATCTTCAACCACAATATTTTCGTAAACGATAGATGCTTCTTTTGCTTTATTCATGATTGCTGAAGCAAGCGGATGACCAGAACGTGATTCTAATGCAGCTAAGAGGGCTAATATGTTCTTTTCCTCCATATTTTCGTTCAATACATGAAAATCCGTTACAACTGGAACCCCTTTTGTTAACGTACCTGTTTTATCAAAAGCAATTGCTTTAATAGAGCCCATTTCTTCTAAATAAATGCCACCTTTAATTAAAACACCTTTTTTTGCTGCATTTCCTATGGCAGAAACAATAGATATAGGAGTTGAAATGACTAAAGCACAAGGACAACCAACAACTAAAACTGATAGCCCTTGATAAACCCACGTCGACCAACTTCCACCAAAAAGTAAAGGAGGAACAGCGGCCACAATAACCGCAATCACTATAATGATTGGCGTATAATATCTCGCAAACGTATCTATGAATGCTTGGGATGGTGCCCGTTCTGCTTGGGCTTCTTCAACAAGTTCAATGATTTTCGAAATCGTCGTATCCTCGACTAATTTTGTTATTCGAACTTCAAGTAACCCTTCTTCATTTAAGGTACCTGCAAATACTTCATCGTCTTCCTTTTTATACACAGGAACGGACTCACCTGTAATGGCTGCTTGATTTACGGTTGAATTACCTTTTACGATAATGCCATCCATTGGGATTTTCTGACCTGGTTTCACAATCATCATGTCACCAATTAAAATATCCTCTACAGGTACCAACATTTCTTGATGATTCCTTTTAATAAGAGCTTCTTTTGGAGCAATATCCATTAGTGAGCGAATTGATTGTCTGGCTTTATCCATGGAAAATCGTTCAAGCGCTTCACTTATCGCAAATAAGATGACTACGACAGAAGCTTCCGCCCATTCTCCAATAATCGCTGCACCAATTACTGCAATTGTCATTAATGTTTTCATATCAAAATCAAAACGACGTAAGTTTTGTAAACCTACAATAAAAAGGGAATAACCGCCAATGACAATGGATGTTAAAAATAATAATGAAGTGAGGATGTTTCCTTCCCCATTCACGAACATCGAGAGGTATCCAAAAACAATGAAGAGAGTTGCATAAAGTAAAGTATTGTATTTTTGATAAAATGCTTCATTTTTTACTTTAGAAATTTCCTTTTCTTTCCTGCTTCGGGAACTAACTTTATCAGGAAACACTTGAAGATTCTCAAATGAACCGGCTTTCGTTAGTTCTTCGATGGAAACTTCCCCTACAACACTAATTTTTGATGCGCCAAAATTCACTTTTGCATCGTGTACACCTGGAAGTTCTTTTACATTTCTTTCAAACTTTCCTGCACAATTTGCACAGGAAAAACCTTCTACACGGTATACCTTTTTTTCTTCTATTTCTTTTGTAGTATCATTCATTTCGAACTCCCTCCCTTTGATGGGCGAAAGCAACTTCAATTAGTTGTTTGACATGATCATCATCTAATGAATAATAAACTAATTTACCTTCTTTTCGGTATTTTGCTATTCCTAAATTTTTCAACAACCTTAAATGATGGGATGCAGTAGCTGTAGTTGCCCCTACAATGTTTGCCACATCACAGACGCATAACTCACCACCTAAAAGTGTATAGGCAATTTTAATTCTTGTCTCATCAGATAAAGCTTTAAAAATTTTTGCCACTTCGAAGGGATTTTCCTTCGATAATTTATTTTGAATCGAAACGACTTTCTCCTCATTTATACACGTAATTTCACATACATCTCTTTCTTTATTCACTCTAGACACCCCATTTATTCAAATGAATATTTGATTGTTAAAACTAATATATTCAATAACATTCAAATAGTCAAATGATTGTTTGAATATTTTGTATAAATTTGTTCTCATTCAATTTTCTATTGTTCCCTACTTCCCACTTATTACGTCCACCAATACTATCCTGTATATAAATTTTTTATGGAAATATTTTGTTATCTACTTTTCCCGATTCGCCCCACAATCCTTGAGGAAATATTTAAAGATTTTTCGTAAATATCTAAATCCATTTTTGAAGGTGACCGAATGAAATTTAAATCAATTAAATAGCGACCTCAAAGTTGATATCGAATTAATAGATAACATTCTCCTTCGTTACATTCCCTTATACGAAAAGTTTCTACAATTTCATTAGTGAATTGAAGGATTGATATTCCATTTTTCCTCACAATTTTTCTATAATTTAGTTCTAGATTTCAAGTTAAAGAAATATGATAGTAAAGTGGTCATATTTTGCTCCCAACAGATTACGAAAAATGAATAAATTTTTATTTATTCTAGTCGATATTTAATCCATCTACTCCAGACACTTTTTACTGCTGTTTTCGTCTAGGAAGTATATAATAGTTTTAACGGAGGTACAGCATGTTAAAAATTAAAAGTATAGATTTTATTAAAACTGTTTATGATGAATCTCTTTCGCATAATATTTTTTCTATAGCAAATATACATTTTTCCAACTATCCACCGATTAACGGAGCCCTTCTATATTGGAAAAAGAATTTGTCCCGTTCGGAATTTACTCCTGAAGGTGATTATAAATTTTTCTATGATATGGCCAATATAACTTATTACGCCTCTGTTAAGTTTCCGAAAAACATTAAATTAACGAGGGATCAAAAACAGGAATTGGCTTATATTTTATTAGACGAGCGCGGTTCAATCGGAACATATAGTTTAAAAACGCATCCAAGTCGAAGAAAAAAATTTAATCCGAAGTTATCTTTGGCAAAGCTCGATTTTCCTAAAAATTTTGATATCAAATCAATTCCTTCGTATGTTGGTCCAATTATCGATGAGATTGATATGACTCATATTCTGGACAATAACCCGGAAATGTCCAAACAATTTATCCATGATTATTGTTTTTGGAGATATAACCTAATCAAATTACATCCAACCGAGTTTGAAGAATACCTTGATTACGTAGACTTTTCCTACATTTGTTATGCTTGTGACCAATTAAATGAACAATATTTAATTGAACATCTTGATCAAGTGGATGTTTCAACGCTTCAATATAATTATCCAGTATTATCTAGACTATCTGCGTCCTTTAAAAACTACATAGTTGAACAACTAAGACGTCAAAAACTAAAAATCAACGAACACTTTGAACAAGAAATCGAATTGTTTATTGAAGATGAAACCTATTTTAGTGAATATAGTACCATTCATCTTCTTGATGAAGACGAATTAATAGAAGATGAAGAGGAAAAATTGGATTTCCACTTTTTTGAGTATGACCGGGGACAATATAAATGGCCGGGAAGCGAGCATATGGTAAAAGGAATTCCTTCATTAGCTTGTCAAATTTATGATGATATGGGTTATAAAAAACGATCAAATAAAGAAATGGATAAGTTTTTTAATGCCTATTCCAAAAAACAAATGGATTTGATGAGTGCCGTTTTTGAACCCCATTGGTTACATCGTTACAGAGATCATCTAAATTGGCGTATTGTTTGCCAATATAATGAATATTTAACGGAAGACTTTTTAAATGCTCATTTATCTTATATTGATTTTGAGGCACTAGGAAACAACTTATGGTGTGAATTATCTGAAGCATTTATCGAAAAACATATTCATCACTTTAATCATAATCAGCCCGTTCCAATTATTATTCGACACCTAACTGAGGAACTATATTTAAATTATAGAGACAAAATAAAAGTAGACTCTGACTTGTTATATCAATATTATGGTGCGATCGGCAACGATGAGTATGAACGTCTACAAGAATTGTTAAGTGAATAAACGATAGTCCACTAGAGCGTAGTCATCATTTTTGGCTGCTCTCTTTTTTTGAATTCATAAGCAAATAAAAAACAACCCCACTTGTCTCGATAACAAGTAAGATTGTTTATGGATATGGATCAATTAAATGATTGTTCAAGTATAATACCTCGTTTAATATTTCATAGTATTTAATGGGCATTTGAAGCACTATTTTTTCTAAAACTCCTTAAAGCACTCCCTTTCATTTTTTTTGCTTGTTCATTGAAAGCATCTAGTTGTTCTTGGGAAAGTTGAAGAACATAATAATAAAAATTAATCGGCTCTAGACCAAAATCCATACATTTAGCAACATAGTAATCATAACCTTCACGATAAATGGACATTAAACTGAAACTCCCCTCATCTGTTCTATAACAGATATTTATTGTTTGATTTAATATATAACAGTATGACAGTCTTGTCAATACGTTTTCTCCAATAAAAAAACTCGCACAATATAGGCGAGTTCAAAACAAATTTTATGATATTAAATTTTTCACTACTTTCGAAATCGTAGCTCCATCAGCTTTACCAGCAAGTAAAGGTTTAGCAATCTTCATTGCTTCCCCCATATTTAAACCTGTTTTGACTCCTGCTTCAGTTAGTACAGCTGTAATTTCTTCTTCAGATAATTGTTTCGGTAAGAAACTTTTTAACAATGCTAATTTTACTTCTTCTTTTTCAATTAAGTCTTCACGGTTAGCTTGTTTTGCCCCATCTAACGATTGGTTCGTTTGTTTAATTTCACGATTGACTACTGCAATTTCCTCTTCAGTTGTTAATGCTGAACCTTTTTCTTTTTCAGCATTATCTAATGCCGATTTTAAAAGCGTTAAGACACCTTTTGCGATGACATTCTTTTCTTTCATCGCCACTTTTAATTGTTCAAACACAGTATCTTTCAACATGTAGATCTTCCTCTCGATATATACTTTTCCATTGTTTAAAATGGTTGAATACTATTACTATACACTGATTTCCCTTTTAATACCAAGACTAAGGAAGGTCGGCTTCAATTTTTGAAAATAGCGATTAAAACCTTGTCATCTTTACTTAATAAAGAAAAAAGCTAATTTCAGTTATATGATTTAATTCTACTTAAAATCGTTTTCATTCTATTATACGTTATGATTTTACATCTGCGTCTTATATTCAGAAAATTTAGTATTGAAATAATCTTTCTAACTTATATAATAATCTTACATTAAAAGAGTGACACCTAGAGAGGATATGAAATAAGTATGAAAGATTTTTTTAATAAGCTATTAACTGGAATGAGTTTAGGAATTGTTGTTTGTTTAATCCCCAACGCCCTTGTTGGTGAAATATTAAAACTTTTCATTCCCTATGCACCCTTTTTAGAAACGGTATTAAATGTTTCTGTCATCGTCATGAGCTTATTGCCAGTTGTCATTGGAGTGATGATTGGTATACAGTTCAAATTAACACCGATTCAAACATGTTCTGTTGGTTTAGCAGCATTTATCGGAAGTGGTGTTACGACGGTAGCAACAGATGGAACGTTAACAATAGCAGGAATTGGAACTGTTATTAATATCGGTTTAACTGCTGCTTTAGCTGTTTTATTTGTTCAATGGTTAGGAACGAGATTAAAAGACTGGACATTACTAGCAATGCCAGCACTAACGATTTTTCTTCCCGGAATTATTGGATTATCAATCTTACCTTATGTAAAAAACAGTTCTCTATTAATCGGTGAAGGAATTATGTATGTCACAAGCCTTCAACCAATTGTAATGGGAGCTATCATTGCCATGATATTCTCTGTGTTAATTTTATCACCCATTTCAACAATCGGAGTTGCTACAGTTATTATGCTTTCTGGTATTGGTGCTGGCGCAGCGAACCTTGGTGTATGTGCATCAGGTGTCGGAATGTGTATCGCAAGTTACCGTGCCAACAATTTTGGTACAGCCATTGCTCATATTGCTTCTGCTAAAATTCAAATGAGAAACTTCTTTATGAAACCGAAAATCGCCTTTCCAATGATTTTAACTGCAGGCATATTAGGAGGACTCGGCGGACTATTTGAAGTAATCGGTACTCCATACAGTGCAGGTTTTGGACTAGCCGGATTTGTTGGACCTTTAAAATATTTAAGTTTAGTAGGTTGGAATACTGAAAGCATCTTCATTTCCATTACGTTATTTATTGCATTACCAATCGTGTTAAACTTAGTATTCTTAAAACTATTTGAATCAAAATTAAAATGGTTAAAGTATGAAGATTATAAAGTTACATACGAATAAGTATAAACACCATTTCTTATGAAGAAATGGTGTTTTTCTTTATTGTGCTTTCATAAAAGATTTTAATTTTTCCATTTGACTATTTGCTAAGTTATAGCCCATTTCATAACTTTGTCGCATTACCTTCACATCTTTCTCCATACTTTTCATCGGATATTCTGGTCTGAAAATAAAAGCTTTTCCCTCTTCTTCTAATCTTTCACATAATGCAAGGGTCTCATTGTATTTATCAATTCGCACTTGCATAAGTTCTACAAGTTTCGGATATTTCTTTTTTAATAGTTTCATAGCCCATTTACTTTGAGAGTCCAATTTTTTACGATATCCCTTTGGTCGTGTTAATACGAGAACATGGTTTTCAAACCCATCATCTATTGCTTTTTGAATCGGTATTGGATCTGCTAATCCACCATCAAAATATGGAATATCATTTATTTTAATTTCGGGAAACAAAATAGGGATTGCACACGTAGCTCTTAACATCATACATTTCCGATCCATTTCCAATGCATTCATATATTCTATTTCACCTGTCATTGCGTTTGTTACCCCAAACAATAAAGTGCCATCATATTTTTGATATGTATCCCAATCAAATGGATCTAATTGATTGGGAATTAAATCATAGGCATAATCCAACCCAAATATGCTTTTCTCTTTATAGAAGTTTCGAAAACCCATATATCGTTTATCATGACGGAAATTAATGAGCACTCGCAATGTACGCTCTTTTTGTTTAGAAATATAGGAACAAGCATTCATTGCACCAGCTGAAATACCAATAATGTATGGCATCATTATCTGTTGATCTAAAAAAGCATCTAAAATGCCGGCTGTATAAACCGTACGAAAAGTTCCTCCTTCTAATATTAAACTAGTATTTTTGTCATTTAATCCGTCCATTATAACCCTCTTATCTTGTCATTTAGTTTAATCGTTTAATTCGGTCTACGAGAACACTTTTTCTTGCATAACCGAATCGTTCATAAATCTGTTTTAATTGCACGTTATATACTTGTTGTACATGATGATGAATCGAAGTATAGCGCAATTTCGTAGCCGTCACTGTAAACCCTAATCCTGTTGAAATTGCTTGGAAGATTCGTTCAATTGTTTTTACAGTTATTGGTTCATATTGTTTATTTCCAAGTCCTAACCAAATGTAGTCGGTGTTCTCACATCGTGGAAAAAATTGATGAGTTTCCTCTTTTAATAAGGCTAACCAAGCAATCTGACTATCTGATAATGCAATTTTTCTATTTTTCCT
Organism: Ureibacillus galli; assembly: GCF_014836845.1. GTDB lineage: Bacteria > Bacillota > Bacilli > Bacillales_A > Planococcaceae > Ureibacillus > Ureibacillus galli. The sequence goes on from NZ_JACSQA010000001.1 coordinate 47,220, forward strand.
TTGATCGATAATTGTAATATCTTTTTCATGAATATGACTCCACTTCATTGCAACGACTTCAGATGGTTTTAAACCAAATTCAACAATGAGATTAACAATACAAAAATTTCGTAATGCAAGCCATTTGTATTCTGGATCTCCACTAAGTTGATAGATCTGTAGCCAATAATTTAAAACTTCTTCTACTTGTTTAGATGTCAATGTATCAAATTTAGTTAATTGACGATGTACAGGTTGTAATAATTCAACAGGAAATGGATCAATTATATTTCGATCTTTCAAATAATATAAAAAGTGTTTTAAAGATGATAGTTTTCGATTGATGCTTGCAGGTGACTTATATGTATTTACTAAATATTCTTTATAGCTTGGAAGGCAACTGTTTATTTCGTTATTTAATGGAATATGATTTTCTTGCAAAAACTTGATAAATTGTTCCGTATCAATACAATATTGCTTAATCGTATGAGGAGATTTTTTTAATGATTCTAAATAAGTTTTATAATAAGCGACTTGTTGCTTCATAATTCCCCTCCTTATTTACTATGCGTAAAAAAACTTGATATTTTAGTTGTTCTTGGAGCGTGAATAGTATAGTTTAAATTATAAAAGTAGTGTCGGATAATATGCAAATGAAGAACACATAAAACAAAAACAATTATAGCAAAATGGATTTCTTTATATAGAGAAATAATTTTTTTTACATAATCCTTTCAACATTTAGTTTTTCCCTTTCATTAAATATTCTGAAATTTGTTCGATAAAAAGTGCTTATTGTATATAATGGGGGTATCTAAGTAAGGAGGTGTTTCCGATGCAAGTACGAACAACTCGGTTGGAAGAAGAGGAAGCGAAAATTATTTATCAAGAAACGGCTGGATTAGCGATTATTACAATCCATCGTCCCCAATTAAAAAATGCATTAACCGCAAATATGTGGCAACAATTAGCGAAAATCGCCTTACAATCCACTGACAATCCAAAAAATAAAGTTTTATTATTACGTGGTTCAGGCGAAAATTTCACAGCTGGGTCAGATATTAAAGAATTTCACTCCATCTCGTTAGAAGAAGCTGAAGAGGCGTTTATTTTAATGGAAAAAACGATATCCACTATCGAGCAATTACCTCTACCTGTCATCGGTGTCATTAACGGACCTGCGATGGGGGCTGGTTTAGAATTAGCATTAGCCTGCGATATACGAATTGGTTCAGATAAATCCAGATTAGGTATACCCGTTGGTAAATTGGGGATTACGATCAATAATAAATTTGCGAAACGTCTTGTTGATTTAGTAGGGCCATCAGCAACGAAGGATTTTGTTTTTACTGGACGTATGTACAAAGCGGAGGAAGCTTTTAATGCAGGTTTACTGAACTATTTAGTTCCGGAAAAGGATTTAAATAGATTTGCTATTCGTATGGGGAAATTAGTAGCTGGTATGTCACCCGCGTCCATCCTTGCCATTAAACGTTCTGTACAAGAGTGTGTTGATTCAATCCCAGTTTTATGGAATACATCCTCTACATTTGTGGATCCTAACGATTTTCCTGAAGGTGTCCGCGCATTTGTCGAAAAAAGGCAACCACGCTTTTCCCGTCATTAAATGAAAATGGGCTATTTCAATTCAATGAAATAGCCCCTTACTCTACTTAAATCCTTTTATAAAAATTTGAATATGTGATGGTTCAAATTCAAAATGGTTATTAAACTGCTCTGAAATGTTACGCTGTAAATTCACCATTTCTTCCACTACTTTATAGTTAATAGGTGGTAAAATATAAATAGAGAGATAAATAATCGGGTTTTTTTTCATTACAAATTGAACTGAGTTCACTTTTGTTACCATTTTATTTTGGCGAGCAATATGTTGTATCAAATCCGAGTAAACATTTCGGGAAATGACGACTACTTGTCGATGAAAATCCGGTTGAACGATTGTCGTTTCCCCCAATTTCACTTTATTTTTCGAAACAATGTCAAACCCTTTTTGAACTAGCCGTTTAAAAAAATTTTGTCCTACTTGTCTATATGGTATAGGCATCACATGTTTCCCCTGAGTTACCCTAACAAATTTAGCCATTTGAATTTCCCTTTTTGATCGGATGTCTTCTATATGATGAAATGTTTTAATTGGAGGTAACTGAAGGCGCTCTGCAATCTTTTTCGTCATTTTCTCTGAAGTACCTATAATCAGAATTGATTGTACATGATATTGACGAATTGCATTTACGACTTCCCTTTTATGTTCTTCGTCTTGAAAAATAGCTCGTCGAACAGCCGTTACTGTATTTTTTTCGAATTTCGCTGAAGTACCTGCCTTCCTCTCACCATTTATAATGAGGAGACCATCATCGATGATAGCTTCTATTTGATGTTCATAAGCAAATTGAAGGGCACTTGTACTTTTTCCTGTGCCACTTGGACCACTTAATGAATGTACGATCATTTATCTCCCTCCAGCCTATTTTTACTAGTATAATGGATAATCGATTTATTCGCTATTTTCTAAAACAAATGTATTCATTTCCACATTATATCCCTAAAGATTCTCTATAAATTATGTATTTTTTATCTTTTCTGATTTTGTGACGAAATATCATTGGTCCTATGTTAAAATGTGATTTATATTTGTTTGATTATAAGGAGTGTTACATCTTGAATATTATCCCCTCTAAGAAAATGTCATTATTTGAACCTGCCATTTTCGGTGATTTAAAAAGTTTTGCAAAAAAACAAGAAGCAAAAGGAATGGAATTAATCGACTTAAGTTTAGGAAGCCCCGACATTCCACCCCATGAAATGTTACGGAATCATATGTCTGAATTAAGTAAACGCTCTTCCTCATACGGATATACATTATCCGGCTCGAAGGAATTTTTAGAGGCAGTGGCAAATTACTATAAACGTGTCAATAAAGTAGATTTAATTCCCGAAACTGAAATCGTGCAAACAATTGGTTCACAAGAAGGATTAGTCCATTTACCTATTGCCTTTTGTGATCCTGATGATTTTGTTTTAACAACAAATCCAGGCTATGTTGCCTATGCAGCCGGTATTAGTTTAGCTGGTGCACAGCCTTATTACATACCCCTAGATGAAAATAGAGGATTTTTACCAAATTTAAACGCGATTCCTGAAGAAATTGCTAAAAAGGCAAAGTTATTAATATTAAATATGCCAGGAAATCCTGTTCCGATGTCTCCATCAATTGAATATTTCACGGAAGTAGTCGAATTTGCGAAAAAATATAATATTATCGTTTTACACGACGCTGCTTACTCAGAATTTTACTTTACGGGTGAAGCACCGATTAGCTTTTTAGCAACTCCGGGGGCAAAGGAAGTCGGTTTAGAGATTAACTCCTTATCAAAAAGTTTTAGTTTAGCTGGTGCACGGGTAGCTTATATTGTCGGAAATGCAGAAATGATTTCGATTATCAAACAATTAAAATCTAATTTAGATTTCGGTATATTTGATCCAATTCAATCGACGGCGGCCGTTGCTTTAAATCATGCAGAGGAAATTACAGCAAACCTAAGATCTACCTTTTCTGAACGTCATACCACTTTAATGAATGGATTAAAAGCATTAGGATGGGAAGTAGCTCCATCCAACGGTGGTATGTTTGTTTGGGCTAAATACCCTTATGAAATTGATAGTGTATCCTTTGCTTTTAAAGCAATCGAACAAACTGGTGTATTGATGGTTCCTGGAACGACATTTGGTTCGGAAGGCGAAGGGTATATGCGTCTTGCATTAGTACAAGAAAAACATTTATTAGAAGAAGCCGTTCAACGTTTGAAAACAATCTCATTTTAATCCACATAAAAAGTCCTAAAAGTATATCACTTTTAGGACTTTCTTTATAAAAAAATGCCTCTTAATAAGAGACATTCCTTTCGTTTAACTTTCATATTTATTTTCTGGATCTTGTTCATATCGGTTATATCGTCTTTTCAAGAGACTAAATAGATGGCTAACTAAAACTTTAAATAACGCATAGCCCGGTATACCTAAGATTACCCCTGCAACTCCAAATAAGGATCCTGCTGTTAATAATACGAAGATAATCGTAATCGGATGGACGGAAAGAGATTTCCCCATAATATTTGGCGTAATAAACTTCCCTTCTACTAACTGGACAATTGTCCAAACGATGATTAATTTCACTAACATGAATGGTGAGTTAACAATCGCAATGACAAGCGCTGGCGTTATGGCAATAGCAGGACCTAAATAAGGTACGACACTTGTAATCATCGCTAAAATACCTAATAAGAAAGCATAGTCTAAGCCGATGATTAAAAATCCGATGGTCATCATTACACCGATACAAATGGAAACGAGTATTTGCCCTAATATGTAAGAACTAACTTGCTTATCCATTTCTTTCATTACTTGTCCAACTTCATTTCTAGCTCGAGGTGGGAACAAGCGTAAAATAAACTTCGGTAGTTTTTCACCTTCATAAAGTAAATAAAATAATATGAACGGTACGGTTACTAGTGATAACAAAATTCCAGTTAAGGTTGATACAAATCCTGTTATACCAGATGCAAGTGTTGAAGCAACATTTGCAAAAGTATCTTTCATTGTCGAAACAAGATCATTCGTTACATTCATTAAAACAGCATCGTAATCGAAGTTAAATTTTGTAAACAATTCATCGAATTTTGAATTATTTAAATACGTTACAATATTTTCAATTAATGCCATGAAGTAAATTGGAAACTCTTGAATTAGATTCATAAATTGATCTCGTAAAAATGGATATACGATAAGAGCCAATAACGTCAAAAGAGCTGCCACAATGACATACAATATTAATATAACAAGGCCACGAGGAACTTTTCCTTTACCGCTTTTTTCTGCTAATCGTACAAAAGGTCTTAGCAAATAATAACCAATAATCGCTAGCACACCCGGTAAAATAACAACTTCAAATAATACTTGAAGGGGGTAAAAAATAAATGAAACTTTATCAAATATAAAAATGATACAACCAACTAATAGTAACGAAATAAGTAGGAATAATAAATTTTTCCCACCTAAAAATCGAATAAATCTTGATTGGAAGAAAGATGTCCTATTCCTTATTAAACGATCCTCATAACCTTTTTCTCTTTCCAAAAAACCACCCCGTCAACCTATGAAAATTTATAATTACTTTTATTTTATCATGTATAATATTTTTTGGAAGAATTTACTCCTATTCCAACTTTAAAAAATCATGCAACTGTTGTTTGTTTTCTTCAGTATCAATTTCTATTACGTCTCCAGCGTGGCTATAGGAATTGTAACTATAGGTTCCTTCAACTGGGATTGTCATCTTTTCGATTTTTAAACCTCCGCCAGTAACAACCGAAAGCACCGTTTTTAATTCTTCCGCGGTAGTTAAATCGGTCGTCACATAGCCTTTCGCAGCACCAACAAATTTCGGGATATTGCCAACATTTTTCGGTGATAGAAACTCCTCTTTTAACGCTTCAATTACTTTTTGTTGCCGTTCGACCCGTCCAAAGTCCCCTTCTGTATCATGTCGGAACCGCGCATAGCCTAGTAGCTCTTTCCCATTTAGTTTTTGGACACCTTTCGTTAATGAAACTCCTATATAGGCAGACATGTCTTTCTCTACATCCATTTCAATTCCTTCGGGAGCTAATATATCAATCAAGGCTTCGAAACTTTTAAAATCAATTAACGCATAATGGTGGATTGGTACATCAAACATTGAATTTAACGTATCTTTTAATAGTTGAACACCACCTAAATAATAAGCCGTATTTAATTTATAAGATTTATATCCTGGAATATCCGCATAAATATCCCGCATAAAAGATACTAATTTTAAGTCATTCGTGTCTTTGTTCCAAGAAAGTACCATCATCGTATCAGAACGGGATTTTTCTTCTCCTCTACTGTCGACACCAACGATTAGATAATTTTCAATTTTTTTCATAGCCTCATCGGGAACAAATTCCTCTTCCGGTAGTTTCGTCTCACCTGCCAATTTGAGCCCGCTTCGATACTGGAAAATAGAATAAGCCGTAATGACGATTAATAGTAATAATATGAGTGTGAAGAAAACTCGACCCTTTCGCAGTTTTCTTTTTTTATACCGAGTTTGTCTCGTTTCTTGTACTTGATGCTCATCCATCTTTTTACACTCCCCTTCAAAAAACGCAATCAATAAACAGTTTGTTCGGAAAAAGATTTGTTTTTACCATATTATACTATGACCAGAAAAAGAAAGCTTAAAATCGATCATATTTTATTGCTAAAGCTAGTCGTTTGTGAGATTGATTGAATAATGTTAAAATTGTTTCATTCTATCTATCATGGTACAATACAATTTATTTTAAGCATTGGAGGCGTCATTTTATGGAAAAAGCAACATTTGCAGGTGGTTGTTTTTGGTGTATGGTGAAACCATTTGTAGAATGGGACGGTATACATAAAGTAACTTCTGGTTACATGGGCGGAACAGTAGAAAACCCTACATACGAACAAGTAAAAAAAGGTAATACAGGACATTTAGAGGTTGTACAAATTGAATTTGACCCTATTGTTTTTCCATATGAAAAGCTTCTAGAAATTTATTGGATGCAAATCGATCCAACTGACGATGGTGGACAGTTCCATGATCGGGGAGAGTCTTATAAAACAGCTATATTCTATCATTCCGAAGAACAACAAAAAATTGCAGAAAAGTCAAAACAATCGTTAGCTAATAGTGGACGCTTTAAAAAACCAATTGTCACGAAAATTCTAGAAGCTTCTACTTTCTATGAAGCGGAGGATTACCATCAAGATTATTATAAAAAAGAGCCGAATCATTACAAAGAAGACCGTGAAAAATCTGGTCGAGATGAATTTATTAATCAACATTGGAAATAATACAAAGCCGACAATTTCTTATAAAAGAACTTGTCGGCTTTTTCAACTAGTTATATTGTTTAATTGCATTAATAAATTTTGAACCGTAACGTTCCAGTTTATTTTGACCTACTCCACTTACTTCTAAAAACATCTGTTCATCGATTGGTCTTTTCTCACACATATCTTTTAATGTTTTATCTGAAAAGACAACAAAAGGAGGCACTCCTTCTGTTTCTGCTATTTCTTTTCGAATAGCGCGTAAATGTTCAAACAATGGATCATCTTTTTTAATAACGGTTTGTTCAACTTTCACTCGACGCCATACTTTTCTTTGACCGAGCAAGACTTCCTTTCCTTCATCGGATACATAAATTGTCGGGAATTGACCAGGTTGAACTAACAACAGCTTTTCAGAAATTAAAAATTCGATAAAGTTTGAGATTTCCTTAGCATTCATCGATTTTAAAATACCAAAAGTGGACAATCCTTTAAAGTTTTCAATTTTTTTATTGCGGGAACCAGCTAAAACTTGAGCAGTAATCGTTTTGCCAAATTTTTGACCCATCCGGACGACACACGAAAGGACCTTTTGCGCATCCTTCGTGACATCTGTCTTTGGACGCTCGTCCGTACAATGGCTACATTGTCCACAGTCCTTCGATTCCTTTTCTCCGAAATATTGAACAATGTAGGATTGTAAGCATTTTTCGGTATGACAATAATCGACCATACTTTGCAGTTTTTCAAGCTCTAATGGAATCCGAGACCGATCTTGGGATTGGTCAATTAAAAATCGCTGTGTTTGTTCATCCGACGAACTATATAATAAAATACATTCACTTGGTAACCCATCACGTCCCGCACGTCCTGCCTCTTGATAATAACTTTCCATATTTCGAGGCATTTGAAAATGAATCACATATCGGACATTTGTTTTATTAATACCCATTCCAAAGGCATTCGTTGCAACCATTACTTGTACTTCATCTTGTAAAAAGCGATTTTGCTCAGTCGTTCTTTCCGTCTCTCCCATTCCACCATGATATTTAGCGACACGTATACCTAATTTTAATAGGGATTCATATAACGCCTCTACCGATTTCCTCGTAGCTGCATAAATGATTCCTACCTCATTTGAATTATTTTTCACATATTGTTTGATGTAGCGTTCTCTATTTTCCCCTACTAATACTTTAAATGATAAATTATCCCGTTCAAAACCAGTAATGAATGTATCACTTTCATTGATGTTTAATAGAGAACAAATATCATGACTAACAGAAGGTGTAGCCGTTGCAGTTAAGGCAATAACAGTTGGTTTAACTTCCCAAAGAGATAAAAGAGAAGAAATTGTTCGGTAGCTCGGACGGAAATCATGACCCCATTGGGAAATACAGTGGGCTTCGTCTATAGCTATGAGTGGAACCGAGAGCCTAGATAGTTTATAACGAAAGGACTCATTTTCTAACCGTTCTGGAGCAATATACAATAACTTCACGAGCCCATTCTCCACATCTGTCATCACTTGGTCTATTTGACTAAAGGTTAAAGAACTATTAATGTAGGCTGCATTGATCCCATTACTATGTAATAAATCGACTTGGTCTTTCATTAAAGAGATAAGTGGTGAGATTACAATCGTCGTTCCTTCAAAACAAAGGGCAGGAACTTGATAACAAAGGGACTTCCCCCCACCGGTTGGCATAACACACAGTGTATCGTGCATATTTAAAACATTTTCAATGACTTGTTGTTGACCGGTACGAAAGGAATCATATCCGAAATAATTTTTTAATATTTGTGCTGCTTGTTGTAACATGTTATACCCCTCTTTTTACTTCATAAAGAACAGTATACTATTGATAGATGGTGCTGACAAAAATCGTTAACGATATATAAAATAAAAAACTACTGCGCTAGTAACTTTACAGTAGTTTTATCGATTTTTCTTCCATATTAAGTAGAACAATCATCCATTTTTATTATGATTCGAGATGAATTTCCTGTAGCAAGTAAGTCGAAACCTTCATTAATTTCTTCTAATGAAATGATATTGGATACTAACCGATCTACAGGTAATCGACCTTGCTTCATCATTTGAATGAAACGGGGGACATCCCGTTTCGGTACACAGCTTCCAACATAAGAACCTTTAATGGTCTTTTCTTCAGCAGTTAACGATACATACGGAAAAGCAAATTTATGTTCCGGATGGGGTAATCCTGTCGTTGTTGTTGTTCCTCCACGTTTCGTAACAGCGTAGGCAATGTCCATTGCTGCTACAACCCCTGCTGTTTCAAAAGCGTAATCAACCCCTCCATTTGAATAAGCTTTTATCTTTTCAATCACATTTTCGTCCTTTGAATTAAAAACAGCAGTAGCGCCTAATTCTAATGCTTGCGTTAATTTTTTTTCATTAATATCTATGGCAATCACTTCTCGTGCACCAGAAGCGATGGAGCCAATTAAAGCACTTAAACCGATTCCACCTAATCCTACGATTGCAACCGAACTTCCGAGCTTAATGTTGGCTGTATTGACGACCGCTCCGACACCTGTAATGACTGCACAACCGAAAAGTGCTAGTTTTTCAAAGGACAAATCCTCTTCTATTTTAACTAAAGAATTTTCCGAAACAACTACATATTCTGAAAAAGCAGATATCCCAATATGATGCGCAATCTTTTCTGTTTCGGTATGAATACGGACACCACCACCAATTAATGTTCCCGCTCCATTTGCGGCGGCACCCGGCTCACAAAGGGCTGGTCTTCCTTCTGAACAAGGGATACAATGACCACAACTAGGAACAAAGATGCAAATCACTTTATCCCCTGGTGAAAAATTTGTTACCCCTTCTCCAACTTGCTCCACTACTCCGGAAGCTTCATGACCGAGAGCCATTGGTAAAGGACGTGGTCTACTACCATTAATTACTGACAAATCAGAATGGCATAAACTTGCTGCTTTGATTTTTACAAGCACTTCCCCGTTTTCAGGAGGATCGAGTTCAACCGTTTCGATTTGTAAGGGTCTACTTTTAGCATAGGGTTGTGCTAAACCAGAAGACCGTAGTATAGCTGATTTTACTTTCAAATGCCCTCTCCCCTTTCCCTCTATTTGCTATTTATTCATAAAAGCCTTCCGTCGATTTAATAAATGTTTTAAATTGGTTTGCATCGTGACCAAACCAGATCGTTGAATTATGTTCATTAGCATATTTTCGAATGTATTCTACCGTTGCATTGTAGCCGACGGAATCATATAAAATTCCTGGTGGTTTTACAGGTGGTCCTAAACTTTCGGCAGTATATAGAGCATCGGAAGCAAGCAATAAATTACCTGTTCCAGGTAGTTCGATATGAAGACCTAATAATCCATAGGCGTGTCCAGGTCCAAAGTTAATGATTTTAACCCCCTCAACAAGGGTTACTTCTTTTTCGTGGGGTTTGATTGTACGCCAACGTAGATCATTTTGAACCCATGCCATGACATCTCCCCATATATAGGCACCCATATCCCGTGTCATCGCGAACATTTTCATTACGTTGGATAATTCTGAATCATGGACGATAATTTCTGCGTTTGTAAATAGTTCTAAACATCCTGCATGATCCAAATGCAGGTGAGAAGCAACGACATATTTAATATCTGTTGGGCTCACTTTTAATTGCTCTAAACGGTTAATCAAATAACATTCCTCACTGGCAAAAGTAGGGAACATTTTTTGAACGCCATCTGGCCAGCGCCCATTTTCCCCCATCCCATCAGGGTTACAACCAGTATCAAATAATATTTTTCCTTCCGGATGATCAATGAGTACTGCATAAATCGGAAATTCAACAAACTCTGCTGGTGGATTTGGATTGTCAATACTTGCAGGATTATGCATTGCAATCATGTAGTTTTTATCCATCTTCATTGTTCCAGTATCAAGCACATACACTTTTTTGTTACACATTACTGTACCTCCTGTACATCAATTTTTTCTTTCATTTAGTTGTATAACTTTTGTCCGCTTTCCAACTTAGGACAACCTATCAACATAGCATTCTATGCAGAATTGTAGTGGTGATAGTACTCTCTACCAAAAGTGACTAATGTTTAAGTTCTCTGAGGTTAGGATAATTTAGCCCTTACATTTTTATGTCCAAAAAATAAGTGACTAAAATACACTCGTTATGGATACGTTCATTGTTTAAAATATTCATACTACGTGTTATAATAGAAACATTGTGTACAAAAGAGAAAATAGAACATCACTTTTAAAACAATTTGTAACTGAATAACAATAAAAGGAGGAGCTTACATGATCCAAGTTAGTAATGTAGGTCTTCGTTATGGCGATCGTAAACTATTTGAAGACGTAAATATTAAATTCACCCCTGGAAACTGTTATGGTTTAATCGGTGCGAATGGTGCTGGTAAATCAACATTTCTTAAAATCTTATCTGGGGATATTGAACCTCAAGAAGGTCATGTTTCCATGGGGAAAGATGAACGTTTATCTGTCTTAAAACAAAATCACTTTGAATACGATGAATTCAACGTACTTGATACGGTTGTGATGGGAAATAAACGTCTTTGGGAAGTAAAAGTTGAAAAAGATGCGATTTATATGAAGGAAGATTTCTCTGATGAAGACGGTATGCGCGCTGCCGAACTAGAAGGAGAGTTTGCAGACTTAAACGGGTGGGAAGCAGATTCAGAAGCTGCCACTTTATTAAACGGTTTAGGTATTGGTGACGATCTTCATTATGTAAAAATGGCTGAACTAGAAGGATCAGATAAAGTAAAAGTGTTACTTGCACAAGCTTTATTCGGTAAACCAGATGTCCTATTACTAGATGAGCCTACTAACCATTTAGATTTAAAAGCAATTAAATGGTTAGAAGAGTTTTTAATTAACTTTGAAAATACAGTCATTGTTGTATCCCATGACCGTCACTTCTTAAATAAAGTGTGTACTCACATTGCCGATCTTGATTTCGGGAAAATTCAACTTTATGTTGGTAACTATGATTTCTGGTATGAATCTAGTCAATTGGCCCTTAAAATGGCACAAGATCAAAATAAGAAAAAAGAAGAAAAAATTAAGGAATTACAAGCATTCGTTGCTCGTTTCTCTGCAAATGCTTCAAAATCTAGCCAAGCTACTTCACGTAAAAAAATGTTAGAAAAAATTGAACTAGAAGATATTAAGCCTTCTAGCCGTAAATATCCTTTCATTAACTTCCAAATTGGACGTGAAATTGGTAATGATGTATTAACAGTTGATGGCTTAACAGCAACTCAAGATGGTGAAACATTATTTAAAGATGTTCGCTTTACAATGAATAAAGAAGATAAAATTATTTTAATTGGTAACCCAATTGCAAAAACGGCATTAATGGACATTTTAATGGAACGTCGTCCGGCTGATAGTGGTTCATTCAAGTGGGGTGTTACGACTACTCAAAGTTATTTTGAACTTGATCATGACCAATACTTCCAAGGAACAGAAAAATCACTAGTTGAATGGTTACGCCAATATTCACCTGATGATGAGACAGAATCATTCTTACGTGGTTTCTTAGGTCGTATGTTGTTCTCTGGTGAAGAAGTGAAAAAATCCCCTGCTGTTCTTTCAGGGGGCGAGAAAGTGCGTTGTATGTTATCAAAAATGATGCTTTCCAATGCAAACGTTCTTCTTTTAGATGAACCAACAAACCACCTTGACCTTGAATCAATTCAAGCGTTAAATGAAGGATTAATTCGTTTCAAAGGTGCGATGATTTTCACATCCCATGACCATCAATTTATTCAAACAATTGCCAACCGTGTCATTGAAATTCAAGACGATGGTTCAATATTAGATAAACAATTAACTTATGATGAATTCTTAGAGTGGAAAGAAGCTCAAGGATTAAACTAACTTAGATAAGTCTATAAGCTTTTTAAATAAACTGCACCTCCCATTGTTAGACACTAAAACTAACAATGAGAGGTGCTTTCTTTTTGAACAGTTTACAGTAATAAAAATTAATGATTGTCATATTTAAAGGAAAAATTAAAATACATGAGTCCAAATAATACTAGACCCTTATAAAGGAACCATGTTTAACTTTTATGAGTCACTTCACTATGTATCCCCACTAGTTTACATAATATTATTATTTAATGACGAGGTTAGTTAGTTTACATAATAATATTATTATTTATCTTTACTAGAAATATGAGTACTTGTTCTTCACGTTCCCTCTTGATCCATTTTAAACAAAAATAAAGAGACATCCCTATATAGGGATGTCTCAGATTAACGGTCTCATTTAATTAGTTAATAATTAAAGTTTTACAACGTTAGCAGCTTGTGGTCCGCGGTTACCATCAACAACCTCGAATTCCACTTTTTGACCTTCGTCAAGTGTTTTGAAACCTTCACCTTGGATAGCTGAGAAGTGTACGAATACGTCGTTTTCACCTTCAACTTCGATGAATCCAAAACCTTTTTCTGAGTTAAACCATTTTACTGTACCTTGTTTCATTTAAGAAAACCTCCAAAAAAATAAATGTTAACAATATGTGATTGATTTACCGAAATAAAAAATTCACATATTACGAAGAGTACCGACTTTACACCGATCACTCTTTGTAATATGTGAATCATTTGTACCCGGCCAAGCAATTTTATTGTTACCTAAAGTATACCATCATATTACAATTTGTCAAACATTTAATGTACTTTTTTTCTCATTTTTCTTTTATTTCTGTCAATTGATCGGTTATACATTATTTTAAACCGATTTTTCTACAATTATACCATGATAAATTTGGATATCATCATCACAAGCATCACAATATTCCCGTTCCTCATCTGACCAAAAGGCGAAGTAAATGCCTTCTTTATTTGCTTCATGTTCATATCTTCGACGAAAATCTTGCAATATTTCTTGTAATCCAATTCGCATTTCTTCTTCTGTTTGAAATTGTTTCGTAGACACAATATTGGATTCCCAGCCTTCAAATTTCCACCATGGTTCATAATCTGCTTTCATATAAATGACTTGATACACTCTACGACGATCCTTTCCTTCTATTAGTTTGTATTGTAGTGAATACAATGTAAAATGTCTATCGGAAGAGCTTATAACATGAAAAATGTGTAAAATTGAGAATTTTTATTGTTCAGAAAGTTGAAGTCTCTACAATTCGTGCGACTCTTAATGGACTTTGAAAAAGTATAATCAATCATACTTTTAGCCCCATCCATCAATGTCATTGAATAAGCTTTTCATTTAATACTTATTCTTTGTTCTATCCTTTTATTAAGTTTAAAATGGATATACTATTATAAAATTGATTTACTTTATTAAACAAAAAAGATTTAATCAATACACTATCTCACAATAAAATATGCTTACTTTGAAACTTTATACAAACGATTTACGTAATACATTTATAGAGATTTAAGGAGGTACGACTATGCTTGGTGCTATGAATTTTATGACTAGACATGCATTCAACTTTTTATCTAGTTTCACAGTATTTATCTTAACCGTTGTTAATTTTGATTTGGGCATGTTGTTCGTGCCAATCATCACAATAGCTGCCTACTATTTAAGTAATAAAGGGATTAAAATGTTCCAAATAGGAAAAAAGTGTAAAGAGCTTGGTATTTCCCGCTCTGAATATAAACAGATTGCTATGCAAATTAAAAAAGCGAAATCTCATCTTCATTCTTTAACACAACAGTTTATTCAAGTTCGGTCGGTTCGTTCATTTAAATTGTTAAATGAAATGACAAAAATATCGAAAAGAATTATTAATATCGTCCAAATGAATCCAAGAAAATTTTATTCAGTGGAAGATTTCTTCTACTCCCATTTACCATCTGCTGTACAGTTAACCGAAAATTATTCCATGTTATCACAGCAACAAGTAAAAGATACGGAAATTCACCTTACACTGGAAGATACTCGTAGAACATTAAAGGGCTTACATGAGACAATGGAAAATGATTTGAAATCTGCCCTTGAATCTGATTTAGAAAACTTAAAAATCGAACTAGATTATGTCAAGTTTGAAAACGCAAAAAAACAACAACAAATGGAACTTAGAGGTGAAAAATAGTGTCTGAAAAAAAGAGCGCCATGAATCCATTTGAAGAGTTTTCGAAAAATGGAAGCTCTTTTTTTGATGTTATGATTAATCACGACTATTCTGACGATACACCGGTATTTAATTCCCTTAATAATGAGCAGCAATCTGAGGCATTGTTGTTAGCCAGTCGTTTGGACGTTTCTCGTTATGAGAATGTCCTTCGTTTTGGTGAAGAAGTTCAACAAAAACTAAAAAATTTCACTCATAATATGTTAGTCTCTGTTCAACGAAATGATACTTCTCCCATTCGGGAAATTTTGTTTAAATTAATGCAACATTTAGAGAAAGTGAATCCTGATGATTTAATTGAAAAAAACAAAGGATTCTTTCGTAAGTTTTTTAATCAGCCAAAAACGTCCTTACAAGAAATTGTTACTCAATATAATCGTTTAAGTAAACAAATTGACCGATTAAGTATTCAATTGCAACATGCTCAAAAAGGGTTACTGTCAGATATGAATTTATTAAACGAGTTGTATGACTTGAATGAACAATATTTTTATCATATTAATTTATTTATTGCAGCTGGAGAAATGAAAAAAAAGGATTTACTTAATCACGATCTACCAATATTAGAGGAAAAAGCAATCACCTCCTCTAATCCAATGGATCGACAACTTTTAAACGATTTAAAAACTTCGATTGAGTGGCTAGATAAAAAAATATATGATTTACAAATATCTAGAGAAATTGCCATACAAACTGCGCCTCAAATTCGTCTAATCCAACAAACGAATCAAATGTTAATTGAAAAAATTCAAACATCGGTTATGACGACAATTCCTTTATGGCAGACACAGATTTCGATTCTTATCAGTTTAAGTCGTCAGCAACGTACTGAGGCTGCTAGTCGCAGATTAATGGATACTTCCGAACAAATGCTACGGAATAATGCAAAAATGATTGAAGCATCTGTCCAAAATGCCAGTAAGCAAAAATCGATTAGCCACGCAGATATTGATTCCTTCAAACAGACACAATATCAATTACTTGAATCGATTGAAGAAACGTTACGCGTACAAGCGATTAGCAATGAGCAAAAAGCATCCATCGAAGCAAACCTCCCTGACATTCAGCGTTAAACATTGTTCTCCCAGTAAAAAAGCACGATTGTTTTATTTAAAAACAATCGTGCTTCTTTCATATATCCATTATTCGAAGTAATCTTTATAATAGCCACCAACATTACCAGTGTTATCGATGACAAAAATAAATTCCTCTGTTTCGTTCTTCACTTCATATTCTTTTCCAACCGTTAAAACATTGGAAACTAAATATTTCTCAGCATTTGTATTTACGCATTTTACTTTGCGAATTGTTGGTGCGTCTTTCCATTTTAAATTTAACATTATTTTACCTCACTTTAAACTGACCTACTTTTATTTTCTTCTCTATTTTAAACGATTTCAATTCATTTGTGGAATTTTTCGCATGCCATTGAATGAAAATCATGAAAAATGTTACATTATTTGAAGAGGTGATTGATTTGTCTTTCAGTGGTGTTCCGAGTTGGTTTTTTATAATGGTAATTATTTTTGCAATCGTTTTTATTATCATTTCGGAATGGAATTCTAGAAGTTAATATTTTTTATCTATTCATTCCCTTTTAAGCTTATATTGGCAGATTAATTTATTTATGTTTTATATTGGAGGTTATGGATGGACAGATTGGATGAAAAAAAGATAGATCAATTAATGAAAGCATTCCTTACATTACAAACAGTCGAGGAATGTGAAGATTTTTTTAACGATTTATGTACACAAAAAGAAATTCGAGCCTTTGCCCAAAGGTTAGAAGTCGCCCGTATGTTATTAAACGGGCATACATATGAAGAAATAGAAGAATTGACATATGCTACTTATAATACTATTTCTAGAGTAAGAAAGGTTTTACAAAACAATCATTTAAAGATTATTTTAGATCGAATAAATAGTTAAAGAAAAAGAGTCCCTTATAGTGACTCTTTTTTCTTTTGTCCAGTCACTTTAGCCGTTTAAAGTTTCAACGCGTTACATGGAACGATTGCAGCTTAAATTTTTTTATAATAATATTTACACGTTAAGTTACAAAGTTTGACAAAAACATCATTAAGCGAGGAAACTTCTATGAGATATATACAACTTTTTTTAGGCTGCTTAATTGTAAACATTGGCGTTTTTATTTTACATAGTGCGCACATTGGCACAGGTGGATCGATTGGATTAGCATTAAGCATTTCTTATTGGATTGATATAGCCTTTCCCTTTGCCTATGTTATTGTAAACATACCCTTTTTCATCCTATCTATAAAAAAACTAGGATTACAATTTACATTATCAACCGTTCTTGCCATTGCGATTCTTAGTATATTGTCCTATATCACTGAACTTATAATGCCTGAAATCTCCATTCCTACTTGGATTGGTGTCATACTTGGTAGTGTTATAGTCGGTTGCGGAGTAATCCTATTATTCCTTAATAAATCATCCCTTGGTGGAACAAGTATAGTATCCCTTTATTTACAAAGAAAGTTCCAATGGGATCCGGGTAAGACATTATTCATATTTGATTTATTTATCATTTTAACGACTTGTTATTCCATAGGTTGGATTGGGTTCATTTATTCTTCCCTTTCCGCATTTATCGTGTCAGCTATGGTTTCCACATTTAAAAAGCGGATTGATGAAAAAATCAATGTAACGGAAGTTAATGAAGAGTCTATAGAGGAAAATGAATCAAATGAAATGCCAGTATTGCAACAATAAAGGGCAATCCATTTTGGATCGCCCTCTTCATTATTTTAATGTTCTTTTTAAAAACTCTTTTGTTCTTTCTTGTGTTGGATTAACCAATACTTGTGCAGGAGGACCTTCTTCCACAATAACTCCTTTATCCATAAAGACAACACGGTCCGATACTTCACGGGCAAACTCCATTTCATGGGTTACAATGAGCATCGTTCTACCTTCATCTGCTAATTTACGCATTACTTTTAACACTTCTCCTACCATTTCTGGGTCTAACGCAGAAGTTGGTTCATCAAACAGCATTACTTCCGGATCCATGGAGAGAGCACGTGCAATCGCTACCCGTTGTTTTTGACCCCCAGATAATTGTCGGGGTTTCGCATTAACATACTTTTCCATTCCAACAACAGATAAATAGTTTATTGCATTTCTTTTTGCTTCTTCTTTTGATCGTTTTAACACTTTTTGTTGACCAATGACACAGTTACTTAAAACATTATGATTATCAAATAAGTTAAATTGTTGGAATACCATTCCTAAATGGGTACGATACTGTTTAATGTCATGTTGATCATCTAAAATATTGTCACCGTTATAGATAATTTCACCTGCAGTCGGCGTTTCTAATAAATTAATACAACGAAGTAGCGTGGATTTTCCTGAACCTGATGAACCGATTAAACAGACCACTTCACCTTTCGAAACGGAAAAGTTCACATCGCGTAAAACTTCATTGTTACCAAATGATTTATTTAGATGTTTGATTTCAATAACTTTCTCCATCTTATTTACTCCTTACGCGATAAATTTAAATACTTTGTTTTTGTTCTACTTTATAGGCATTTTTGCCATCCATTTTTCTCTCGATATAACGCAATAAAAATGTAGCGGTTAATGTCATAATTAAATAAATAACACATGTAATAATGTAAGATTCTGCAAAACGGAAATTTGCACCGGCAATCGATTTTGTCGTAAAGAATAGTTCCGTTACACTAATTACACTTAACACTGCCGAGTCTTTAATATTCATAATGAATTGGTTACCCGTTGCAGGTAATATATTTCGGAAAACTTGCGGTAAAATGACATGAATCATCGTTTGAAAATGACTCATTCCAATCGCTTCAGCTGCTTCATATTGACCTTTATCAATCGATGCAATTCCACCACGAACATATTCAGCCATGTAAGCACCTGTATTTAAACCGACAACGACAAGTGCAGCAACAAATCGATCCAATTCTAATCCGTAAGCAGCTAAACCATAGAAAACAACCATTGCTTGTACAATCATTGGTGTACCACGGAAAATTTCCACATAAACTGTTAATATGAAATTAAACACTTTTAAAATAACAGATTTCATCGACTTCTTACGATGGGGTATCGTATGCATAACACCGATAAACAATCCGATAAGAGCACCAATAATTGTACTAATAATAGCAATGACTAACGTCATATATGCGCCGCGTAAATAACTTGGCCAATTCTCTTCTAGAATTGAGAGTATAATATCTAAACTCATAAATATCCTCCTAAAATTTTGAAAATCGAATTTCGTAAAATACGAAGTTTCGATTGTTAAACCATGATCTTTTTATCCATTTCTCTTTTGTAAAAAATAGAGCCACTGGTCGATTATCGACCAGTGCCACCATTTCACATTATTTTGCTGCAGGTTGGTTAGCAATTGCTTCATCCATCTGCTGTTTTCTTTCTTCTTCAGAAATAGATTTTAATGTTTCATTAATTGCCTCTATGTTTTTATCGCCTTTTTTAAGACCGATTGCTACGGCCGTATTTTCTTCATTTGTTTCAAAACCATCTTCTAATTCTACATAAACGAAGTTATCATTTGCAGTAGTAGAAGATATTGCTTCTGGTCTTTCAGCCACATAGCCGTCAATAACTCCAGATTCTAAAGCAACACGCATATGAGAGAAACTTTCCATTGCTGTCTCTTTTTGTACATTTGGAATTTGGTCGATGACATCATAGTTTGTAGTATTTAATTGTGAAGTGATTTTTGCACCTGCAAAATCTGCTAATGTTTTGGCATTTGCATATTTTCCACCAGCTTTTGTAACAATAACAAGTTCACTAGTATAATAGTTTTCTGTAAAATCAATTACTTCTTTACGTTCATCTGTTGGACTCATACCAGCAATGATTGCATCGATAACACCTGATTCTAGAGCTGGAAGTAACCCATCCCATTCAGTTTTTACAATGACTAATTTTTTCCCTAATGCATCTGCAACACGTTTTGCAATTTCTACATCATATCCACCAGCATATTCTTCAGTACCTTCAATTTTAACCGCTCCATTAGAATCGTCTTGTTGAGTCCAGTTAAATGGAGCATAACCAGCTTCTAGACCTACTTTTAATACATTATCATCTTCTTTTGAAGCTGATGAACTGCCTTTCTCAGAGCTGCCACATGCAGCAAGTAAAATGACTGCTACTAAAGTAGTTATTAATAGTTTGATTTTTCTCGACATCTTTCTCTCTCCTTTTACTTTTTTCGAGCTAGTTAACGCAAAAAGCGACCTAAGATGAACTTAGGTCGCTTGAATAAAAAAGCCCAAATCCTCTTACGCTCCCGATTGAGATAGCACCCCTCAGATGGTTGGGAAACTCCATCTGAGACAGTCCTGCAATTATTCACTGCAGACCCAGCATGAAGTAGAGAGCCTACTTACACACTTCGGCGACATTTCCTATTTTTCATATCATTGCTTTGCTCTAAGCTCCATGAAAAACTAATAAATATCGCGCCTCTACCCCACTCGTAACGTGAGGTTTTAATATTAAATTACTATTAGTATGTTACTATATTAACATGTTTGTGTCAACATTGATTATTCTGATTAATAGAATATTAATAGAAATGGTGTTCGTTAAAAGTTTTCTTCAACGTATATAAACAAAAACCTCTAACGAAATATTTTCGCTAGAGGCTTCATTTGGATTAAGAATTTAAAAGTAAATCTTCAGGGTTTTCAATTAACTCTTTAACTGTTTTTAAGAATCCAACAGAGTCTTTACCATCGATAATACGGTGGTCATAAGAAAGAGCTACATACATCATTGGGCGGATTTCCACTTCCCCATTAACAGCAACTGGACGGTTAACGATCGAGTGCATACCTAAAATACCAGCTTGTGTACCGTTCATAATTGGTGTTGACATTAATGAACCGAATACACCACCGTTTGTAATTGTAAATGATCCACCAGCCATGTCGTTTAATCCTAATTTTTTATCGCGAGCTTTTTTCGCTAATTCAGCGATATCTTTTTCAATTTCTGCAAAGTTTTTAGCATTTGCATCACGAACTACTGGTACAACTAAGCCTTCTTCCGTTGAAACAGCGATACCGATGTCGAAGAAGTTATTTAAATGGATTTCATCTCCAACGATTTGTGCATTAACGTATGGATATTTTTTAAGCGCCGCAACAACCGCTTTTGTGAAGAATGACATAAATCCAAGTTTAATATCATTTGCTTTTACGAATTCTTCTTGTTTACGTTTACGTAAAGCCATAATGTTTGTCATGTCAATTTCATTGAATGTTGTTAACATTGCAGTTGATTGTTTAACTTCTAATAAACGTTTTGCAATCGTTTGACGACGACGGCTCATTTTTTCAATTGTTACACGGTCAGATTCAGCTGCTGGTGTAAATACTATTGGTCCACCTGTTGTTGGTACAACTGGTGCTGCTGGAGCTGCTGCAGGTGCTGTACCATGAGCAGCAACGTCTTGTACACGTACGCGACCTTGTGGATCTACTGGTGAAATTGATGCTAAATCAATTCCTTTTTCACGTGCTAATTTACGTGCTGCTGGAGAAGCAACAACACGTTCGTTTGATGTTTCTTCTACTACTGGAGTTGCAACAGGAGCAGGTGTTGGTGCAGCTACTGGTGCTGGTGCAGCTTCAGCTTTTGGAGCTTCTTCAACTGGTGCAGGCGCTGCGCCTTCTCCAGCTTCAACAACAGCGATTACTTGACCTACAAGAACTGTATCGCCTTCTTCAGCTAGAATTTGAGTTAATACTCCAGCCTCTTCAGAAATAATTTCAGCATTTACTTTATCTGTTTCTAATTCAACGATAAATTCGCCTTTTTCAACACGATCTCCAACTTTTTTTACCCACTGGGCAATCGTACCTTCTGTAATCGATTCTGCTAATTCAGGGACTTTAATTTCAGCCACTTTGATATCCTCCTTTGAATAAACATGTGTACCTTTAATTATAAAGGCACACATGCATCTACTAACATGTAATAGCCTATTTGAATATTAACATCAAAAGTTTATTTAGAAAGAGCTTCATCAATAACTTTTGCTTGTGCTGCTTTATGAGAATCCATGTCTCCTTCAGAAGTTGAAGACATTTCAGGACGTCCAACATATTTCACTTTTTTACCATCAGCAAGATCTAGTAAATATTCAAGCGCATATTTCCAAGGACCTTGGTTTTTAGGTTCTTCTTGTACCCAAACAATTTCTTTTGCATTTGGATATTTCGCAATAATTTCAGAAATTTTTTGACTTGGGAAAGGATATAGCTGTTCTACACGAACAATATGAATGTTTTCATACCCTTTTCCATCTTGAATACGATCAGCTAAATCAATTGTTACTTTACCTGATGCAAGGATAATCCGTTCTACTTTTTTCGCATTACCACCTAAACCTGGTTGTTCAATTACTTCTTGGAATTTCCCTTCAGATAACTGCTCTAAAGATGCTGCAGCTAACGGATGACGAAGTAATGATTTTGGTGAAGTAATGACTAATGGACGGATTGCTTCTGTTCCAAGCATTTTCGCTTGTCGACGAAGTAAGTGGAAGTAGTTTCCTGCATTTGAACAGTTTGCTACAATCCAGTTATTCTCAGCTGATAATTGTAAATATCTTTCAATACGAGCTGATGAATGCTCTGGTCCTTGTCCTTCAATACCGTTAGGTAATAAAAGAACTAATCCGGATTTTTGACCCCATTTAGAACGGGCAGATGAAATAAAGTTATCAAACATAATTTGAGCCATATTCGCAAAGTCACCGAACTGTGCTTCCCAAATCGTTAATGCATTTTCATTTTCTAAATTATAACCATATTCAAAACCAACAATTGCTGCCTCTGTTAATGGAGAGTTATATACAGTAAATGACGCTTTTGAATCAGATACGTTGTGTAATGGAACAAACTCTGCACCACTATTTTTATCATGAAGTACTAAATGACGTTGTGAGAACGTACCACGTTGAGCATCTTGACCACTAATACGAATAGGGTTACCATCGCGTAAAATAGCAGCGAATGCTAATGTTTCAGCGTGACCCCAATCAATTTTATTTGTCTCTAATGCTTCAATACGTTTATTCAATATTTTTGCTAACTTGTTTTGAGGTTCAAAGCTTTCTGGCCAAGCTAGAAGATCTTCGTTAATTTGTTTTAAATCTTCTTTTGAAACGCTTGTTTCAACTTCTGGATATTCATTTTTCACTTCTTCTGGCATTTCGATTTCAAAATGACCTTTCACAGCGCCCACTTCTTTTACATGGTCATAAGAAGCTTGCATCTCTGCGTAAATTTCTTCATCCAGCTTTTTCACTTGATCTAAAGAAAGAATTCCTTCATTAGCTAATTTCTCACCATAAAGATTACGTACTGTTGGATGAGATGAAACAATTTTATATGTTAAAGGATTTGTTACCGTTGGGTCATCCGTTTCGTTATGACCAAAACGACGGTATCCAATTAAGTCTATTAAAATATCTTTGCCAAAAGTTTGACGGTATTCAAAAGCTAATTGGGCTACTTGTACAACTGCTTCAGGATCGTCCGCATTAACGTGAATTACTGGAATTCCGTAACCTTTTGCCACGTCTGAAGAATAGCGAGTTGAACGAGAATCAAAATGTTCTGTTGTAAAACCAATCATATTATTCGAAATAATATGGATTGAACCACCCGTTGAGAAACCAGTTGTTTCCGCGTAGTTAAATGTTTCTTGAACGATTCCTTCCCCAGCAAATGCTGCATCACCATGTACAAGTACCGCTAATGCTTTTGATGCATCGTGAACAGGTGTGCCTGGCTTCGTAGTATCTTCTTGAGCAGCACGAGTTGAACCTGTGATAATTGGACTTACAACTTCTAGGTGGGATGGGTTATAAGCTAATTTTACTTTCAAGCCTGACTCTTTTGTGTAAGTAGCTCCCATATGGTATTTCACATCACCAGTCCAACCTTTAGAAATTTCTAAAGTACCATCTTCTGGGAAGAAATAGTCATTTGGTACGTGGGCAAAGTCTGCAAACATCATGTCATAAGGTTTATTTACTACATGAGTTAATACATTTAAACGACCACGGTGGGCCATACCGATTTGTAAAAATTTCATTTTCTCTTCATCGGCTTTTTTCACAATTTCATCTAGTAATACAACGAGTGTATCTAAACCTTCAATTGAGAATCGTTTTTGACCAACGAACGTTTTATGAATAAATCTTTCGAAATCTTCAACGCGTGTTAATCTTTCTAATAACCCTTTTTTCTCTTCAGCAGTTAAGCTTACCGCACTCTTTCCAGATTCAATTTTGTCTTGAATCCATTGACGTTCTGCATCCTCAACATGAGCATATTCAAAAGCAATTTTTCCAGTATAAATTGCACGTAAATAGTCAATTGCTTGCTTTCCGTTGTTAACGCTTCCAGGGACATTATGAAAGAATAATGATGCTGGCATTGCTGTTAAATCGGCTTCAGTTAATCCGTAAGCAGACAATTCAATGCGTGATGAATCTAATTGACGGTCTTTTAAAGGGTAAATATCTGCAGCTAAATGCCCGTGGGAACGAAGAGCATCAGCTAATTGAACTGCAGCAAATATTTTTTTAATATTGCCTGATTCGTTTGCTACACCTTCTACAACAGCTTGCTCACCACCAAGTACTGGCGCACCAAATTGTTGGAAAAGGATAACGAGTTCTGGTTCTACTTGCTCTGGAGACTGTAAATATAAATCATACTGCTCCATCACATAACCTAAGTTCGGACCAGAGAATGCTGACCAAGGGGAACCAGCAAATAATACATTGTTCGACATGAGAATAACCTCCAAATTTCGCCCTAAGGCAGTTCCATTGTTTTACCTAGAATATTATTTCATATTTAACCATTCTTCTACAATATAAATTATCTATTGCTATTTAGCGAAGAACGTTTTTTTTCCATTTCAATCTTACTACTCTTCACAAAAAATACAACTATTTTTCTCAAATTGAGTAATTTTTTTGGCAAATAACTGTTTTAAGTAGGAAATAATGAAAAAAATTCATTAAATTTTAAAACTTAATGTAAAAGTTGTACCCTTTTCGACCTCACTCACCACATCCATTTCAATGTGATATTTTTCAGCTAACATCTTCGTAATACTTAATCCAAGACCTGTACCACCGCCGGTATTTTCCCGTGAAGTATCTACTCGATAAAAACGATCAAAAATATATGGTAAATGTTCCTTTGCAATTCCAATCCCATTGTCTTTTATCGTCAAAAATAAACTTTCAGTTAAATAATGAACCTCGATGTCAATGACCGGATGTTGATCATTATATCTTATTCCGTTTTCTACAATGTTGCGTACGATTTGCGCCAATGCATTTTCAGAAACATTTGGCTGTTTCGGTTCACCATTTTCCTTAATATTAATTGTTGATTGGGGATAAATCACTAGCAGCTCATCCTTGACAGATAATAGCACTTTATTGATATTAGCAAAAGAACGTTCATCCCTTTTTTCTTTTCTTGCTAAGTCTAGAAGCTCTTCAATCATTTTTTTCATTCGTACGACTTCTTCTAGTGAGGAATTTAATGACTCTTCCAGAATAGCCGGATCATTTTTTCCCCATCTTTTTATTAATGATAAATGGCCTTCGATTGCTTGAATAGGTGTCCTTAATTCATGAGAAGCGTCTGAAACAAATTGTTGTTGCTTTGCGAAGGAAGTTTGTAATTCATTCATCATCGACTCATAAATATTAAGTAAGTCACCTATTTCATCATCTGCATTATAGGCTAAGTGAATCTTTTCTTCAAAGCCTTTATCTCGAATCGATAACATAGAGTCCCGCAAATCTTGTATAGGGCGTATTAAAACATTGGCCAAATAATAACCGATAGCACCTGCAATAAGCATAGCCCCAAGACCTGCGATTAACATTGTTGTTAATACGTATTTCATCATCGATTGAAAAGTTTCTAAAGGATGGATGAGTTGAATAATCCCTGTAAAAGGCCCGATTGCGACCATTTTATTGACAACAAATACATCACGATGATCAATTACTTCTTTGGACACTATCGTTTTTCTAATTTTCTCATAATCTAATTCAATTGGAGCTGCCGACGATTCATCATTAATTCTCAATACTTCATAGCCGTCTTTATTAAAAATTCTGACCGTTTGATTTTGATTTACTATCGCTTTAAATAATCCTGTATTCCCTTGAAACTCTTGAATTGAAATAGAGCCATTTTGAGAATTAAAGAAAGACGTTAAGTCATCTACGGTACGGATGGCATTATTTTCTTCATTTTGTAAAAGCCATGAATAAAGTGCAAAATAAATTACTGTGCAGATGGCCGCATAGCTAATAAAAATGACAATGGATGTTGATAATATCCATTTCTTTTTTAATGATTGGTTTTTAAAAATAATGTTCTTCAGTTTATTCATTCCCTCACCACATACCCTACACCGCGTACAGTTTCAATATATGGTGTTGATTCTGTCTTTAGTTTAGATCTTAAATGACGAATGTAAACATCTACTACATTCGTTTCCACTTCTGTATTGTAACCCCAAACAGATTGTAGAATCATTTCCCTTTCACATACACGATTTTTATTTTCACATAATAGTTTTAGTAAATCATACTCTGTTTTGGTTAATTCAAGTTTTTTATTTTCAAAGAAAACTTCATAGGATTGTGGCTTGATTACTAAATCTCGTACATGAATTACGTCGTCTTTCTCTATTTCCTTTTCATTACCTTGCGTTCTCCTTAAGACCGAACGTATTCGAGCAAGCAACTCTTCAATAGCAAATGGCTTCACAATATAATCATCAGCCCCAGAATCTAAACCCGCGACACGATCCATAACCGCATCCCTAGCCGTTATTAAAATAATTGGTACATCTGATTTTGCTCGGACGCGGCGACAAATTTCAATTCCATTTAACCCTGGTAGCATAACATCTAGTAAAAGACAATCAAAATCTTGCTCTAACGCTCTGTTTAACCCTTCTCTCCCATCATAGGTTACAGATACATCAAAATATTCATGTTGTAATTCCAATTCCATAAATCGTGCTATATTTTTTTCATCTTCCACTATTAAAATTCTTTTTTTCATTGAATCATCCCTCGAAAAATAGATAAAAATCCCTCGTCTTAAGTTTAGCTTAAAACGAGGGCTTTATAAAACTACTATGACTTTTCTTTGAAAACGAAATCCATAGTTGCATAAAAGATGGATAAACTTTTGAAAGCATATTACAAATATTTAACAATCAGTTCATCTACAATTCATTCAAACCAATTATTATTGTAATGTATTAAATTTCTACCTAAGCTAATTCGTAAAAGATGCCATTTCTTTTTGAACCAACTCAATACATTTTTCGTACTGTTTTTGTTCATCCGTTTCGTGACAATTTAAAAATGTAAAGTGATGGATGTCAAAAGTGTATTCTGCAGTAACCGTTGCGTTTCCAATTAACGTTAATTCGTAGCGATCACCATTCGTTTTCACTTCACATTTTACAAAACCGCCTGGATTGAATACGGTGATAACATCGTTATTGACATAGCCGTTTAATTTTGACACAAGGGCTGAAGCGGTCATTGCAGTACCACAAGCATTTGTAAAACCTACTCCTCGTTCAAAAGTTCGAACAAAAATTGTGTCACTTTTCATTGGATAAACATAACTTACATTTACGCCATCAACACAATACTCATTTTCACCGTTTAAACGTTCAGCTAACGATTTTTGGTGCGTATTGTTTTCAATATAAGATTGGTCCACTATTCCAATTAAATGGGGATTCGGAACGGAAACTGCCGTAAAAGGAATAGTTGATGAAAATTCTTGAATCACTTGATGGCGAATTTCTTCTTGCCCGTTATAAGTCATCGGTAAACTACTTAAAGCAAAGGACACTGGTGAAATTTCAACTGCATATGACGGAATATTGTTTAATAGAGGCGTCTCTTTTCGCACCTTTAAGTTTGCTTTCATTGTTTCAATCAAGGCTTCTTCTTTTTCAAGTTGTTCGCATACGAATCTAGCAACACAACGTAAACCATTTCCACACATGGAAGCCTCTGAACCGTCGGCATTAATAACTCGCATTTTGGCATCGGCGATGGTTGAAGGTAATACAAGTAATAAACCGTCAGCTCCATCGTTATTTTCTTTTTGACATAACCAAGTTGTTAACTTTGCCCAATCGACTTCATTTTCATTGTTTGTTTGATATAAATAAAATGTATTGCCGGACCCATGAACCTTTAATAAAGTTCTTTCCATCGGTTCACCCGCTCTCTTTCTATTTACTCCTATCATAAGGGTTTATGGATGTTGAATCAACTGAATAAATCGGTATGATTTTTTATAGATTCATAATATTTTCGCCACAAATTCGTCATAGTGAATTGTGTAATAAAAGGATTAAATTTTTGTATAGAATAGCATTTTTGTAATATGATAGTATCATCCCAATTGTTTTTTTGGAGCTAATTTTGAGAAACTAAAAAAACTAAAATTTTTTGTTTGACGTCTTGTTCCTTTCGGTATATTATTTTGTTCTGTTGCCTTGTGACAAAGTAATTTTCGGATTTGCAACTATCCAAAAAAGGAGGCGTTTCATTTGTTAAAATATCGAGATCTTTCTGAAACAAATGAGTTATACCAATTAATGATACATCCAACTGTTTTCCCCTTTGTTCGTCATAAAGCAAATTCTCCTGAAGAATATTTATTTATAACGAAACAGTTATTGGAAGAGGAACAATTAGGAAAGACGATTTCAAGAACGATAACCGATGACTGGGGTCAACCGATTGGTACCATTAATCTTTATGATATTCAAGATGGCGCTGGCTTCCTTGGAACTTGGATAGGTGCACCTTATCAAGGCAAAGGTTACAACCAAGCGGCTAAACATGAATTCTTAACAGAACTATTTTTTGAAAAGGATTTCCATACAATCTTTTTACGTATTCGAAAAGAGAATGAGAAATCGAAACGCGCCTCACAAAAACTACCATATGTCGTATGTGCGAAAGAATCCCATCCGGCATTATATGAAGAAATTAACAATGGTGAGGTAAAATTCGACTTATATAAAATTCCAAAAGACTTATTCTACATTGTAACAGCAAAGGAACAAGCAAACGAAGAACAAGCGATGTAACTTTATTTTTTATTTTAAAAAAATGATTCAAAAAAGTAGGTGATTCAAATAATGAACCACCTACTTTTTTATGATATTAAAATGTCAATTATTTTTCGTATTGAAGAATTAACTGTACCATTTCATCAGGAGTTTTTGGACTTTCAGCTTTTTCCATCGCCTCAATCATAACATCTTTTCTTTTACTTAAGGTGTCAATTGCCTTCATAAATGTATTTTTCGTTAACAGTTCTTCTTCTAATACATGGGCAAATCCTTGACGCTCAAAAATATTGGCATTTAAAATTTGATCCCCGCGGCTCTTAGATGCAGAAAGAGGAACTAGTAACATCGGTTTCTTCAAAGCTAAAAACTCGAAGATCGAATTCGAACCAGCCCTTGAAACAATAAAATCTGCTGCGTAAAGTAAATCAGGCAGTTCCGATGTAACATATTCAAATTGCTTATATCCTTTTAAGCGATTTAAAGTGGTATCAACATTTCCTTTCCCGCATAAATGAATAACATTAAATTCGTTTAATAGTTCGGGTAAATTATTTCGCAAGGCATCATTTAAAACAACAGAACCTAAACTTCCTCCCATAACAAGAAGTATTTTCTTATCTTCTTCAAATCCACATCGCTTTTTACCTTTCGTTGCATTTCCCGTAAATAATTGTTCACGAACAATCGAACCAGTACATGTTGCTTTATCACTTGGTAAATACTTTAAAGTATCTTGAAAGATCGTAAAAACATGTGAGGAAAACGGTAACGCAATTTTATTAGCCAAACCAGGTGTTACATCCGATTCATGAATAACGACCGGGATCTTTGCAAGCTTTGCCGCGATAACAACAGGTACTGATACAAATCCACCTTTAGAAAAGATAATGGATGGTTTCACCTTTCGAATAATTCTAAAAGCTTGACCAACACCAGCTAATACTTTAAATGGATCTGAGAAGTTTTTCATTGAAAAATATCGTCTTAACTTACCGCTTGCAATACTGTGATATGGTACATCGGGAAAACTTTCGGTAATTAACTCTTTTTCAATTCCATCAAAGGAACCGATATAATGAACATCATATCCTTCTTTTATTAAAGATGGGATAATTGCTTGATTTAAAGAAACGTGTCCGGCTGTGCCGCCACCAGTTAAAATAATTGATTTTTGTTTCACAGAAATCTCCAATCTAAATACACTAATTTGTATTTCATTAAAAAATATATGATTGCAAAAAAATATAAATGAAAAAACAATGGAAAACTTGCTATTGACATCCTTTTTTCAGTCAATATTGTATCATAATTTATGAATCAAACCCATTCTAATTATGAAAAGGAAGATTAAAAACCAGATTCATATAAAAAATAATGTACAAAAATAAAAAATACCGAGCAAGAACGAATTCTTGTCCCGGTATTTTAAACCAACACTTATAGTTGAATAAATTGTTGTGTCCAGTGGTTTCCATCTGCTACATAACCTACACCAATGTGTGTAAAGTTAGCATTCATAATGTTTGCACGGTGACCTTCAGAATTCATCCAAGCTTGTACAACTTCTTCTGGAGTTCTTTGACCTTGTGCAATATTTTCACCCGCTGCTTTATAAGAAATACCTGCAGCCTTCATTTGATCAAATGGGCTACCATAAGTAGGACTTGTATGGGAGAAATAATTATTTTTCGCCATATCAGCAGATTTTGCACGAGCAACTGACATTAATGGTGCATACATTTCTAAAGGTTTTAAACCTTGTTTTGCACGTTCAGCATTTGTTAACTCGATTACTTTTTCTTCAAATGCAGAAACAGAACCGTTTTCTGCAGCTGGAGCTGCTGGCTTTTGAGCTACATTATTATTTGTAGTCGGTGCTGCTGTATTGTTGTTTGTTGCAGGTTTAGCTGCAGGAGCTGTAACTTCTTTTTGTTCCTTTGTTGGTGCTGGTGTTTTTACTACTTCTTTATTAGTAGTTTCATTTTTTGATGGAACAGTTACTTTCTCCGCTTGCTTTGTATTTTGTTTTGCTTCTTCTTGTACTTTAGAAGCTAGTAATTCTTCTAATTTAATTGTAGAGATTGATAATTTATTCGCAAGGTCTTTAATGCTTGCCTCATCAGTTAAAGAACAGTTACTTAAAAATTTATTTAAAGCATTTTCGTATTGATCAGGATTTACGACTTTCACCATGCTTTGAACTGATGTATTTTGACCTTCCTCATTATTAGACGCAGCATCTGCTGTCGGAACTTGTGTTGAGATTAAACCTAGTGCACAAAATGTGATAAACCATTTTTTCATTTTGTATTCCTCCTCTCGCAACTAATCATATACGAGAAAAGTTGAAAAATATGGACCATAACTTGGTAACAGAACCAAGCAAAATACTAAACCTAATAAACTATGACTTTATTTCTCTATTTTTTAAATAAAATTTTCCTATAACCTAAGAACTTACCTGCAAAACCCTATTGACAAATTTTCAGGTTCATTTTATAATGCAATTTCTTTTCTTATATTACAACTATATTACACTATTTTTCATTTATAACTTCAATCTCTTGAATGTTTTCTCCAATCATAACAATCTTTGAAGGCATATGAATATATTCAGGTAACCATTGAACTAATCCATATGCATATTGGAATAACATCGGATTTTTTATCCCTTCAATAGGAACATACCCTTTTATGCGATATACGGTAGAAGGCAATGAACGTACCCACTCTTCAAATTGTTCCTGCGTATAACTTGACTTCAATTCTACTAACCGTGAACTTAAATGTAATTGAGAGCCAATTCTAGCTAATTCAATATCCTCTTTAGGTCGGGGAGCTGTTGCCTTTAATTTTTCCAGTAAAGAAAGTGGTACATTCCCATTTGTTGTTTGTAAAATAAACGCATTTGAATTAACGTTTTGCATTTCAAATACTACTTTCCCTTGCTCAGCATCCGTTAATAAATCCATCTTATTTGCTATTAAAAGATGGGCGTGTCGAATTTGTTCTAAATATAGACTACGAACTTGCGGTGTTAACTTTTCACGTTCTAACCACAACTTACTATCTGCTACCGTCACAATGCCTTTTATGTTTAACTGCTCCGCAAAAAGAGGTGAATAAACCGCATCCAACGCTTCTACAGGATGGGCAGCCCCTGTTGTTTCAATAATCAAGACATCGAACTTTGCATCCATAAGTAAAGATTGGATTTGAGCTTCTGTTTTTTCAGCTCCAGAACAACAAATACACCCTTCTAACATTTCCTTTAAAGGGACATCTTCATCGACTGCTTGTGAATCAAAAGGTAATTTACCTAATTCATTCATTATAACTGCTGGCTTTAACCCTTTTTCCTTCAATTGCCTTAATACATCCGTTAACATGGACGTTTTTCCACTACCTAAAAATCCACTAAATAAATAAACGTCTTTCATTTTGCACTTCCTTCTATTATGGAAGAAAGAGCTGTTCCTTGCTCGACACCCGAACAAAAACAGCCCTCTCTACATCGTTTTTCAATTAACTACATGAATGAAATAATCAAATCGAAATTATTAATTACCAGCTAAAATTTCTTTCCCTTTCAACACATGCGGGTCTTCTTTATCTATTTTTTCTCGAATGGCATCCATTAAAGCATAAGTTGTTTCCCCAACAATGACGCCCGTTTGATCTAATTTTTGATCTTCTTGGAATTGTTCTACAGCTTCTTTCGTTGCTTCGTCAAACTCGTCATCAACGGTTCCAACATCATAGCCTAATGCATTTAAAATTTGTTCTGCTGAGTTAACAGATTCCGATACATTTCCAACAGTAAATTCTGTCTCAGGATTAATATAAGTAACCGTCGCATAAGCAGGGTACTCTACGACTTCATCCGGCTTAATCCCTTTTTCATTAATCCAATTACCATTTGGTGTTAACCATTTACCAGTTGTATATTTTAAATTTGAACCATCAGGTAAAGTGTTTACCGTTTGAACTGTTCCTTTACCGAAACTTGTAAGCCCAACTAGTTTCGCTCCTGCTGATTCTTGTAAAGCACCAGCTAAAATTTCAGAAGCAGATGCACTACCATTATCAATTAATACGACGACTGGCAGATTATATTTCTTTCCGCCTTCAGCTAGAATTACTTCAGGTTCTGCTTCTCCTTCACGACCTTCTAGTTGTACAATTGGCTTCCCTTCATCTATGAATAAATTCGCAATTTCAATCGCTGAATTTAAATAACCACCTGGATTTTGGCGAACATCTAAAATAATGCTCTTCATTCCATCTTTTTCATAATCCTCTAAAATGGTCGTTAATTCATCATAAGTTTGTTCACTAAAAGATGTAATTTGGATATGGGCCACTTTATCGTCTCCCATTTCTCCATACACTGTTTCAATCGGAATATCATCACGAACAACGGTAACTTCCATTAATTCGTCAGAGTCACCCCGTTGAATTGTAAGGGTAACAGGTGTACCTTTTTCTCCACGAATTAATAAAACTGCTTCTGAAGCACTCATACCTTGAATACTTTCCCCGTCTACCGTTAAAATAATATCTTCTGGTAATAGACCCGCTTTTTCAGCAGGTGAGTTTTTAATAGGTGATACGATGACAATATTGCCGTTACGTTCTTGAATCTCCGCTCCAATTCCTTGGAAACTTGATGATAGATCACTATTGAACTGTTCTGCCTCTGTTTCATCCATAAAATCGGAATATGGATCGTCCAAAGCATCAAACATTCCATTAATAGCACCCGTAATGACAGCCTTCTCATCTATATCGACATAATAATTTTGTTTTAACTCATCATAAGCATCATATAATTTTGAAAACTCTTCTCTTTCTTCTGGTACTGTCACTTCTACTACTTTCTTATCACCGAAAGTGAGTGTAAAGATTGTTATACCTGCTGTAACTATTATGGTGAAAAACATCAGCATAATAAAAGTAAACGGTTTAATACGAATAAATTTCTTTGCAGGCTTTAATTGATCTTCATGTTCAATATTCTCCGTTTGTTCTTTTTGTTCCATTTCTTGTTGATTTTGATCATCCATCTAATTCACCACTCTCATTTTTACACTTAAAAGTCGTTACTACCATCATAACAGTTTCACATCTTTACGAAAAGAAAGACTGTCAGGAGACAGCCTCACGAAATGAAATATGCAAAGCATTAGATGATTATTACACTTGAATTGCAGCCTCAAGTGCAACGACAATCATATCGTAAAAGGATATGACTTTAATTATTTATAAGATACTTTAAAAACAGTGACTTTGCAACATTTGGAAACGCAAAAACCTGATCTTATTATAGAAATCTCCAGTTAAACCCATTTCAAATTTACAATTTGGTCACTTTTTGGTCAGGAAAAATGTAACTTTATTTTTTAGCTACAAAAAATAGGCCACACATTTAATGATGAGTTTTATGTGTGATCCCTTTATTTTCAATCGTTTCACTATCTATTATTTTCGACAACTCTTTTACTTTAATGGAATTGCTGGAATTTTTTTATCTGCTTTAGGAATTGGAGTAGGATAAGGACTACCAACATCAGCCGAACTATCATAAGAAGGTGTTGTTTCATGGATATACTTTAGTGCTTCTTTATATTGTTGTCTTTGTAGCTCTTCAAATTGTTTTGGAGACATAGTTGATACACTTTTATAAAATTTTTCTTTATCTTCATCTGAAACATACATTTTTACTCCATATTCATGACTAAGCTTTTCTAAAATTTTCACGTATGGGATAATGGCCAAATCAATATCATTATTGTTGTCCTTTGTTTTTGCGTTAGGAGTAGAAGTTGAACAAAATACAGATACTAGCAAGAGGGCTAATGAAATATTCAATATTTTCTTCATGTTTTATCTCCTTTTTATTATTCATTATAAATCATTTTATAAAAAATTGATTAGGAAATTTTGGATAATATAAAAATAGACATACATAAAGTATGTCTATTTATTTTGTTAACATTTGCAGTTTAAGTAGAGCAAGTGCAATTCCATCCAAGTCTTCTCGGTAATCATAAAATGTGACTTTGTACCTTTTCCTTTAGTCTATTCAATTGTTAACTGATTTACTAAAGAAGAAAGAAAAAACCGCTTTTCGAATATGGAAAGCGGAATCCCGATTGTTCAACTATTAAAATAACCCCCTTCGATTAATTATTCGAATACACCATTTCGTATAATTTCTGTATCCACTTTTACATTAACTTTCATTTTGGGATACAAATTATGCCATTTTTCTTCCGTATTTAATTTCGATCCCCTTACATGAGCACTGAAGTGTTCGCCAAAACCAAAAATATCCGAATTCACTTCTTGACTATATTTAATAATTCTTTTAATTTCTGCTTCCATTTTTTTATTCATGGCTTTTTCAATTTTTTCTGTCGTTTCTTTATCTTCTAAAGATAAGCTGGAATGAATCTCTAGCAAACGACAATCCAATGTAATATTTAAATCAATTTCATTTTTCTCATGGTCAGTGACTTTTAATTTTCTCTTTGAGTTAATTGCATCAACAGCTATTGGTAATTCTTCTGGAGGGTTTTCGGGTGGGTTTTTAGAACTATTTACTAAATCTCCGGGTAGCACAAGTTGTAATGTCCCGTCGCGAATATTTTTCCGTAACAACATAATATAAAAAACATCAGCTGTTGGAAGTTTTCCTACCAACTTCCCTTCTTTAAACAAAGCAATACCGTTAATGTCGATATATTCCCCCTCTTTTTTTAATGTGGGTATTGCAAAATCTCGAATTGGTGAATGAACATCTCTTTCAATTTCATGTAAAGTAGAAGAAATCATTTGTTGTTGTTGAATATTATGGTCTATTAAGTTATATACATGTTGTCCGATATCAGTA
Organism: Ureibacillus galli; assembly: GCF_014836845.1. GTDB lineage: Bacteria > Bacillota > Bacilli > Bacillales_A > Planococcaceae > Ureibacillus > Ureibacillus galli. Next base: position 83,362 of record NZ_JACSQA010000001.1, read on the forward strand.
ATATTTTTAAAATTACTTTCTAATAATGTTTTTGATTTACCTTCTACAATACCTAAATAAACACTTGTAGCAATTTCAGGATTAATTGAAAGCGTATGTATTTCTTCCTCTATCCCTTCTTTTGCTAAGTCTTCCCCAAACAAAACGACCCTTACCTGGCCTGCCTCTACTTTTTTAGCCGCATCTAAATTAATTTTAAATCTTGCCCCTTTACTAGTTTCGGCTATTTCAGAGTGAATCTCTACTTTGTTTTCAAAGTCTGGACTAATCTGACGAACAACAGCTGTTGTAGATAATTTTTCTTCTTCCTTATCATAACCAATTAATGTTACTAAACTAATTCTCTCAAGTATTTTTGTCTCAGCACAAGCGGTAAGTATTAGGCATACAGTTGTTATGAATAAAAACCGTTTCGTATATTTCATTTTCTTTTTAAACATCATTTACTCCCCGATTTATATACATTTAACTTAGAATTACCGAAAAAAAGATTTATATACCGCTGTTTTAAGCAGATATTCTTTCGCTCCTTTTCATTGAAGTTTTTATAATGAAAATACATGATGAGAATAACAAATAAAAAAACCAGGCTCACTTAAGTGAACCTAGTCTTTGGTTTAACAATATATTATTCTTTAAAGCTTCCTGCCTTGCTTTAACCATGAGAGTATTCTAACACGATTACTTACGATTACTTTCTTTAATAAAAAAATCGTCACTTTTTCGAAATAGATGAAAAAGTGACGATTAAAAAACGTTTATATATTAGTCTTGAATTGCAGCCTCAAGTGCAACAACAATCATGTCATTGAATGTTGTTTGACGTTCTTCAGATGTTGTTACTTCACCTGTTAGAATATGATCTGAAACAGTTAAAACAGAAAGCGCTTTACGTCCAAATTTTGCAGCTAATGTATAAAGGGCAGCTGATTCCATCTCTACTGCTAATACACCATACTGTGCTAATTTTTCGTTTTGATTTTCATCTGAATAGAACATATCAGCAGTGAAGATGTTACCTACTTTTAAATTTAATCCAGCAGCAACACCAGCGTTATAAGCTTTTAGTAACAAGTCAAAGTCTGCAGTAGGAGCAAAATCAATACCGTTGAATATAATTTCATTCATTTTTGAATCGGTTGACGCAGATTGAGCGATAATTACGTCACGCACTTTAACATCCTTTTGAATCGCTCCACATGTACCAACGCGAATTAATTTTTGCACACCATATTCTTGCATTAATTCTGTTGTATAAATAGAAATAGACGGTACACCCATTCCTGTACCTTGTACAGAAATACGTTTTCCTTTATATGTACCTGTATAGCCAAACATATTACGAACTTCATTATAACAAGTTACATCTTCTAAAAAAGTTTCAGCGATATATTTCGCACGTAGCGGATCTCCAGGTAATAATATCGTATCTGCGATTTCACCTTGTTTTGCATTAATATGGACACTCATAAATTATCCCTCTTTCCAATATTCTCAAATTAAAATATACTTGCTTTTCTAACATTGTGCAATGATTTACCTTCTAATACAAATTTTTCACTAAAACAATTGAAAAATCATTGACAATTACCCGAACTTCATTTCATATAAGTCCCATAATTCATCAAAAGCTTGGGTAGTTAAATGTTCATCTGCCATTGTCTCTATATAGCTTGACAGTTCTTCAAAGGACGAGCTAGTAATTGGAAAACTATGATCTAAAAAAGCCCTTTCTGCAAATCGAGTTTTCGGATCATTCCAATCTCCCCCTCTAAAGGAAAGAACATATAAGTAAAAACTAGTTCTCACATGGACACTCCTTACTGGATACGTAAAAATAGAATAGTTTTTTAATATCCATTATATAACGAATTTATACTAAAACAAATCGTTTCTATAGATAAAAAATCGTGAGGAAAATTTCAATCCTCACGATTCATTAATCTTTTTGTGATATAAAGAAATTCGTCTTTCGTTAATACATTATTTTTCAAAAAGCTTTAAATATTCTCCATATCCTTCTTCTTCTAACTTTTCTTTCGGTACGAATCGTAGCGCTGCGGAATTAATACAGTAGCGTAAACCACCCAACTCCTGTGGACCGTCGGGAAATACATGTCCTAAATGAGAGTCAGCCGTTTTACTTCTTATTTCCACTCGTCTCATCCCGTGGGAAGTATCAAAATGCTCCGTTACTTCTTGCTCTTCAATCGGTTTCGAGAAACTCGGCCAACCACAACCGGCATCATATTTATCTTTCGAACTGAATAATGGTTTACCAGATACAATATCAACATAGATGCCTTCTTCAAAATGTTGATCATACTCATTTTGATACGGTGGCTCTGTTCCTTGTTGTTGTGTTACATAATATTGCATTTCAGTTAATTGTTTAAGTCTCTCTTCCTTATTCATGTTTATTCCCCCAATTTTGTTGAATGAATGCAGCTCTTCCTGAACCGATATGGTATCGTTCATAATGCATTGGATTTTTTTTATAGTAATATTGGTGATAATCTTCTGCAGGATAAAAAGTTTTTGCTGGTAAAATTTTCACAGCAATTGGCTTATTAAATTTACCAGACTTTTCGAGCTGTTCCTTCGACTCCTCTGCAATTCTTTTTTGCTCTTCATTATGATAAAAAATAGCCGTCGTATACGATTCACCCCGATCGTAAAATTGACCGCCAGGATCTGTCGGATCAATTAATGTCCAATAAGTTTCCACTAATTTTTTATATGGATATAATTCCGGGTTAAAAGTAATTTGGACTGCTTCTAAATGACCTGTTGTTTCCGAACAAACCTGCTCATAAGTCGGATTTTCAACATGTCCACCTGTATAGCCTGATACGACTTCCTCAATACCCGGTTGTTGATCAAAAGGTTTCACCATACACCAAAAACAACCACCTGCAAACGTAGCAATTTCTTTTTCCAAAAGACAACCCTCCCTATTCATTTGGCACAATAACTTCTAACAAAATATAGTTTTTTTCTAGATCGATTTCCTTTGCTTTAATATGCGCTCCAGATGGTAACGATAAATTCGTCAAGTCAACAAAAATTTCTTCTTCATTTGGTCGAACGACAATCCATTGAGGAAATTCGACTGCGTCATTCATTAATTTCAAAACGGTAACAGGTGGTATATTTAGTTTACCAACATTTACAGAAGTTTGCTTTAATTGAACATTACCATCTTCATTCACGATTGGTTCAAATTCCATTGAAAAGGGTACAGTAACACCAAACACTGTTAATTCACTTTTTAAAATAATCGCTTCACCTACAACAATGTCAACTGGGAGTGAAGTACTTTTCAACTCATTTTCTAAAAATTTCAATACAATTTTTTCAAAATCATCAGCTGTTGTCTCAACTAACAACACACTGTCCGCCGGTTGAACCGTAATATTTTCCCTCTCAATTTGAACATCTTCAACTGGAGAAGCCGCCCAAAATATAATGATTGTAAATAATAAAACGATTACACCTATTAAAAGAAAAAAGGCGACTTTCCATTTATTCATTATCGTACACTCCTTAACAAAAATCTGTTTCCATTTTAACTATGTATGTTATTTTTTCTAAAGTGACGTCAAAATAGAACAAGAAGTTATTTATTGAGGATATTCAATCAAATAAAATTAAACCATCTGATTGTTCTTCGATATGACAAGATTTCATCATCGACACAATACGTTCTGTCATAATTGTATATCCGTAACCATTCGGATGAAAGAAATCTGTATGATAAACTAAATTCGCATTGGAATCAAATAAATCTTCCACATCTACAAAACAAGCATTTTCATATTGATTTGAAATATCCTCAATTGTTTGATTCCATTCCGTAATAATGGACTCTAAATCCGTAATTTCATCCGTAATCATTGAAAAAGGATTATATAAGCCAATAACAACAATCGGAACATCCGGGTTTCTAAGACGTATTTCCTCCATAATTTGATCATACCGTTCACGAAATTTTACTAATTCTTTATCAAATGCTTCTTTCTTCAATTCAAATAAATCTTGCTTAACGACTTTCATAATATCGTTTCCGCCGATCGTTAATGTAATTAACTCAGAGTTCCTTAGTTCTGAGTCGTAATGACCTTTTTCCAGCAAAGCAAGTAATTGATCGCTTCTGCGTCCTCGTTTCCCTCTGTTGTCCAAAATAACTTCAGAGACATTTGTCCATTGCTCAAGTTTCTCCGCTAATCTTTTAGTATACCCATTTTTATGTTCTTCATCCCCAACTCCACGAGTTAATGAGTCCCCTAAGGCTAAATAATATATTTTCTTATCTTCCACTTGAACTTCCTCAGGTTTTGAGAAATCATCAAAAATATAATCTTCTATCGTTAGCGGAAATGTATTTTTTGAAACATTAGTGGTTTCCTCTGTTTGATCCATATTTTCGGTAAGGGATTTTAAATCATTAACTTCATTTGTCGTAACTTCCGATGCACAACCAAAAAGGAAAAAACATATGACCAATAGGATGGTTATGATTTTCAGTATGATGACTCCTTTCGCAATATTTTCGATTATTTTCATAGCTATATGGGGGGAATTTTTATAAAAAAAAGCTATCAATCACCTCATGTATAGTATATGAGCGAATGATAGCGAGTTTTCTTGTTATTCAGCAAAATAAATAAATCCAATGGCTCCTGGACCAGTATGGGTACTAATGATTGGAGACGTAAATTTCGTCTCTATTTGGTGGAACCCGGTAGATTCAATTAATTGTTTCAACGGATTACCTAATGTTGTTAAGCCGTCTGCATGGGAGATTCCAACTGCTTTAACGGTCTTTCCTTTCGTATCTTCCTCAAATTGTTTAAATAAGAAGTTGACCACTTGCTTATGGCTTCTTACTTTTGCAACAGGTGTATAAGATCCATCATCTAAAGTGGCAATCGGTTTAATGTTTAATAAAGAACCAATCATGCCTGTCCCTTTTCCGATGCGACCACCTTTAATTAAGTTTTCTAACGTATCAACGACAACAAATAATCTAGTGTTTTTTCTCACTTCATCGAGTCTTGATACAATTTCACCTACAGTTGCACCAGCATCGCGTAATCGAATCGCTTCACGTATTTGAATAGCAAGTCCAATGGCAATATATCTAGAATCAATAACCGTTACATCCGAATCGGATATTTCTGCTGCCTGTCTAGCCGAATCAACCGTTCCGCTCATAGACCCGGTCATATGAATGGAAATGATTTGATCTCCGTTTTTCCCTAATTCATCATAAAGCTCTTTAAACTTACCTGGGGCAGGTTGAGAACTTTTCGGCAATTCTTTCGCATTTTTCATTAAATCTAAAAAAGATTCAGGCTCGATGTCTTCTCCATCAACATAGGTTTTCCCTTCAATTTGAATCGTTAAAGGTACTACTTTGATGTCATGCTCTATTAATTCTTGTTTTGTTAAATCACAAGTTGAATCAGTTACAATATGAATTCGTCCCAAAATGACACATCCTTTTATAGCATAACTTCATTATAATGAGAATGAATTATGACTGTAAACATGACAAATGTAATTACATTAAGTATAAGTTAGGAGTTCCATTGAACATTTATTCATTGGTTAGAACTGAAACAATATGACAAATGATAGTGTTAACTCCCTTCCTTTTGCAGTATAGTGAACACGATAGGAGTGAGTTCAATGAATCATGTAGAAGCATTTGATTATAAAAATTGGAAAGAGGAATTGTGGAATGCCATTACCCATGGTATTGGATTGCTCATTAGTATTCCTGCTTGTGTGTTATTAATATTGATTGGTGTACAATCAGGTAATGCTGTTGCAATTACCTCGTATTCCATTTTCGGAGCATCACTCGTACTGTTGTTTTTAATGTCCACTTTATTGCATAGTATGCCCGAAAAATATAAAAGATTTTTCTCTATTTTAGATCATTCATCTATATATGTTTTAATTGCTGGTACTTATACTCCCTTTTTATTAATCGCTATCGGTGGTGTGCTAGGAATTGTTCTGCTCAGCATCGTTTGGACCATTGCAATATTTGGGATAGTCTTTAAATGTTTATTTATTCATAAATTCGAGACCTTTTCTTTAGTACTTTACATCGCGATGGGTTGGTTAATCGTATTTGCGATAAAACCGCTATATGCATTTTTACAATTCGATGGTTTTACCTTCTTATTTATCGGCGGTTTATTGTTTACGTTTGGGTCTATATTTTATGCTTGGAGAAAGCTACCTTATAACCATGCGATTTGGCATTTATTTGTTATTGCTGGCTGTGCTTGTATGGTTGTATGTGTTGCAGTCTACTTATAAATGTTGAATATATATTAAAAAATCTGCTCTTCATTTCTTGCAGTTCATTAAATTGCATCGAAATAGAGCAGATTGTTTTTTAATCTGTTAGTTTATTCACAATATCGTACTCGGACATTTTTTCAGTTACCCATGTTGAATATTGTTCATTTACCTTTGCTGCCAAAAGATCCTGGTAAACAGTATCTTTTACTTCATCAAAGACCGCTTCTTTTCCTTCGATTTTATCCGTTACTTTGATAATGTGGAAACCATATTCTGTTTCTACTGGTTCACTACTAACTTCGCCAACTTCCATTGCAAAAGCGGCTGTTTCAAAGGCTTCTGCCATTTCTCCAGTACCAAAGTATCCAAGATTTCCGCCGTCTTCATTATTTGCAGTATCGGTAGAGTATTCTTTTGCCAGTTCAGCAAAATCTCCCCCAGCATTTAGTTTGTCGATCACCTCTTGAGCTGTCGTTTCATCCTCTACTAAAATATGACTCGCCTCAACTTCAGCGGCTTTTCCATAAGTTTCTTTATTTTCTTCAAAATAAGTTTTGATTTCTTCTTCGGTAATGCCTAAATCATCTTCCATCACTTTAAATGTTAATAAATACGTTTCCATATCTTTCTTTACATCGTCAACATCCATCCCATAGGAATCGAGTAATTCTAACAATGCATCTTCACCACCATACCGGGAAGCATATTCATCATATTCCTTTTGCAGTTCCTCCTCCGATACTGAAACACCTAATTCTTTAGCTTCTAGTTCAATGATTTTATTCGTAATTAACGTATCTAACACCTCTGTTCCATATTGGGTCGTCAATGTTTCATTCAATTCGTCTTCTGTAATTTCCTCACCATTGACCGATGCAATCATGGAAGAGTTGTTGCTATTGGAACACCCAACTAACCATAAAGTTGCAACAATTGGAAGAGTCATACCCTTTAAAAATTTCTTCAAGTTATTATTTTTCATTATTTATCCTCCGTTCATACTTTTAATACATGTCCTACTATAAATGGAGAATGTGTCAACAAGATGTCAGAACATAAATGAATCAAAAATAAAAAAACGTAGCGATTATTCTTCGCTACGTTTCACTTTTTTCAATTGGAGTTCAAAACAAGTACCCATGCCATTACTTTTCTTTAATTGAAGATCTCCCCCAATTGACTGGGCCATCATTTTACTTAGGGGCAATCCTAAGCCAAGTCCTCGTACAGTATACTTTTTATTTTCCCCTCTAAAAAACCGTTCAAAAATATAAGGTTGATCTTCCTTGTTTATCCCGGTACCTGTATCTTCTATTAAAACAACAACATCATCATCCCGTTCCTTTAATGTAACTGTCATTGTCCCACCATTCACCATAGCTTGACTGGCATTCGTTAATAGATTCGATAAGATTTGTTGGATACGAACTAAATCCGCTAATACAAAGACTTCTTTTTTTAAAGAATGGTACTCGAATTTATATGTTTGATCTTGCAAAGTTGCCTTAAATTGGGTAAAGATGTCGCCTATTAATCGACTAACTTCATAATGGCTTATTGTTACCGGTACTGCATCAACGGCAAAGGAATTAAAAGCTAATAAGTCGCCTACCATCGTTTTCATCTTTACTGTCTCTACTAAGGCCATTTTAATAAATTCTTCCGCCTCTTCACCTGTTACAACCCCATCCTTTACAGCTTGCAATAACCCACTTATAGAGGTCACTGGTGTCTTCAATTCATGGGTAACCCCTGCTAATAATTCTGTTCTCGTTTTCTCCAACTGTTGCAGACGACTTGCCATATCTTTAAAAGATGATACGAGTTCATATACTTCATTTTCTTTTATAGAAGAGGATAATTGAATATGATAATTTCCCGATTGAACCTGTTTAGCAGCTTCTGCCACTTTCATAATCGGACGTGAGAGTCTACGAGATAAAAAATAAATGGCAACCCCCCCTAATATTCCAAGGGCAATAATAAATATCGCTAATTGGCCATATTGCTGCTTCACTTCAGTTAAATGTTTTTTAGATTCCAATACAATAACCCAACCGATGACTTTGTTTTCGATTTCAATTTCTTTCTTCACTACATAATATGTTTCATTCGTAGATGGAATTTTTAGTTTACTCAACTCTTCCTTTTGTAATAATGGATTAAAATCAACCTCAACTAACGGGTTAAATGGTCGATTGACAGAAATAACCGCTCCTTTTTGATCGAGGATATAAACAATTGGATCAATATCTCGAAAGTTAAAACGATCCCTTTCTTCAATGGACTTTGGTAACTCTTTTGGCGTTTCTGTATCAGTTATTCTTTTGACTGTATCTTCTGCCATAAACGACATCATTTCAAGACGGTATTCTAATGTTGTATGACGTATCCACATCGCGAAAATGAGCGATATAATGAGCAAACCAATACATAATGTTACTACATATCGACTCGTCCAATAAGTTAATAAGGACACTCGTTTATTTTTTATAGACATGGAATTGATAACCTAACCCTCTTAAAGTTTTAATTTCCCCTTGTTGTGATGGCCAATGGGCAAGGGCTTTTCTAAGCCGCTTAATGGCTAAGTCGACCGCGCGATCACTACCATCATATTCCCAACCCCATACTTGTTCAATTAACTGGTCCCGAGTAAATGTTTGATTTGGGTGTTCAGCTAAAAATAATAATACAGATAAATCCCGTGGAGTTAGTACGACCTCTAACCCATTTAAATAAACCGAATGCCCTTTAAAATCAATTTCTAATTGTCCAAATTTCACTGTATCCATCTGGACAAAGGAGGCTCTTTTTAATACTGCTTTTATCCGGGCAACTACTTCATCTGCATTAAATGGTTTTGCTATGTAATCATCTGCACCTTCTTGAAACCCTTCTAATTTATAATGGACGTCACCTAAAGCCGTTAACATAATAACCGGGCAGTTACTGTTGTGACGAATTTCTTTTAAAATCGTCCAGCCATCTTTTCCAGGGAGCATTACATCTAATAACACTAAATCAGGATTTTCATGAACAAAATAGTTCATGGCATCGAGACCTGTAAACACTTGTATTACTTCGTATCCTTCTTTCACTAAGTAGGCTTTTAACACTTTATTAATCGCCAGTTCATCCTCCACAATCATAATTTTACTCACTAGCGTCACCCTTCACTTTAGATCTCTCTCCTCATTTTCAACATATTATAACATCCCTATAAGTCAGTACGATGTCAAACAAAAAAGAAGTCCTAGTTTGTTAACTTAGGACTTCTTCCATTATTTTTTGTTAGGTAAATGTCTTGCTTTTAATTGACTCGGTACTTCTGTTTTGTCAATGTGTATGTCTTTATTTAATCGATACTTACTTTTTGGAGATTCTTTTATCATTGAACGACCTAATGTTAATAGTAAGGCAAACATTAAACCGGTACCAATAATTAAATACAGAATTGTGAACAGTTTTGTCCCACTCGTTGATGGGGCAAGATTTGTATCGACTCCAGTTGGAATTAAACTAACGACTGCAAAATAGACAGAATCAAGATAAGACCAACCTTCAAATTTTGAATAGAAAAGTGTCCCCGATAAAACAATGAAAGCAACTGTTGTTAATATACTAACGAAACGAGGTTCTTTTACCGCATGAAACAACGCTTTCATTAATCGTCCAAAACTAATAATTACTGAAATCATATGATAACTCCTTTTTTTCAAACAACTACAAAAGTATTTTTGCATTATACTATATCTTTTAATCGTTATCATACAATTTAACGGTAATGTTCATTAGGATTACATATTTACACTAAATGTTTTTCTTCTTCTGTTTCATCCAATTGTGGAATAGGATGGTCGTATGTTCTTTTCCCAGCAAAATTTTCGATTAGTTCTTTCACATCAATCCCCGAAGAAGCTTTTAATGTTTCTTGTAACGAAGACATTAAATTTGTTGCATAAGAAGTAATACGGTTTGCACCCCCACCTTCCCCGTTTCCTGTATCAACAACCGTAATTTTATCGATGTTGGATAATGGACTCGCTACTTCTTTTGCATACTCTGGCATCATACGAATAATCATATCTAGTACTGCCGCTTGACCAAATTGTTCAAAGGCTTCTGCAATTTTTCGTTTCGCTTCTGCTTCCGCTAACCCTTTTAAGCGAATGATTTCTGCTTCTGTTTCCCCTTGCGCTCTTTCCGAATCAGCTTTTGCTAATCCGTCTAAACGAATTTTTTCTGCCTCGGCTTTAGCTAGGGATTCGATTCGATACTTCTCCGCATCAGCTTGTGCCAATTCTCTCATTTTTTGGGCAGCAGCATTTTGTTCAACTGCATAACGATCTGCATCTGCTTTTTTCTTTACTTCGGAATCGTATTGTTTCTCACGACGTAAAATTTCTTTTTCTTCTAACTCAATTTGCTTTTGGCGTTCAATGATTTTAATTTGCATTTCTTGTTCCGTTACTTGTTGTTTTGCTTTTGCGGATTCCAATTCGTAAGCTTGGTCTGCATGGGCTTTTGCCACATCTTGTTCACGACGGAATTCCGCAACTTTTAATTGGTTTTCCTTTTCTGCTTCTGCAATTTCCGTCGCCCGCAACAATTCAGCCTTTTGAGCTTCTTTTTCCGCTTCTGCTTTCTTAATACGAGTCTCCTTTTCTGCCTCAGCTGTTGCAATATCTGCATCTCTTTTCACTTGGGCAATTCTCGGCTTCCCTAAAGAATCTAAGTAACCATTTTTATCTCGAACATCCTTAATCGTAAAGGAAACAATGACTAATCCCATTTTCGCTAGATCTTGCGTTGCAACCCGTTGGACTTCTTGGGAGAATTTATCCCGATTTTTATAAATTTCTTCCACCGTCATCGAACCTAAAATGGAACGGAGGTGTCCTTCTAATACTTCTTTTGCTTCATTTTCTCGATCTTGTTTACTTTTCCCTAAAAATTGTTCCGCAGCTGTGGCGATTTCGGAAATAGAGCCACCAATTTTTATAATAGCCGTTCCATCCGCCATCACAGGCACGCCTTGTTCTGTATATACTTCAGGAGTTGTTACTTCTAATTTACTAGAAAGTAAACTTAATGGTTCAGATTGTTGGAAAACAGGGAAAACGAAAGTCCCTCCACCACGAATAATTTTAATTCGGTTACCTGAGTCGTCCGTGTGGACATTTTTTGATCCTAAAAAACTCCCTGTCACAATTAATGCTTCATCTGGACCTACTGTTTTGTATTTTGTAATATAAACCGCTACAATGGCCACAATAATAAACAATGCGACCCCAATAATAATCATTGTACTAAGCATCATTCTAATTCCCCCTTATTTATTTAAATTGAAAAGATGATTCGTATTTTTTTACATAAACAGTACCCTCCTTTGCTTCGATAACAAGGACTTCCTCATCATAATCAATCGCTTCATTGTCCAATCCTGTTGCTCTTTTAGATATAATTCCATTCACAGTTTCTATAACAATCTCACCAAATCCATCTACCGGAATCGGTACAATCACTTTTCCCACTTGACCCCCAAGGGATTCTTCTGTGTAAGCTAAAGAAACCTCTGCACTTTTTAATGGGACTAGTATGAAAAAATAAATAATGGCACTAACAATAGCTGATAGGATACTAGATATAATAAAAATGATTAAACTTGTCATAGAACTGTATTTTTCGAACAAAAAACCTGCTGCGGATGTAATCGTAATAAAAGATAAAATGACAGCTGGATCAATAAAGGGAATCCCTTCAAAAACACCATCAAACATTTCAGAGAACAATAGGTAAATAATCGTGATACACCCGGCGATTATTAAAGTAAATAGGTAAACGGTATGGAGCTCTAAACCACCCAACAAACATCACCTCAACTTCCAAAATAATCCTACAACTTATGTACGGTTGATTCGCCGCTAAGTTTCAAATTATTTAGAAAAATTTAAATAAAATAAAAAAAGTTTTCGCCTATTTTACAAATAGTGAAAACTTTTTAGGACAATTATTTTTTTCTATCATAAATATAGTAAGTATATGCATACCCATCTGGAACTTCAATCGGTTCACTTTTAGAAATCATCGTCCATTCGTCATCATATTGCGGGAAAAACGTATCTCCTTGAAATTCATAGTCGATTTTTGTTATATAAAGTCGATCTGCTATTGGAAGCGCTAATTTAAAAATTTGTTCGCCACCAATAATCATAATTTCTTGTTCTTTCGAAACAAGTTTCAATGCTTCATCAAGGCTAGAAACCACTTCTATTCCTTCTGCATTATAGTTTTTATTTCTTGTAATAACAATATTTCTTCTCCCAGGTAATGGTCTACCGATCGATTCGAAAGTTTTTCTCCCCATAATTATCGGTTTACCCATTGTTTGTTCTTTAAAATATTTTAACTCCCCTGGTAAATGCCAAGGCATTTTCTTCTCGTATCCAATAACTCGATTTTTGTCATGGGCGACAATTAATGAAATCATAGCTTCTCTCCTACTTTTTTAGACATTTTCTTTTTCTATTTTATACGTTTTTATTCATATTTTTACAAAAATTTTAATATAAATAAATGATAGATATTTTCCATTTTATAATAGTTTTCAATAAAATGATAAAGGAAGTGATTTTTTGCTGACGTTCATGAAACAAAAATCGTCTATTCAATTAGAAGGATATCCGATGACTACAGAAATTAGTGATGCCGTTTATGATGATTTAGTAAAAAGTAATCGTAAATATTTAAATGTGGATGAAGAGAAACAAACGATTACTATTAAACGATCCTTTTTCAAAAAGAATAAGCAAGTTCAAAATGTCACTCGATTTTTTGTTGAACTAAACGGAGAGGAAGTAGTTATTAAAACGCCTCAAAAGAAAAATAACCTAGTATCCAATTCAAACTTTGAAGACGATTTGATTATTCATAACTATAAAAACAAATCGATTATGATCATTTTAGAATCCCCTCATATTGACGAGTATGAACAAAACAATGAAAAATTAACACCTATTGGTGCTGCCCAAGGACAAACAGGTAAAAAAATCGAAAAAAACTTGAGCCAATTGATTCGTACTTTAAATCAGTTTCAAGTAATAGAGGAACAACATCAATATCGGGTTATTATTATGAATGCGGTTCATTTCCAAACTTCTTTACATTTCATCCATGAAAAAGCGATGAACAATTATTATCGTGAGTTGAGGGATAAAATTTGGGTTAAAATGTGGACAGAAATACCACAAATAAAAAATGATTTTATAAATCAACTTGAATCGTTAAAAAAAGATTCGATTCTCATTAATGCTTGTCCGAAATCATTAAAGCCTTTTATCAATCAAGAATTTATTCCATACGTATCAAAATTTCATCTTTTTGAAAGTAATCATCCTACATCAACAGAAATCTGGACGAAAAGTTTATTTAAGTTAAATTAATTAGTGGTATTTTAACATTTACCGTAAATTATGATACACTTGTATAAACAATAACGTTACAGAAGACAGCTAAAGGCTGTCTATTTTTGTGAAAAAAGTTTACTACAAAAAATTAGGAGGTTTCCCTTAGATGGAACTTACAGATGTTTACATTGAACGTTGTGATAAAGATAGTGAAGAATTAATTTCAAATGAAAATCAAACATTTCTTACAACCTCTATTCAACATTTAAAACAAAATATGAACGAATTCCTTTATATTGAATCCCCTACCTTTGAAAACATTAAAACGGATGCTCTATCTTTTGAAGTGGATGACGTATTTAAAACTTATATGGTTTTACTTGGATTTAAAGTACAAAAGAAACATGCTGACGGAATAAAACGATATTTGACAGAACATTTACATGGAGAAAATGCTTTTTATAGTTGCAGTTTTTCAGGGGAAGAAGGCTTATGGGAATTAAATATCCCAATTGATTTTATGGATGGCTTCCATGAAAATCAATCCATTGAACAAGTTCTCTCAATCACTTATCACTTTTTAGAACAATTATCAAAGTCGATAGCACAACAATAGAATGAAGGATGATTTTTTGAATAACCAACACGATCAAGACACGTATATTTATACCTATGTACACCATAAAGATGAATTCGACCTTTGTCGAATGGAGATGCGCTCCTTCTTTGGTTCCGATTCAACTTCAAATTATATCATAAGCAATGTTGAGGTCGACCCAAGTCGTAGTCCTTTTATAGAAGAGCGGCTACAAGTTATTTATCAAGCACGTAGTTTATCCGATATAAAAGATATGGTGAAAGAGATGAATGAAACAGCTACTACCTTTAAAGTGATCTGTTTAAATAAGATGGATATAGGGGATACAAAGAAAATTCCCCATCCGGAACGTCGCTCTATAGAAAGGGAAATTGGATTATGTATTGATGGAGAGCCAGATCTTGATCATCCAAAAATGATTTTTGGTCTAGTCTCAATTGATGGATACTGGTATTTCGGAAAATATGAAAAAAGTATATCCGTTTGGCGTGAACATTTACATAAACCAAATAGTTATTCCACTGCTTTAAACACGAGGGTTGCTCGGGCTATTGCAAATATAGCCGCCCCTAAACCAGAGGGGATATCTGTAATCGATCCTTGTTGCGGAATTGGGACAGTGGTGATAGAAGCACTCTCAATGGGGATTGATATTGTCGGTAGGGATATTAATCCACTCGTTTGTATAGGGGCAAGGGAAAATATTGCTTATTTTAATCTGGAAGGTACGGTTACTAAAGGACCGATATCGGAAGTAACGACGCATTATGATGTGGCTATTATCGATTTACCTTACAATCTTTATACGCATATCACAAGGGAGCAACAATATGAAATTATTCAACATGCAAGACGAATTGCAGATAAAGCGGTCATCGTAACGGTCGATACAATTGATCATGTCATTGAAGAAACAGGGTTCACGATTACCGATCGTTGCGTTGCGAAAAAACACTTATTCGTAAGGCAAATTCTGTTATGCGAATAATTTTTTCTCTTCGTCATTCCATAAAAAAGCTTCAATCTCAGAGAGATTGAAGCTTTTTTTCACCTTTATGAAGATGGTTACGTACATTTTACCCAAAATAGGAACTAGTTTTAATTCGTTGTTTTTTGACCGTCCACAACGGATAAACACCAAGAAAAATTATCCCATGCTGAATACCAACCACTGAAAACTTCCGAAGAATCATCCCAACGGACATCAAATTTTTTCTGACCATCTACATCTACTAAATATAGAGCAAGGGTATCATCTGCTCTCGATACCGCTAATTTCATACCATTTTCAAGTTCTTCTTCTGTAAAAGGAACATCGGAAACCGAACGTAATTGCGCTTGTTCAAAGACTGGTTTGTTAATAATTTTGTAATTCATCGTAATCCTCCAAAAATCTTTAAGTTAAAGTTAAAATAATGTTTATAAAACATAGCTTTAAAAGTATATCCTATTTTCATCCATCAATTAAACAATAACTTCATATTTTATTTTTCTATTGTTCTATTTATTTGTTCAAAAACCTATCGAATGATTGAATAAGTTCTCCGCTAGAACAGTTATTTCAAGCATTGCCACTTACCTGCCTCGTTGAAACAATTGTTTACAATGCGTATTTTGATAATAACATAGATATCCAATAAAAAAAATCACCTCTTACAGACGAGTATCCAATTTATTAGAGGAGAGAAATTTCAAAAATTTCGGGAATTGACATATTTTCCAATAGTGAATATACTATATGTAATTAACTTGAACGGAGGTGGAGAGAATGAATCAATTAGCTGTGACGACATGTGTGGAAATGAATGGTTACCACTATTTTGCACGTGTCATTACTTTCGATTTTGCCATTAACGGGATTAGTCTGCCCTTTTTTAATGAAATAAATCGAAAACACAGCTGATTAGCCATTCTTTTCACAATTCTTTAGGAAAAGACTGCTTGTTAATCGAGCAGTCTTTTTTATTTGGCTGCACTGTGTTAAAAACGGAGGAATCACAGTGTCGATAAAAGCAGAAAACATAACAAAAATTTACGGTGGATCAATTATTTTTGAAAATTTAACCATTGATATTCACGAAGGAGAACGGGTTGCCATCGTTGGACGAAATGGTTGTGGTAAAACAACGATTTTAAAAACGTTCGCTAATATAGAAAGCCCCGATGCAGGTCGTATTATTAAAAAGAAAGGGGCAACAATTGGTTATTTACATCAAATCCCACCATATGAGAATAGTTTAGTCATCGATGTATTGAAAGAAGCTTTTTCCCCCTTACTTCGTATGCAAAAACAAATGCAGCAATTAGAAGCACAAATGGGGAATCATCATAACTTAGAAAAATTATTAACGCAATACGGTGAAATACAGGAACAATTCATCGCGCAAGGTGGCTATGAAATGGATGCCCAAATTCAAATGATTGCAGGTGGATTATCCATTACCCCCCTACTATATACACCCTTCCATTTACTAAGTGGAGGCGAAAAAACAAAAGTGATGCTTGGGCAAATTTTGTTAACAAACCCGAATATTTTACTTTTGGATGAACCAACCAACCATTTAGACATGGATGCGATTGAATGGTTAGAAGGATATTTAAGTCGTTATTCAGGAACGTTAATTGTCGTTAGCCATGACCGGCAATTTATGAATGAAGTAGTTACGAAAGTCATTGAAATCGATAATGGAGTTGCCTACTCTTATACAGGAAATTATGATGCCTATTTAAAAGAGCGAGAGGCACGTATTTTAAGTGAATTTAGCCAATACGAGGAACAACAAAAGAAAATTTCAAAGATGAAAGAAACGATTAAACGGCTCAAACAATGGGCAAATGAAGCGAATCCCCCAAACGCATCCCTTCATCGTCGGGCTAAAAGTATGGAAAAAGCGTTAGCGCGGATTGAACTTGTGAAAAAACCGACGATTGCAAAAAAGATGCAGCTTAAGTTGAACGTAAATGATCGAAGTGGAAAAGATGTCATTATATTCGAAAATGTAAGCAAAAGCTTTGATAAAGTTCTATTTCATGACGTTACATTTCAACTGAATTGGCAAGATCGTCTAGCAATTGTTGGTTCCAATGGAACTGGTAAATCTACATTATTAAAGATGGTTACTGGTGATGTATTACATGATGAAGGGAAATGTCGAATTGGAAGTAATGTGAAAATTGGTTACCTTTCCCAACAGTTTTTATACGATGATGAAAACGCTCGATTAATTGATGTGTTTCGAGAGCATATATCCATGAATGAAGGCGATGCTCGGCATGTTCTAGCAAAGTTTTTATTTTATGGCTTTGATGTATTTAAAAAGGTAAAAGACTTAAGCGGTGGCGAAAAAATGCGACTTCGTTTAGCCCAATTAATGCAACAGGATATTAATTTGCTTATATTAGATGAACCAACAAATCATTTAGATATCGAATCTCGGGAAGTATTAGAAGAAACGATTCAACAATTTGAAGGTACTGTTCTTGCTGTTTCCCACGACCGTTATTTCATCAATCAGTTATTCCATCGTATTGCATGGTTAGAAAACCAACAACTGTTTATCTATGAAGGAAACTATCATTGGGCTCGCCAAAAACATAGTGAGCGTATGATAGAGCAAACACTCGATGTTCCGTACGAAGAAAAACAGAGCACGTCCATTTCGATTGAACAACAAATTGAACAACTGGAACAAAAAATAGAAAAGAAAAAACATCAACTTCATCAAACAAATAATATTACTCATCGAAAGGAGTTAGAAAAACTAGAACGTCAATTGGATGAACTATTAACTCTTTGGATAGGCGAATAACAAATAAGCACACTGCTATACAATAGCAGTGTGCTTCGTTTTATTTATAAAGTAATAGTTTTAGTTAGTATTTTTTTAATCATTAGTATGGACATTAGTAAGATGAGGTTGCTACTTTTTTAAACAGCTACTGGAGCTTTGATGGAAGGATGGGGATCATAACCCTCTATCGTTAAATCCTCTAATTCAATATCAAAAATTGATTTTTTCTCATGATTAATTTTTAAAGTTGGGAACGGACGAGGTTCACGTGATAATTGTAATTTTACTTGTTTAATATGATTGGAATAAATATGAGCATCACCGATAGAGTGGATAAATTCACCTACTTCTAAACCACATTCATGTGCGATTAGATGAGTTAATAGTGCATAAGAGCTTACGTTATATGGAATACCTAAAAATTGATCACCACTACGTTGAGTAAGCATACAACTCAATTTACCATTTGCTACATAAAATTGAAACATTACATGACATGGTGGTAGTGCAGCTTTACTATCTTTACCACCTGCATCTATAACATCTTCTGGATTCCAAGCGTTTACTATAATTCTTCTAGAATCAGGATTGTTTTTAATTTGATTAATTGCATCTTGTAATTGATCAAGCAATTCACCATCAGAAGTTGTCCAATTTCGCCATTGCTTTCCATAGACATTCCCTAAATCACCATATTTTTTAGCAAACGTATCATCCTCTAAAATTCGTTGGCAAAACGATTTTAGTTCTTTTTGATAAATTTCATTGAATGCTTCATCTACTAAACTACGTCGACCAAAATCAGTCATATCTGGTCCTTTATATTCCTCCGACTCAACCCAACGTTTAAATGCCCATTCATCCCATATATGGTTATTATGTTCGAGTAAAAAACGAATATTTGTATCACCCTTAATGAACCATAACAATTCACTTGCTATTAATTTAAAGGAAACGCGTTTAGTAGTAAATAAAGGAAAACCTTTGCTTAAATCAAAACGCATTTGATAACCAAACACACTAAAAGTACCTGTCCCTGTTCGGTCTTCTTTTTTTATCCCTTTCTCCAATGTATATTGTAATAAATTTAAATATTCATATTCAGGATGTTTTTCCAATTTAATCACCTCTTCATTAACTATATCCCATTATAAAGGGTAATTTAATGTTTATGTTGATTTATTCATTAATTCTTTTATTCGATTTCGTTGAATATCAACCGTCCTATCTTTAGGTAAAAATTACCATTTACTCTTTTTAATAGAGCAATTTATCTAGGGAATTTCTATAAGATAGGTAATCAATTTTTGTAACCATCTCAAATGTTTGATTCGTGTTTAACACTTGGGATGAAAATCATTTTAGGAAAACGGCATATTAATGCTTTATAAATTGTTAGGAATCAGTAACGATAGTTCAAAATAGATTCGTCGTTTATATAGGGTGCTCAATATGATTCATGGTGTCGCATAAAAAAACAGGTTCACTCTTTCAAGTGAATACCTGGTCTTTTTAACTATAATGTCTCAATAACCTGTTGTCCCATAATCTTTGATCGTAAATTTCACCTTACAATTAATTGAAACCTGACTAAATGTTTGATCCCAATCTTTTTTTATTTTTTTCCATAATCTAGGGTGTTCGATTCTCATTCTGTTTCCAAACTCCAAAACGTCTACTTGATATTCATTTTGTATTTTATCTAATGTACTTTTCACTAAATCTTCAACTACTTTTTAGGCATTATATGTCCACGAGTTACAGGTATTAATGAGGTAATTATCTTTGTTAATGAGCTTACAGATAAAGAACTTATTCATTCGTGGACAGATCAATGATACGCAATAAGGAACCCGTTTGTTAATAACGGGGTTCCCGTACATAAATTAAATCCCATTTGATGGCGGAAAATACCTAGCGTCCTTTCCTATTTAACCTTCCTTGATTACATCATTGTCCAATATAAGGGGGAACTGGATGTTGGATTACAACCACACACCTTAGAGAGAATTTTTAATTTTAACCGATAATGTTATCTTTAAAAGAAGTTAAATTGTTTCTTACAACTATTGAAATTGTGTAGGTGAACGGTATTCATAATTATTCCGACCATGTTTTTTTATAAAATAAAGCGCAGCATCTGCTTCGTTTATACAATGAGTAATTTCTTCTTGTTTATAAATTCTCTTTGTACAAGCCCCTATACTTACCGAAACAGTAGATGCAATCGTTGATGAACCGTGATGAATATTTAAATTAGAAACTCCATCTTTTATTTTTTGACAAATCTTCTCCACCTGTTGCTCTGGAACATCTGTTAATAATAAAATAAACTCCTCCCCACCCCATCGCGTAGTGAAGCAGTGAAATTGTTCAGATATATTATTTAATAACATTCCAATTTTAATTAATACATTGTCACCTTCCATATGACCATATGTATCGTTATACAATTTAAAACAATCGACATCAATCATGATTACCGAAAGGAGAATTGGAGATTGTAATGTTTGATCTTGTAGTTTTTGTAAATATTCATTATAAGCCCTACGATTATATAAATTCGTGAGAGGGTCGACTAAAGTTTGTAATTCTAGTTGATTATTTACCTCTTTTAATTTCGCTGTTAAACTTCGGGTATAATTTCTTTCCTCCAATATTTCCAATTGACGATAAAAGTTTTTTTCAAAGGATAAATAATAAGAACGTGATAGATAAAAAGCAGTCGGAAGTAGGATGGCGATATAGACCCATTGTAAATATGAATCGGAGAACTCTCCATTATCACCGTAAAGACCTACGATTAAAATGAAACTCGAAATGATTAATGGGATCAAAAGTTGTTTTGCTTTTAAAACTAAAAAGGAGCTACAAGTAAACAAGATTAATGTATAAATAAGAAAAGGATTATAAATACTTTGATCTTTTATCGAAATGAGAGCAGCTAAAATTAATGAAAACGAAATATAAAAATTTATAAAGAACTTCATTTTTTTATTATTTAGTGTGTTTAAATGAATTTTACGAAAATGAAATAAATAAAAAATGACGAGATGAAAAATAAGCAATAATACATATTCCACTTTGCTTTCGATAAATAATTTTTGAATACGCAAAGAAGGAAAAAACGTTAAAAAATAGATAATAGGTACAATTGTAATGATCACGATTGTATAAATTTTATTTAGTAGCCTCATTTTTTGAAGGTTATGTTTTACGATTTCGACTTCCAAAACCTTTGTTTCATATTCCACATTGTTTTCCATCGATTCACCCTCTTCATTCCTAGTCTTTTTCTACTAAAAAATCAAGAAAAGTATAAAACCGTTTTAATTATTGCTCTCATTAATTATTAAACTAATTTCATTTACCTAAAGGATTTTTATCTGTTTTTATATGCTTTTTGCTTATTTATACATATGAAATAATTATGAAAAATAGACCAATAGTAAATCTTTTATAGCCCAACTAAAGACTCTTGATAGGAGGCTAAATTTAGCAAATAGACTCAAAGGAGAATCTGTTAGGAAAAGTTCAAATTACGGTGAAAACAAAGGGGACCAATCCAGAATAAAAGGAATACCATCAACAAAAGAATAATCATTGGACTATCTATGTTAATGAGATAAGGGGAATCGTTAAAAAATGGATGTTTTTCGGAGTTTGGTTAAGACAAAAATAAAAAAGACAGTCTTTTCTACAAACATGTAAAAAGAAATCTGCCTTTATATTAAAACAATAAAAATTAATAAAATCATCTAGTGTTCACTTTTTGTTTCAACATATTTTGTTATACAGTCTATTATAAAGAAAATGGTTACATATGAAAAAGCGATTATTCCTGTCAATAACATATCGGATGTCAAAATTGAAAATAATAATGTACAAATTAATGCACATCCTAAATGTTTTAAATAAGAAAATCCAAACGAATGACTTTTGTCCCGATACTCTATAACAATAGATGAAATAACCCCACCTATAAAAAGTGTTGGAACCGTCCAAATACTTACTGCTAAACCAGCGGCTAAATTATACCCAGGTGAAATTTCATAGAAAAAGAATGGTACAATAAAGAATCCAATAATCGAAGTCAAAGTGGCTGCATACAGTTTCCTTGAAATTATTTCAATTTCCCCCACCCCCTTGTAAATTTTTATCACTACCTATAGCAAAGTAAGATGGTTTTATATACTTGGGTTTCAACATATTTTGTTATACAGTCTATTATAAAGAAAATGGTTACATATGAAAAAGCGCTTATTCCTGGCAATAACATATCGGATGTCAAAATTGAAAATAATAATGTACAAATCATCCTATCAAAATTTAACATAGCAGTTAACTGCTCAATCATTTTTCAATTTAATTGTTTTTACAAATAGGAGAAACCCACTATATATGATTATGACTCCTAAAATAACTAAATCAAAATGATAAAAAGAAAGGAGCGGTTGATCTGATTTATTTACAATACTCAAAGTCCTAATAACAAATGCTAAAATGGAACCAATAAAAGTTATAACAATATAGTTTCTGATAAAAATCTCTCCCTTTACCAATCATGTAATCAAGCATAATCCATGTATTCTTCCCTTTTACATGTTCTCTCTGAATATGCAATAACAAATTAATATAAAAGGAAACAAAATAGCAGAAGTTTTGAAATAGTTTGAAAATTAATCATAAAACAATCCTCCTTTTTTGATAGCTCGCCTTACAGGAGTTCACAATATCATCATAAAAGGAAAACACTTCTTATACAGCATTCTTTTATACGATTGATCTAATAGCAACTTCATTGTATTTATGAGTCAATTGAAGTTAAATTTATAAAATGGACAATCTTCTTTTCATTTTTAATTTCGATACAATGAAGCCCTACATCTGAAGTTGGAAATAGTATCCTTTCATTTATAGAATGGTTAAGTAATATGTTTAAAATATGTGAAATGGTACCACCATGACTTACAATTAATATCTGATGACAATTTTTATACTTTTCAAGTATGTCAAACATTGCTTCTTCCACACGATGGCGAAAAGCTAATTCTGATTCCCCTTCTTCTATTGCCTCTGTTATGGGGCGACCGTTAGAGGGTAGCGGAAATTTCGCCATTGCCTCTGTACGGTCCATTCCAGCAAGTAAACCATTATTCCACTCCATAAGTCTCTCATCAAACTCAAGCTTAGCATTACAAAATTTTAAAATATGTTCAGTAGTTTGTCTCGTTCTCGTCATCGGACTCGAAATGATGACATCTGGTTGATATCGGATTGAGAAGTATTTCGCCATTTTACTTGCTTGAAAATGCCCTTTAGTAGTTAAAGGATAATCTGCTCGCCCTTCATGGACATCGAGTAAATCTGCTTCTGTTTCACCATGTCTTAAAATATATATGTACAAAACTATACCCCCATCGCCCATTTTTGTTACGTATAACTCATTATTATAAGGGGGTTGGGAAAATAAACCAATATCAAAAACAAAAACAGGCGCTGCTCTTATTACTTATGCTGAGCAGCGCCTTTAATCAAATGTGTCTAAATCATCATACAATTCAATTTGTTTTTCCAATTGTTATGTTGCCTCCCGTAAAATTTGTTTATTGTTTTCAATAATTTGAATAATTTGTTGAAGAATTTTTTCCTCAACTTTTGGAGTTGAATTAACCTCCTTCATAATAATTTTGTTTAATTCCAAAATTGTGCTTACGTCGAGTTTATGTTTCTCTGCTAATTGAAACGCTCGCTCTAACTGACCGGTTATCATCGGCATCCTCCTCATTGTTTTAATATTCTTATTTTACCTCTTAATTAGAAATTTTTCACTATTTAAGCGTGAAATTAGTTTATTTATTTGTAATTTACTCATTTTATGCGACCATTATTCGTTTTGACTTTACTCTTTGAACATATGAAATAATTGCTCATTTGTCAGTTTTTTCATAATTTCACTAAAAATTATTTGAGTAGCGATTCTTTTACTGTGAATTTTTTGTTGCCGCTTATTTAACAAATAATCATTGAATCATCTTTGTATCTAGATATATGATGAAAATAGGAATATTCAATTTATTCCGATGTTGGAGCTTTTTAACTTGATATTTAACTTAAGGAGATGTGGGGGGATTATTTTGACTGAACAAAAAACAGCCGATGCTCAAAAACGGGCAACTCAAGCGTATAGGGAAAGAAACAGAGAAAAAACCCGTAAGCAAAGTGCAAAAAGTGCTGCTAAAACCTTTATAAATAAATACAGTAATCTAGACAAATTAAAAGAGTTAAAATTATTAATTGACAAAAGAGAAAAAGAACTATCTGAATAAAACCAACAGAATCGTATTGTAATTTTAATATCCAATTGAATTTACATAAAAGGAATTGAAAAAATGACAACTAATCAATCTAAAACAGCTTGCGAAACTATCTGGGATGAAAAAATGAACGCGCATCGACCTAGGAAATGAACTGAAGAGGAAGTTAAACAACTAAAAAAAGATGGACGTGTATCGCAATCATTTATAAAAGTAGCGTTTAGAAAATTACCGATAATAAAAAACTGTTTCAAAATAAGGGAAATGACTCAGTATCCAATACTTCATTGAAAAGTATCAATGTATTAAATCCGGTTAATTGGGAACATTATACAAGAATTGATCTTTATTTAATATGAGGTGCTTTTATGGAACACTTTCCTACGATACATACAAATTTTTGGGATGCAGTCATTGCTGTTCCTATTATCATGATAATTACTCAACTGTTAAAAAAGTTTTTGCATATTAAGCCAGTTTGGGTGCCTACCATTGCCTTGGTCATAGGTTTGCTCATTTCTATTTTTATCAGTCATAGACACAACTTGCTCGCAGGTATTTTTATGGGTTGGTTTTATGGTTATTCGGCTATTGGAAGTTATGCGTCTTTAAAAACGACCATTATCGCCTATAGGCAAAAGAAATTAAAAAAATAGTGAAAACTAAAAAACACTCGTATTTTGCACGAGTGTTTTGATTATTTTAAGATAACCATTTTGGTGGAGTATTTTTTGAATAAAAAATATCACCTAATGAATGATGCACAACAAATTTATCTTCTGATGTGTGGTAATGGAAGTTATAGTAATAACCTTCTTGTGGGCGTTTTTCAGTTCGCACATGGAAACGGATTAAATCTTTACCGTTTGTCCCATCCGAAATATGGAAGATTTTTTCCCCATATTGTCCACTTGGTCGATCAGTGATCGTTAAATATTTTATCGATTCATCGTCCAAACTAGATAATGTCATGGCAATCACTTCTTCTAATTTCGGGAAAATGTTTTCTTCAAATTCTTTTCCAATGACTGGTGCGATTCTAGGTCCAAACTTTATGTATGATTGTTCTTTCGCTGCGAATAGGATGGAATCCAAATTTTGTTCTTCTTCAGATTGATCAATGGCATAATTGTCTTCAACGACTGTTGTGACTTGTTCATTCGTAGTATTACTCTGGATATTACTATTTGCAGAACCATTATTTGCTTGTCCATTATCTAACGCATCCCATATTTCATGGTTTGGCGTTATTAATCCAAATGTTAATAATGCTACCGTTATAACAAGTGTTTTTTGTAACCATTTTTTCATGGAATCACCTTCAATTTCGCACAAAATTGTAAAAACCTTCTATTATTATATACGTTTTACACATTAAAAGGTTTCAACTTTTTCTAATTCATTGTACAATAATAAAGTAAATAAAGCTTGTTTTTTTCACAAGGGAGGTTCAACAAATGACTGCTGCTATCGGAATTGGCTTTTTTGTATTATTAGGTTATTTAACTTCAATGTGCTTTACCGACTAATAAAGGTAAATCCAAAGCTACTCATAAAGTAGCTTTTTTCATTCCAGAAAATTAGACAAGGGGTGCCCGATTTAAATCAGGCACCCCTTTAGCATTCAAAGGTAACATATAAATAAATTAAGTCTCAACCCTATCATCAGGGGAATTTTATAATAGATGCTAATATGCATCGTTCTTAACCGCGGTAAAATTCCACTAAACGCCTTCTAACTTAAGCAACGCAAACCCTACCTACTTTCGCGTCCTTGCAAGCCTATACTTGCGCCAGTGTGAATAAGTATCTTCAAAAACTCTAGCGAAACGCCAAATTTATTTACCTGCTACCCTAAAATAGCATATAGACATTATAACATCATATTGCTGTAAAGTAAAATCCATTGATACTACTAGTAAATGAGCTCATTATATTTATTTTTCGATTACTCCATAATGGAACTTCGAAGTTAACCGGATTTCCCTTTGAAAATGATAGCGATCAAATAGCTTCGATTTATAGTGAGCTTTTAAAACAATTCGTTTTTTGGCCACTCTAAGCGCTTCCTTTACCCATTCATCTGAGAGCTCAATATGACGACCTGCCTCCCGCAATGCTTCGAAATTATTGGATTCTCCAATAACTTCTTCAAACATCGGATCCATATATACTACATCGAAGGAATCGTTTTCTTGTTTTTTTAAAAAGGCGACCGCCTCACTTTGAACGACTACAATTTGACGCATACAATTTGTTAAAGGTAGTTCAGATGTATCATATGTCTTCATTCCATTTCGAACAATAAAGGCCACATTGGGATTAGCTTCTAGGCCGACGACTTTCCCTTTATTCCCTACTGTGTATGCTGCTAACATCGCATCCGAACCAATCCCTAACGTACAGTCTAAAAAAGAATTACCTTCTTCAAGTTGGCAACTTTGTAAAAAAGGTTCCAATTCCCCTCGAGCTATCCGCTTTAGACGGAATGCCGCAGAATTAGGATGAAAAAAGAAAGGTGTTTGAGCACCTTTCGGATAATATTCATATCGATTTTTTCCTGCTACAATCACATTGGCATCTAATAATTGGCTTATTTTTGTAACAGAACGCTTTCTCCTCGGTTCAAAGGGTACATTTAATTCCTCACATGCTTTTTTAGCAAGCATCATGGATAACTCATCTGGTCTCCCAGCTGTTGTCACGACGGTTATTTGGCACATGCTTGTTTCAGAACACCTGCAAGATGATCCGTAATTTGTTCTACCGGATATCCTTCAATTTGTTCCCGTGGAATAAAATATTCCAATTGACCATCTCGTAAAATGGCAATGGATGGTGAACTTGGTGGAATCTCCTCAAAATATCCGCGCATAGCAGCTGTTGCTTCCCGATCTTGACCAGCAAACACGGTAACAAGTTGATCTGGTTTTACTTCTTCGATTGCTTGTCGAACTGCTGGACGTGCTAACCCTGCTGCACAACCACATACCGAGTTAATGACAACTAAAGAAACTCCTTTTGCCGTTGCCATAAATTCATTTACTTCATCCGCTGTTGTTAATTCTGTAAAACCTGCATCTACTAATTCTTGGCGCATCGGTTGAACAATGCCCTTCATATATTCATCATAAGCGTTCATTAAATATCGCCCTCTTTCTTTTTTATTACCTTATTCATTATAGCAACTGTTTACTTTCATTTACAGAAAGTTTGCTTCCCTTCTTTACAAGTCCGCAAAGTGCATAGAACTCTGTTCCAAAATTATTGTATTCCTGTATTTAAAATAACTCGTTTACCATCTCTGACACTCGTATTATTAAGAAGCTAATAAAGGTAGCAATTGTACGTAATAGACCTGTTTTTATTAGTGCAAATAATACAAAACCTATAATAATCACCATGTTGATGACAGACAAAATACGCGTCAGCCCATTATAAATATTCAATTTTGCTAACAGAAATAAAATGGTATAACATACGATACCAATAAAAAATAGTTGAACCACTATTTAGCCTCACTTTAATGACTCTTGTTACGATTCTTTATTCCGGTATGATAGACAATTGATTGTCTTCCTCTTTTAAATAAATCACAAGTTCTTGTCGATAAACTTCGTTTTCTAGATAATGGTCTAATGTATGGAAATCATATTTATAACTACCGAAGGGGAATGTAACACTATCTCCTTTTACTGCCGCAAGAAGACCCGCCACATCATTTGATACCATTTCTAATATTTCTTCTCCCGTTTTCGTAATGACAAAAACAACGTTCATAACTAACACTCCTTCATTATGCTCCAACAAATAAAGTTGCTTGACAAATTGCGATGAAAAACTCCGGTTTTTGGATTGGACTTTGATCATGAATATGTAGCACCATATGAAATTGACCTTCCATATACTCTGCTTTCCACTCAGCTATCACTTGCTCATTATAAATAAACTTTGACCAGTCTTCCATTTCCTTTTCTAACTGAATTTTCATGTCTCCATCGGTTATATAAAGGGTTGGAATGCCAATTCGCCAATTTTCATAGGAAATAACATATTTTTTGTTTAATTGGATATCGTATCCTTCAAACCAAAGCTTTCCTCTTCTACTGATTTTTTTCACAGTGAATAGTTGTTTCCCGGCCCGATCCTCAATATGATATTTTAAAAAATAGCGGTAATCGAATATCGAATCAACCATACGTTGAAATGCATGATTATATACACGTTTTGAAATAGCGATTGTCTCTCCCATTTCATTACATATTGCTATTTCTCCTGTATATTCAATATTTTCCGGGTGTTTGTATGTATATATTTTCATTTTATCTTCACCAATATTTCAGTTTATTTTCCACTATTTAATACTAGATGAAACGAACCGTTTAAGAAAGTAAAAAGGTTCTACAGTTTCATCTGTAGAACCTTCTCCTTTGGCTAGTCATTTACTAGCCAACTGTTATGGGAGCAAAAAATTCGTCGTAAAGCGCACGTAAAATTTGATTTTCTGTTTGTTGTAAAACACCAAACACAAGACTTACCTCAGAAGAACCTTGGTTAATCATTTCAATATTTGCTCCAGTTCTTGAAATAGCCGAAGTCGCACGAGCTGCAAGACCCGTATTGTTACGCATACCTTCTCCAACAATCACAATTAACGACAAACCATGACGGAAATAAACATCATCTGCATGTAACTCTTCTTTTACACGTTTGACAATTCGGTCTTCCGCTTCATCAGTTATTTGTTTTGAACGAATAACGACAGATATATCATCTAATCCGGAAGGTGTATGCTCATAGGAGATATTTTCTTCTTCAATGATTTGAAGAAGTTTTCGTCCAAATCCAATTTCACGATTCATTAAATATTTGGATACATATAAAATAGAAAATCCGCTATCCGCTGAAATTCCTGTCACCGGACGTCCAGTTAAGGCACGTGTTGGGACAATTTTTGTTCCAGGAGCAGAAGGATTATTTGTATTTTTAACTGTAACCGGAATACCTAATTTGTATACAGGCATTAAAGCTTCATCATGGAAAACTGTAAATCCAGAATAAGAAAGTTCTCTCATTTCACGATACGTAATTTCAGAAATACCTACTGGATTACTAACAACTTTAGGATTGGCAGAAAATACACAATCAACGTCTGTAAAGTTTTCGTAAAGATCCGCTTTTACCGCTGCTGCAAGAATAGATCCTGTAATGTCTGATCCTCCGCGGTCAAATGTACGTAAAATACCTTCCCTTGTATAGCCAAAGAATCCTGGAAAGACAATGACTTCGTCACCTTTACCTAGATCTTTTAAGTTTTCATATGCTTCAGGAAGTGCAATCGTACGCTCTGGATAGTCGTTTAATATTAATTTATCTTTCGGGCTAACATACTTTGCACGTAAACCAATCGCATTGAAATATTCCGCGAT
The DNA here is from genome assembly GCF_014836845.1 of Ureibacillus galli. Lineage (GTDB taxonomy): Bacteria > Bacillota > Bacilli > Bacillales_A > Planococcaceae > Ureibacillus > Ureibacillus galli. The sequence goes on from NZ_JACSQA010000001.1 coordinate 113,227, forward strand.
TAATTTTGCGTTGTTGTCTTCCCCACTAGCTTTTATATTATCAATAAATAAAAATTCATTTGTTTTATCTAAAGCGACTCGTTCTTGCAAATCCTTTTCAATAACATCGCAAATCGAGTCATCTATTCCGAGTTCTTCGGTAATTTCTTTAAATCGATCTACTACGACTTGTAATTTCCCAGAAACATCCCCGTTAGTTAAGGCTGCGTCAGCTAGTTCGATTAAAAGATCCGTCACTTTAATATCATCGCCGAAACGTTTACCAGGTGCTGATACTGCAACAATCTTTCGCTCAGGATTGGATTTCACAATATTCGCCACTTTTTTAATTTGTTCTGCGTTCGCAACGGAAGTACCACCAAATTTACATACTATCAATATCACCAAATCCTTACTATTAAAAATTGTATTTTCTGAAAAAACATTTGATTGTTCACAGTGTACAAATTTTACAAACTTGCGTCAAGCTTATTTAAAGAAAACTAACATCATGACCCATAAGAGCCAATGTACGAACACCCTTTTAACTAATTGGCTGTTCGTTATTCAGGTCAGTTTATTATATGTTATTTTCTATTGAATGGTAGCATACATGCCTAAAACCAATAGAAATCAAAACAGCACCCAAAAACAAAAGATGCACACCGCTCCAAGACGATGCACAAAAGAATAATATCGTTGTACTTAGTAATAAACTAAAATAATTTCGTCAATTAATTATATACTATGTTTACAGTTTAGCAAGATAGAAATTATTGTTATATGGATACAAATTTTCTTATTAAATAACTACACTTGAAGGCACTTTCCTATAAATTAGAATGGGGCTATTAAAAGTCCCTTCCCTCTATCAAATTCTACGTTCAAAAGTATTATTTTCCATCCTTTAAAGAAGAATTTGCTATTTGTTGAAATACAATCATTTCTCCAATAGAAGGATTATCCATTCTTAATTCTAAAAACTTCTATTATAACGAATAAAGGATAAGTACTTTTATGACATAAAAGATAAAGAAATCTTTACTCTGTTTAACATTACTTCTTTAACGTTCAGAGGAAACTAGTTCATTTTTTATTTAAATTAGGATTCGTGCTAAAAACAAATTCTATCTTTTCTCCGTTCAGTTTTAATCGGGCTTTCCCCTTTTTCCCACTTTTCCAAGTAAAGCGAATTTCCCTCGTTTCCTTTCCGTTCAATAATTTTTTTGCATCAACAGGCGTAATTTTTCCCTTCATGATTGATTTACTAATAAAAAATTTACACCCTTTATTCGAACAACTATATCCTTTAAAACCTTCGACTACTGGTTGGCCACATTGGATGCACTTTCCTACTATGACCTTTGTTTTTTCAGCAACGCTCATATTTAAGTCAATGAAACATTTCGTTGTTTGTTTTACATAGTGCAACATTTCTTTGTAAAACTCGCTAGAACTTAACTGACCATCAACGATATCTTTTAACTTTTTACTCCAAATAGCGGTTAATTCAGGGGAAACGATATCATGCTCTCCAATACTCATAATGACATCAATACCAAATTGGGTAGCCATAAAAGATTTCCCCTTTCTTGCAATCATGCCAATCGAAATAAGCTTTTCAATGATTTCCGCCCGAGTTGCTGAAGTACCAATTCCTTCAGCATCCTTTAATATTCTTTGGAGTTCCTTATTTTCGACAAACCTACCTGCGTGAAACATCGCATCTAATAACGTACTATCTGTATATCGAGCAGGAGGCTCTGTCATTTTAGATAATAATTTTTTCTCGAAAATTATCTTCTCTTCATTTAAATGAAGTGGTGGTAAAGGCTGTTCTTGCTTCTTTTTAAATGATTCATAAAGAATCGTATAACCTTTATCCATCACAACATTTCCGTTTGCTTTGAAATAGTTGTCCTTGGATTGTAAAAGGATTTCAGATTTATCAATTACATACGGCGGTAAAAAGATTGCTAGTAACCTTCTCGCAATAAGATGATAAATTTTCAACTCAGATGGCGATAGTTTTTTCTTCCCAATGGGCACTTCGGTTACTGTAATCGCATGGTGATCCGTTAGTTTTTTATCGTCAACATATTTTTTAGAACGGATCGTTTTATGCATTTGCCCTGGATTTTGTACAATGTGCTGAACAATCGTTTTATATTCTTCCAATGAACTTAAAGATTGTAAGTTTGAATGAATATTTTGAGCAAAAGCTGTTGGTAAGTGTTTCGACTCCGTACGTGGATATGTAATGAGTTTCTTTTCATATAACCCTTGGGCAATTTTTAACGTTTCTGATGAAGTAAAACCGAAAAACTTATTCGCTTCCTTTTGTAATTCTAATAATGAATGGAGCGCCGGAGCAGCTATCGTTTTCCGTTCCGTTTTCATGTCTCGAACCATTACCGATGACCCAATGTTCGATAGAATTTGTTCGGCCTCTTCCTTCGTTTTTAGTTTATTTTCATTGTTTTTCGGATTAAACCAAAGGGCTTTAAAATCGCCTAAATCGATTTCGATTTGAAAGTAAGGTTCCGGTTGAAATTGTTGAATTTCTAGTTCCCTTTTAACGACAATCGCTAGAGTCGGCGTCATCACCCGTCCAATTTTAATGACCCTACCCCCTTTTACCGTAGCGGCCCTCGTTAAGTTTAATCCAATTAACCAGTCAAATATAGAGCGATACATAGCAGCATTTCGCAAATTTCGTATCAGTACATCTTGTTCATCAATTAAATTGAACAACGCTTGCTGGATAGCACTATCTGTCGTTTGGGATGTCCAAAACCGTTTTACCGGAAGTTTACAACCTACTCTTTTATAGAAGGAATAGAAAATGTTCTCCCCTTCCATACCGGCATCACATGCATTAATAATAAAGTCATAATGATTCGTTTTTAATAATTGTTCAATCTCTTTATATACTTTATAAGCAGATTTTTTCACTCGAAATTCATAACGTTCAGGAATCATTGGTAAAACATTTATATCCCATTTTTTCCATTCCGCCTTGTATTCATGGGGTTCCTTTAATTCCACCACATGACCGACAAAAGATGCAAAGTCGATTTCGAAAGGTAGCTGCATCTTTTTATATACTTTTTGTATATCACGCATAAGAGACGGCTTTTCTGCGATTAATAATGCTTTTGTCATTGACAGAATACCCCCTTCCTATTACTAAGTATAAATGACATAGAAGGTATTTGTAATTCTTTAAAATAGGAACCAATCAAATTGTAATTTTAATCACAATTAAATAGTCAATTAAATACCTCCTATTCCACAACGCTCTCCGATGTTTGCTAAAGCACTTAATTAGATCATTGGGAAATCGTGTCGTTAGTTCATTATAAAAAAACTGCACCTATTAAGGTGCAGTTCAAACGGATTCAATTATTTTATTAAATTAAATAACTAAACCAACAATAATAGCCGTTAAGATACTAACAAGTGTAGCTCCATATAACAATTTTAAACCGAATCGGGCCACAACATTCCCCTGCTTTTCATTCAATCCTTTTACTGCCCCTGTAATAATACCGATTGATGAAAAGTTTGCAAAGGATACAAGAAAAACAGAAATAATGCCTAATGTATGTTCACTCATGGACTTAGCTATTTCTCCAAGGCTGATCATTGCAACGAATTCATTCGTCACTAATTTGGTTGCCATTATTCCACCTGCAGAGATTGCATCTTCCCATGGTATGCCCATAAGAAAAGCTATTGGTGCAAAGATGTAACCTAATATTTCTTGGAACGATATCCCAATAATCATTTCAAATATAATATTGATAAAATCCATTAATGCTACGAAACCGATTAGCATTGCTCCAACAATGATGGCTACTTTAAATCCATCCATAATATATTCTCCAAGCATTTGAAAGAAAGTTTGCTTATGATCATCTTCAATCTTTAAGATGTCTTCGTTTTCTTCAACATTATACGGATTAATAATTGAAACAATGATAAATCCACCAAACAGGTTCAACACGATTGCCGTTACTACATACTTTGGATCAATCATCGTCATATAGGCTCCAACAACTGACATCGAAACGGTCGACATTGCTGAAGCGCATAGTGTATACATACGCTGTGGTGCAATGGAATGTAATTGTTTCTTTACTGTAATGAATACTTCAGATTGACCAACCATTGCAGAAGCAACAGCATTATATGACTCCAATTTACCCATGCCATTAACTTTACTTAATAAGAATCCTATCCATTTCATAATAAAAGGAAGAATTTTAAAATGTTGTAAAATACCAATCAACACAGATACAAAGACAATCGGTAGTAACACACCTAGAAAGAAGGGAGACTCCCCTTCATTCGCTATACCTCCAAAAACAAATGATATACCAGCATTTGCCGAAGCTAATAAATGATCAAATATTTTTGTTATCCCTTTAATTAATACATAACCAAATTTTGTATTTAATAATAAAGCTGCCAATATAATTTGAATAATTAGCATAATCAATATGTTCTTATATTTTATCTCTTTTTTGTTTTTACTAACTAAAAAAGCTAAAGCAAAAACAAGTAACAATCCGCAAAAAGATATTAAGTATCTCATACGTCCCTCCATTAATATATTGATTTTTGGCGTCATCGAATCCAAGACTACAATTTCATACCTTTGCTTAATATGGTGCAATATAAAATTTAAAAAACAGCAAATGATGATAAAAATAATAAGTCAAAAGTCAGACAAACTATTCCAATATAACATTTTTCTACTAGCCATTCAATAGCAAGAACAAAAAATTCAATGACAATTTTTATACAACATTTGTAGATACACGAAATCACGATTTATAAAACCACTCATTTCAATAAAAGCTAGGAAATCGTAATGATTTTTATTATGAATGATCTTTGCAACAGTATTTAAAAAATGAAGTATTTCTTTTAAAAAATTATTGTGTGAAATTTTCCAAATATTATGTCCTTTAATTTGAACACCTCTCTCATCGTTACCAATTTAAACGTTGGCTAGCGTTTAATGGAAAGCAAACATAAAGAACTGTTGTCCCTTTACTTTGTTTTTCAAAAGATTGATTAGAAATAAAATTCGAGACTTATTTAATTTTAATCGAGAAATGATTTTACTAACTTAATCAGTACCCGAAGGAGAAGATTTCAACATTTTATAGAAATAACATATATAGATTGCTATAATATTTTTACATGGAAGGGGGAATAGTTTTTTGCAAAATGTATCGAAACGTACCATTTTATGGATTGTACCAATTATCATTATCGCAATTTTTTGGTATTTTTACGGTCCTAAAGAAGAAATTACAGATAATGAGTATATTACCTATATTAAAGAAGCAACAATTGACGGTATGAATAACCAAACATTTAATCAAGCTTTTTCGAATTATTGTGAAAAAGAAAAATGGGTTTATTTTAAAACGCAACGAAATCAACATGTTGTAGAATTTAAAGGATCATGTGAGGTTGACGGCAAAATATCCGATGTCAATTTGCAATATGTAGTAGAAGATAATCAAAAAGATTATCAAATAGGTGTCCTCCTCGTTGATGGTGAACAACAATCGGAACAGGACCGTGATGAATTTATCCACGATACGGCATCGTAAATCATTTACATAGGTGACGATAAAAAGGATTAAGTTCTCACCATGAAACTTAATCCTCATTTCCATTCAACAACAACTTTTCTTGTAATTATTTCGATATTATTTTAACCTCCATTTGTTTCTTCTTCTCTGCATCATTACTTTCTCCTATTTTTTTATGAAACTTCCTTAATAATTTAATTGAATTATCAAAAATATTGTTTTTTTATATTGTCTTTTTATGGTATTTTGCTATAGTGGTTAATTATTGAGGGTGAAAGTAGGGATTAAAATGAATATTAGTGCAGCAATTAAATTAACAATCGCAATGGCCATCTTTGGCTCTATTGGATTTTTTACTATTAATACAGGAATTCCAGCAGTAGAGCTCGTTTTCGTCCGTTGCATTTGTGCCACACTTTTTTTAAGTCTCATGTGGTACATTACAGGTGGTCACAAAAAGGAACAATGGAATAAAAGAGAAGTACTCCAAACGTGCCTTTGTGGGGTATTCCTTGTTTTAAACTGGGTATTTTTATTTAAAGCATTTAACGAAATGTCTATCTCTATTGCCATTTCGATTTATAATTTAGCGCCAATCATCGTCCTAATTTTAGGAACATTATTTTTAAAGGAAAAAATGACAGTAAAAGCTATACTAGCAACTGCTGTCTGCTTTATTGGTAGTATTTTAATTGTCGGAATCGATAATTTCCAATCCGTTCAATCATTGATGAATTCAGGTTTTGTTTGGGCATTGTTATCTGCTATTTGTTATGCACTTACGATGCTTACAAGTAAAACAATCCATCATTTATCTGCTTATTCAATGACCTTCATTCAAACAGCTGTTGGAATTGTTATGCTTCTTCCCCTCTGTGATTTCACAGTCTTTAATGAGCTCACAACTTCAAATTGGCTTTACATTCTCGGAACTGGAATTATCCATACTGGTTTTGTTTATTTTTTATTTTTTGATAGTATACGAAATCTACCAACTATGGTCGTATCCGTCTTAACCTTTGTCGATCCAGTTGTGGCTATTTTACTTGATGTACTCGTTTTATCTTTTGTCCCTTCGTTATTCCAAACATTTGGGATTATTTTAATTTTCGGTAGCATTTTATACATCATGTTAAAACCGACCAATACATCAAATGACAATACTTCCGAAGAAAAACAAGTACCAATGTCTTAAAGTCACTATTTTTAACTACTTCTGAAAATATTTAAATGAAAATTAACCGCTTGATGCACCTCTAATTGTTGGACACAAAATCTAACGATTGAAGGTGCTTTTTTGTCAAATTTATACAACTAGAAAATCTCTAAAAAGCGAATGAAAAAGCATGAATCCGGTACAATACCCGACTCATGCCTAAAATAATTACTATATTTAACTTTTCAAAGTTACTTTACAATAGTTATTCAACAACATTTCTTTCCGTCATTTGCTTCCAAACAGAACCTTTTGCTTCTTCCCCTTGCTCTATTCGAGCAATGGCCATTTTCACTTGAAGTTTTACTTCGAATTCCGGATCATTTTCAGCTTCATGCAACGCTGGTAAACATTGTTCTGTACCTGTTTCAAATAAGAACATAGCCGCGCGCCAACGAACTAGCTTATTTCGATCTTTTAACGCTTCAATCATAAATGGTTCGAACTCAGGAAAGCCTAAGTCACTCATACAATCTCCTGCGGTACGACGAACAGAAGAACTTTTATCTTTTAAAGCACGACTTAAATAGGGTACAACGGCCACATCTTCTATCATTCCTAAATAAACCGTTGCTAGACGGCGAATCGACATTTGATCATCTTCTAACGCCTTTTCAAGAAGGGGTAAATCTTCTATTTCAGGATCTGGCATTTGGTCTAATAATTGATAACGTTTTTGCCAATCTTCTGCTTTTAAATATTGTTCCAAAGTGACTTTTTCTCGTTCTAACGTAACGGTATTTTTCTTACTTGCAGCATCAATAATTTGGGCAATGCGTTCTTCTGGATACGTGGCATGAATTTCTTCTAATATTTGATTAGCAATTTCTTCCTTATCACCGTAACGTACTCCAAAATCTACCCATTTTCTTTCTAAAATATAGTTATCATCAAATTTATCCACTTCAATTGACTGGAACGCTTGTACAAAACGATTTCCAGTAGAAATGCGATGTTCTGAAGAAGAATCAAATACTTTAATTTGAAGAGGTAATCCTCTAAACATTTGAACATGGACAAACACTTCACCAAAATGGTCAGCGACTTGTACTTCTTGTTCTGTTGCTTCACTTTTTTCACCTAATGCTACACGGACACCGGATAAAATAGCTTCCCAATTGAATTTTGCATTACGCTCAACGGCTAAGAAGTCAGCTACATGGTAAACACCCTTAACACCGTCAATCGCTAAAATAGAACGAATTGCCTCAGGGGCATCATTCACGTTTTCTTTTGTGTAATTATAACTTTTGCCAAAGGGTAATTCTTCATCTACAATCACTTTCATTGAATTCGGGCTTGGTGTTGGTTCAATTGTTACAATTTTCATATATGATCTCTCCTATCCATTTACTATGTCGTCTAAGTACGTCCACCGCTCAATTAATCGTTCATACTCATTATTTAATTCGTCAAGTGCTTCCGTTAATTGCTGTAACTTTGTATAATCAGCTCCAGCATTGGAAATACCCTCTTCAGTCTGAAGAATTTGTTCCTCTACTTTCGCAATGTCATCTGAAATGGTTTCCCATTCCTTTTGCTCTTTAAAGGAAAGTTTTTTCTTTTCACTTTTTGCTTTTACTTGTTTAGGCTTCTCCTCTTTAACTTCTTTTGACACTTTTGCTTCTACTTTTTGTGCCATTAATTGTTTTTCCAAATAATCACTATAAATGTCAAGATTCACTTCAACGTTTCCTTGGCCATCAAGGATCCAAAGTTTTTTAGCAATTCGATCAAGGAAGAAACGGTCATGGGATATTGTAATGACAACACCAGGGAAATGTTCAATAAAATCCTCTAACACCCCTAGTGTTTCAATATCTAAATCATTTGTCGGTTCATCAAGAAGTAATACATTTGGTTGTTCCATAAGTAATCGTAGTAAATGAAGTCTTTTGCGTTCTCCACCCGATAATTTTCCGATCGGTGTTCCATGGGTATGTAGTGGAAATAAAAATCTTTCAAGCATTTGTGCAGCAGAATATCTTACACCCTCTGCATCCGTGATATCATTGGATGCTTCTCGGATATATTCAATCATACGTTGATTTTCATTCATACTAGGCAGTACTTGCTTGAAATGAACTCTTTTGACAGTGGAACCAACAATTACTTCTCCACTATCAGGTTCGAGTTCACCTGCAAGAATATTAAGCAAAGTAGATTTCCCATAACCGTTCGCACCAATAATCCCAATTCGGTCACCTGATTGTAATAAAAAATCAAAATTATTTAAAATAACTTTCTCTCCGAATGCCTTCGTAAGTTTTTCACCTTCGATTACTTTTTTACCAAGGCGTGTTGTAGCTAGGGACAGTTCTAAATTAGCCTCATTTGATCCCCGTTCAATTTTTGAATCTAACTCATCAAAACGTTGAATTCTCGCTTTTTGTTTTGTTGTTCGTGCCTTTGCACCCCGGCGAATCCATTTTAATTCGGAACGATATCGGTTTCGTAATTTATCTTGACTTGCTGCATGCATTTCTTCGCGAATGGCGCGAGCTTCTAAATAATCTGCATAATTTCCTGTATGGCGATACAATGTTTGATTGGCCAATTCATAAATATGGGTAGACATTTCATCTAAAAAGTAACGGTCATGGGTAATGAAAATGACTGCCCCTTTAAGGCGTAACACCATTTCTTGTAACCATTCGGTCGATTGAACATCTAAATGGTTCGTCGGCTCATCTAGTAAATATAAATCGGCCGGTTCGATTAGGACCTTTGCTAACGCAACACGTTTTTGTTGACCGCCAGATAGTTTAGTAACTTGCTGGTCATACATATCAATACCAAGTTTCGTTAATGCTTGTTTTGCTAGAGCATTCACGTCCCAAGCTTTCTCACTATCCATTTGCTGTTGTAATCGGAATAACTTATTTTGAAGTTCTTCCGATTGCGGATTTGCCGATAATAAAGTGACTGTTTCTTCATATTCTCTATTTAATTGTAAAATAGGGGAATCGCCAGAGAATACTGCTTGTAATACTGTTTCTCCATCTTTAAATAGTGGTTCCTGGGGTAAATAGGCTATCCGATACTTATTTGGATGATCCAGTTCGATTCCATCTGCCTCTTGTTCTCCTGCAAGAATGGATAAAAGAGTAGACTTTCCTGTACCATTGATTCCAATTAATCCGGCACGTTCCCCCTCATAAATGGTAAATTCGATATTTTTAAATAGCGTCTTATCGCCTACGGTTTTTGTTAAATTCGATACAATTAAATGACTCATCTTATTCCTTCTCTTCTGTTTTTTACAAATGATTATTGTAAAATTCCATTTTATAAAACTAATTACGAAGACAACCTTCTAGAATACATAGTTATTCTTTCATTATAATGGATTTTCTATTGAATTGCATTGCTTAGGATTCCTCAATGTATACACGTTGAACTATGAGAGGACTACCTATATATGTATAAATAAAACTGAAAAATTATAATATTTCTTAATAACATGTAACAAATGTAATATTTAAGTTACACAAAAGAAAAATAAATGAAATATAAATGCCCTTGAGTGACAGAGCTCGAATTGTTAAAGTTATAACTATATTAAATTAGAAAATTACGGTACATCTTATAAAAATTAAATATGGATAAAGGAGCTGGAAGTAATGAAAATTCACTCAAAAATGGGTGGAGTGCTTACTTTAAGTGCTTTAATAACATTCGGATCTACTTTCACAATGACATCAATCAACGCTCATGCTGAAACAGTACAACAATTAGAAGCTGAAAAAGCGAGTGTTGATCAAAAAATACAACAATTAAATGATCAAATTGCATCTTTACAAAAATCTTTAGCGGTTAAATCGGAAGAATTTAATGCTACTACTAAAAAGATTGCAGAAATTAATGCATCAATCGAAGAAACACAAAAACGTATTGATAAACGTTCAACAATTATTTCTGACCGTTTAGTAGCTTATCAAAACCAAGATTCTGTTTTAGATACTTATATTGAAGTGATTTTTAGTTCTGATAGTATTGCAGATATAGTTGACCGCGTTTCTTCTGTTAAAACGATTGTAGATGCTGACCAAGAATTAATTGCTCAACATGAGGCAGATAATAAAAAATTAGCTTCTCAAAAAGAAGAACTTGTAAAAGTGGAAGAAGAACAACGCGTTCAGTTCCAACAATTACAAGAACAAGAAGCTGAATTAGATACAATTATTGCTGAAAACAAAGCTGAATCTTTACGTTTAAAATTAGAGATCGCTGATCAAAAAGAAAAAGAACGTCTAGAAGCTGAACAACGTCAAGCAGAACAAGAAGCGCTTGCATTACGTCAATTACAAAATACTTCTTTTGTAGCAAATGCACAAAGTCAAAATACACAAGGCTCTTCAAATACTGAAAGTCAAGAAACTAACGGTACGACAGAGACTAAAGCAAAAGAAAAAACGCAAGCGAAACAAAAGACTTCAGAATCTTCTAAACCAGTTGCATCTGGTCTCTCAGGAGCTATCGCTGAAGCAAAAAAATACATCGGTATGTCTTATGTATATGGCGGAAGCAGTCCTTCTACAGGATTTGATTGCTCAGGTCTTATTTATTGGTCATACAAACAAGCAGGTATTAGTTTACCACGATCTTCTGGAGCACAATATTTAGCAACAACTCCTATTAAAGAAAGTGAAGCTACTGCAGGAGATTTAGTATTCTTTAGTTACGGTTCAGGTATTGCCCACGTTGGTATTTACTTAGGAAATGGGCAAATGTTAAATGCTCAAAATCGTGGTGTAAAAATCGAATCAATCAACGCAGCTTGGTGGAAACCATACTTAGTAGGTTTCGGACGAGTTTAAACCAATTATCATTATGAGCCTTCTAAATTATTTAGAGGCTCTATTTTTTATCTATTAAGAATTAGCATTCCACAAGGTTCTCCCCTGCCCCACTCAAATGTTTTTAACTAAAATTTACAACCTAATCCACTTTGTTTTTATCCTCCAAATGAAAACCTAGTTCTCTAATGTCGTAATTTATTAATCTTAATAACACGTTTCAAAGCGACTGCTACTTTATAACGTCTTACTTAAATTTGTCGTACAAATACAGCCATCATATACTTAAAAACAACTTGTCCATCCTTTAATATAACTGAACTATTTAAAGTTGTTTCTGGATACTTCATAGTCTATGTTCAGGAAAATAGTTTTATAATCTCTTTTTTAATCAATTTTAAATGAAAAATAATCGATTATATCGTACAAGGAAATATCCATCGATCAATATATAGCATTTGTAAAGGGAAAAAATAAAAATGCTGATGGAAAAACACCATCAGCATTTTTAATAATGTATCGTTTCAAGTACAAATAGAATTAGGGAAATGTTTTACTACTACTCATTACTACTTAAATGTTCATGTACTAATTTCCAATTTTGTTCATGATTTTTGACGAACACATTCGTCGCTCGTCCACTTCCCTTTATAAATTTCCCATTAAAATATCCTTCGTAGTGATAATGATAGATGCACGTTGCCGTATTTTCTTCAACTACTAACCACTGTATATTAGAAGCGGAATATTTTTCTTCTTTAATCGTATCCCATGCCTTTTCAAAATAATGTTGAATTTCATCTAATGTTGTACAAGTTTTATCCGAGAACCAATAAATCGCTTTTGGGTGTAGCAATTGTTTAACATGTTTAAAATCATGGGTATTAGTTGCGTTAATATATTGCTCCAATGCATTCATAGCACTCATTGAATCCATTACTCCTTCATAATTTTATAATCTAAAACCACTTTCATGAAGAAGCAGTTTGTTTAAGCTTTTCCTTCCCGTTCTTTCTTCAACTGTTCTAAAAATTCTTCCATAAAGACATGACGATCTTGTGCCATTTGCTTTCCTTTGTCCGTTGTCATTAAGTCTTTTAAAAGCAATAGTTTTTCATAGAAATGAGTTACAGAAGACGTATTTTTAGAATGATATTCTTTCTCTGTCATTTCCACTCTAGCTTCTTCTGCATCGTCATATAATTTCCGTCCCTTTGCTCCACCATATGCAAAGGTGCGTGCAATGCCAACTGCACCAATAGCATCTAATCGATCCGCATCTCTCACGATTTTTGCCTCAATTGTCTTCGCTTCCACTTCATTTCCACCATTGAATGAAACACTTTCAATAATGTCCTGAATATGTAATTTCTTTTCTTCGGATAGATTTAAAGCGTTTAAAAGTTTCTCTTCATTTTCTTTACTATCGCTATATTTTTTATCACTCACGTCATGTAATAAGACGGCAATTCGGACAATCTCTCCATCAGCGTCTGGCTCAGTAGCAAGGATTGCCTCTGCATTTTGTAAAACACGCTCGATATGCTGGAAATCATGGCTAGCATCAAATTGATTATATATCTCTTGAACTGCAACTTTTAACTCGTTTAACATCTAAATCAACTCCTCTTTCTCATTATTATAATGGATAAAGCTACTATTATATAGAAATGATTTAAACTAAATGAAAAACTATTTCCCTTAAACAGTATTATATTGGGACTAGCCACAATAAGATAATACAAAGAAGATTACGAGAGGGGAATAAATATGTATAAAAATGAGGTTGGAGGATTGTTCCTAAGAATTGTGCTAGGCGGCATTTTTCTTTCACATGGATTGACGAAGTTTCAAGAAGGGATTGGAGAAACGATTACTAGATTTGAAGGATATCAAATTCCTTATGCAGAAATTGTTGGTTTTAGTGTAGCTGGCATTGAATTAATTGGTGGTTTCTTTTTAATTATCGGTTTTTCAGTTCGTTTTGTTTCAACCCTTATGATTGGGATAATGGTCGGAGCAATCGTCACAGTAAAATTTAAACAAGGTTTCTTTGATGGATATGAATTTAATATTGCATTAATTGCAATGGCACTTTATTTACTATTCTCCGGGAGCAAATTGATGTCATTGGATCAACTATTTACAACAAAGGATAAAAATGGTAAGGGGAAAATTCAATTTCGTAATTGAAAGAATGAAAAAACTGCAGCACCCATTGCAAAAAACAATGGTACTGCAGTTTTATTATTTTACTAGTTCTAATTCGACCGGAACAAACTCTTCTACTTTTTCACCATTTAAATATGCTACTGCTGTTTCTATAGCCGCTTTTCCGATTTCTTCAGGTTTTTGAGCTACGGACGCTGCAAGTTTTCCTTCTTTAATTTTTGCAAGGGCATCATCTGTTGCATCGAATCCAATAACAACAATATTTTTTCCGGCAGCTTCGATTGCTTCCAATGCACCTAATGCCATTTCATCGTTTTGAGCGAACACTGCTTCAATTTCTGGATTTGCTTGAAGCATGTTTTCCATTACCGTTAAGCCTTCTCCACGGTCAAAATTAGCCGTTAAGCTTTTTACGATATCGACTTTCCCTTCCACTGCTTGAAGGAAACCTTCCCCACGATCACGGGCTGCCGATGAACCAGCAGTACCTTCTAACATCGCTACTTTTGCCCCTTCACCAGCTAATTCAAGCAAATATTCTCCTGCTAATACACCACCAGCTACATTGTCAGAAGCGATGTGCGATACAACTTCTCCGCTTTCTGCTGAACGGTCAACTGTAATGACTGGAATTCCAGCAGCATTGGCAGATTCAACAGCAGAACCTACTGCAGAAGAGTCAACCGGATTTATTAAAATTAAATCAACTCCTTGTTGAATTAAATCTTCCACGTCAGACGCTTGTTTCGATGCATCATCTTGGGCATCGACAATTGAAATGTCTGCTCCTTGTTCTTTCGCGTTTGCTTCTGCTCCTTCACTTAACGTAACAAAGAATGGGTTATTTAGCGTAGAAATCGAGAAACCAATTTTAAAGTGTTCATTCGCCGTACTTTCTTCCGCATTTTCTAAAAATGGTGATTCCATGGAACAGGCAGTTAGAACGAGTAACATCAACGTTGCAAATAATAATTTAAACTTTTTCATGTTTCTGAACTCCTAAACAGTTTTTTTACGATCCATTAATACAGCAATTAAAATAACGATCCCTTTAACAACTTGTTGCCAGAAGGAAGAGACGCCAATTAAGTTCATCCCATTATTTAATACACCGATAATTAAGGCACCAATTAATGTTCCGAAAATCCAACCTTTACCACCGTTTAAGCTTGTACCACCTAATACAACAGCCGCAATAGCATCCAATTCATAGGATTCCCCTGCAGTTGGTTGAGCTGAATTTAAACGCGAAGTAAGAATTAGAGCAGCTAATGCTGCTAAGAAACCAGTAATCGCATATACTGCAATTTTCACTTTATCTGTATTTATCCCAGATAATTTTGCAGCCTCTTCATTACCACCAACTGCATAAACGCGACGACCGAAAGTTGTTTTCTGCAAAATAAAATACAAAATAACGAAGGCTATGACCATTGTGACTACCGGTACAGGGAAACCTAAAAAATAACCTTTACCGAATAATTGGAATGAATAATGATCCCCTAATCCTGAAATAGGTCGACCATCTGTATACACTAAAGTTAATCCACGGTAAATTGTCATCGTGGCAAGAGTAGCAATAAATGGTGCCACTTTACCTTTTGTAATAATCACACCGTTAATTGCTCCTAAAATTAAACCGATAATTAAAGCAATTCCCATTGTTAAAAATGGATCCGTACCACTTGCAAGAAGACTTGCAGCAATTGCGCCGGTTAAAGCTAATGTGGATCCTACGGATAAATCAATTCCACCTGTCAAAATTACGAATGTCATCCCAAATGCGATTATTGCACTAATAGAAACTTGACGTAAAACATTGAAAATATTTGCAATTGATAAGAAACTTGGATTTAAAATCGAAACGACGATAATTAATAAAATTAACCCGAATAGTGGTCCAAGTTTCGATAACATTTCTTTTGATTTATAATTGGACACCTTTTTCTCCTCCTGTTGCGTACTGCATAATGATCTCTTGAGTCATTTGTTCTTTCATGACTTCACCTGTTAACTTTCCTTCTTGCATGACAATCACACGATCCGCCATACCGATGACCTCTGGTAATTCAGAAGAAATCATCAAAATAGCTACACCTGCTTCTGCCAATTGATTAATAATTTGGTAGATTTCTTTTCTTGCACCGATATCTACTCCACGAGTCGGCTCATCTAAAATTAAAATATCTGGTTCTGTACCTAACCATTTTGCTAATACGACCTTCTGTTGATTTCCACCGCTCAATGACTTTACCCTTTGTTCAGGACCAGAAGTTCGAATTTTTAACTCTTCGATATATTTTGCGACCATCGAATTTTCTTTTGTTTGATTGACAATTCCAGACGAAGCACATTTATCTAAGTTCGTTAATGTAATGTTCTCTTTTATAGTAAAATCTAAAACTAGCCCTTGTGTTTTACGATCTTCCGTCACAAAGCCGATGCCATACTTCATCGCATCGATAGGAGATTTAATCACCACTTTTTTCCCATCGATTAAAATCTCACCACTACTAGCCTTTCGATAACCAAATAGTGTTTGAGCCACTTCTGTGCGACCAGCTCCCATAAGACCAGCAACACCCAGTACTTCACCTTTTCGTAATTTAAAGGAAAGATTGTGGAATAAACCATTAACAGTCAAATTTCGCACTTCTAATTTTGTATTACCAATAGTGCTTTTTCTTTCTGGGAAACGTTCACCAAGTTCACGGCCAACCATCATAGCAACGATTTCATCAAAATTCGTCTCGGGAATATTTCGAACACCAACATATTGACCATCGCGTAAAATCGTAATACGGTCACAAATGGCAAAAATTTCTTCCATTCGATGGGAAATATAAACAAAGGAAATGCCTTTAGCTTTTAACTCACGAATCGTTTGAAATAACGTTTCAATTTCCCGATCGGTTAGTGCTGCAGTTGGCTCATCCATTACAATTACTTTCGCGTTACTTGCAATTGCCTTGGCAATTTCAATAATTTGTTGTTTCCCAACCGATAGGTCTCCAGTTCGAGTTTTCGGATTCACATTCAATCCTAATTTTGAAAGTAGTTGACTTGCCTCTTTTTCCATTTGACGAGTTTTCAAAATACCTGTTTTACCGTAAGTTAATTCTTTTCCGAGAAACAAATTTTGTGTCACTGTTAAATCAGGCAACATATTTAATTCTTGATGAATAACAATGATTCCTAGTTTCTCTGCATCTTTAGGTGATTTAAAATTGACTACTTGTCCATCTACTTTGATTTCACCGGCATCCTTTGTATAAATCCCGCTTAAAATCTTCATCATTGTAGATTTTCCAGCACCATTTTCACCCATCAATGCATGAATTTCACCATCTGCTAATTCAAATTGCACATTATTTAAAACAACGTTTCCACTAAATGCTTTTGTAATGCCAGACATTTCAATCATGCAAATTCACCTACTTTTATTTTTTGAATCTATCAATTGTGTACTTTAAAAAATAACGCCACATTGTAAAATCACATTGGCATACGGAGTTGTTTCTCCTGTCCGAATGATCAATTTCGTTTCTTTTGTCAGTTCTTTAAACTCTTCATGGGTTACATAGGAAATATTTGTTAAGCTATCCGTTATTTCTTTAGCCACTTTTTCATTATTCGTTTGGATTTCATCAGCCAATACCGCTGCTTCAACGACTAAATCATCTAAAACTACTTTTAATATAGTTAGGAAAGTTGGTTCTCCTAATTTATAAGCTAAATCAATACACGGCACATCTTTCGGTATCGGTAGGCCACAATCGGCTATTACAATTCGATCAGTATGACCTAATTTAGCAAAATGTCCAGCTAATTCTCTATTTAAAATGCCATGTCTCTTCATTTCATTTCCTCCAAACGCATCAATACTTCCTCTATTCGAGGCATACCACCTTGAGCTCCAAATTTTTCAACTGAAAGGGATGCCGTCACGTTTGCAAATTGAACAGCTTCTTCAATTGATTTTCCATCTATAATGGCGTGGGCAAAGGCACCGTTAAATGTGTCACCAGCTCCCGTTGTATCAACAGCCTTTGTTTTGTAGCCAGATACTTTGATAATTTGGTTACCATCAAAGTAAGCTGCCCCTTCTCCACCTAAAGTTACGATAATTTTATTTGGGTATTGTTTTAAAACGGTTTCATAATCTTCACCAAACATTACTTCACATTCAGTTTCATTTGGAGTTAAGTAAGTTACTTTATCAATCCACTCATTTTTAAAATTGGCTGCTGGTGCTGGATTTAATAAAACAGGAATAGCCAAATCTTCACAAACTTTCAATACGTAATCAATCGTTTCAACAGGAATTTCTAACTGCAACATGACTAATGAACTTTGTTGAATTAACTCCATATTGTCATCGATCATCTTTTGATCTACATCAAAATTGGCACCTGGAACGACAATAATGCGATTATCATTGTTATGCAATAATATATTGGCAATCCCCGTTGAATTGTTCGTTTTTTGAATACCGCCTACATGAACATTTTCATTTTTTAAATTCATATAAAGCTCGTTACCAAAAGCATCTTGTCCGACTGCCCCAATCATTTGCACATTACTTCCAAGTCTAGCGGCTGCCACTGCTTGATTAGCACCTTTTCCACCTGGAATCGTTGTAAATAAATTTCCTAGGACTGTTTCTCCTTGTTTTGGAAAAATGTCTGTCTGGATAGCAATATCCATATTAATGCTACCAATTATTGTGATCATTTAAGTTCGTTCCTTTCGGGTTGTTTCTCGCTCTATAAGCTTCGGATGAATACATACGGATGTATTCTCCAATGGTTTACCTTCTATTTGATTTATTAACATCTTTGCAGCTGCTTGCCCTAATTGATAAATATTTTGAGCAACCGTTGTTAAGCTTGGAGATACCACTTTTCCCATCTGTATCCCATCAAAGCCAACAATTTGAATATCTTCAGGTACGCGCATATTTAATTTATGAACCGCCTTTAATGCACCAATAGCTGAAGCATCACTACAGGCAAAAATACCATCAACAGATGGATTACTTTTTAAATAATCGAAAATGATGGTTTCGGCTGTCTCAAAATCATAAGGGCTTTCGATAATATATGATTTGATTGTCTGTTCTTTGATGACTTCACGAAAACCTTCAATTCGTAATTTAGAAGAGCGAATTGCGTTTGGACCACCAACGCATAATAATGAAGTAGCACCTTTATCAATTAAAAATTGAGTAGCTAGTTTTGCACCTTCTATATTATTCGTTGTCACAGTAGGTATATCTATTTCCAATGGTCTATCTAATGCAACGATTGGAATTTTTAAGTTTTTAAAATTGGTTCCTTGATCAAAGATGGAAGTCAATATAATTCCTGCAACATATTTATTTGTTAAGGTTTGAAAATAATGTTTTTCTTTCAGTTCATTTTCATCGGAATTACAAAGGATGACAGTATAACCATATTCAAAGGCAGTATCTTCTACTGCTCTAGCTAACTCTGGAAAAAAAGGATTTTTAATATCTGGGATAATAAGTCCGATAATATCCGATTGTTTTGTTGAAAGTGATCGAGCTACTTCACTAGGGATATAGTCTAATTCCTTAATAGCTTTCTCAATCGCTTCTCTTGATTTCTTCCCTACATATCCGCTGTCATTTAAAAATCTAGAAACTGTTGCAACAGATACTTTGGCAAGTCTTGCAACATCACTAATCGTCGGCATTATTCATCACCCATTTCGAAAAAGTAAAACACAATGTGGTATCGGTTACATATTTCATAAAAAGAAAAAACCATATGTAATCGGTTCCATCTTTTATATAATCGTAATCCATTCCACTAAAAATATCATTCAAAACTTTTTATAGTATGTCACATTTAAAGCGTTTAAGCTATACTAAAATTTCAATTTCAACAAAATGTCATATTTTAATAGATTGAAAAAACCTTTAAAAACGTGATGAAATCAACATTATTTTTATCTAGAATGAGAAAAATATTTTATAAAAATTTACATGAATTTTAAATTGCATAGAAAAAGAGGAGCACCATTATAGATGAACTCCCAACTGAATTATTTTGAATTTTTTCTTTTATTTGTAATGAAATATGTTATAAAAATAATCATTAATGCACCTAAAGATAAACCGATAATGATGGTAGTTGTTGTCATTTTCCCATCTCTAGAATTTTCATTAATATTCACACTTTTTGTAGGTTTTTCCCCTTCTCCTAGTTCATTTATGTCTACTGATGCATTGACTAAAGGGCTTGTTCTTGAACAAATATTTACCTTCTTTTTCCCTTCTTCTTTATTGGCGTAAACTAAATAGTCTTCGTTAGTTGTAAATGAAAAACCGCAACTCGCTGAATCTCGTTCTGTGAAGACGATTACCTCCGTTTCATCTATCCCTTTCCACGTCTCATTCACTTCGAAGTGAATTTTTAGTAAATCAGCTGAAGACTTTATTATCGAGTTTTCATTTTGATCAATAATCTTTTTTACCTTACCTGAAAATACAAAGTCCCTTGCACTTAGTTCTTTTTGGGCTGACTCCGGTTGTACGCAAGAGCAAGCATAACTTGACGTTAAAGATAAATTGAATAAAAACGAAATCATTAATAAAAAACAAAGAAATAATTTAAATTTCATATTAAATAACCTCCTTTTACCATTTGACTTTAAAATTGGCTAGGAGTTACAAGGAAATGAAGATTTTATTAATTATTTTAAAAAAATATGGTATATTGGAGTAAATTTTCCAACAAGCGAGGATCAAGCATTGTATATTTTAATTAGTATAACTTTATTGTTTGGCATCTATTTATACATAAATTTTACGCAAAAGAAAAAGATTGAAAAAATTATTGAAGCAGAGTGGAAAGAAAAAAAGATACTTTCTTCACGGGACAATATGAAATCTGTTGCTACTTATTGGATGAAGCATAGTAAAAATTCAAACTATCTAGGTGTAGATTCTATTACGTGGCATGATTTATCAATGGATGATGTTTTCCATAAAATCAACTATACCCAAACCTCTGTAGGTTCAGAATATTTATACGATCAGTTACATCGAATTCAGCTTAGCGATAATCAACAAAATGAATCACTTTATGAATTAATGAGTAAAGACCATCGTTTACGTAATCGCTTATTATTCGAATTAAAAAAACTCGGAAAACGAAATTACGTAGATTCTTCATCCTTTTTCCGAGAAAGTTTTGGAAATATTCGGCATATTTGGTTATATATTGGGTGTAGTTTTTTGCCTATTATTTCCATTATCGTCGCTATTTTTAACTTAAAAATAGGGATTATTTCTATTTTTTTCTCGATACTATTAAACATTTCCATATACTATACGAATAAATTAAAACTTGACAGTAATTTATATGGTACTTCTTATGTAGCGAATATGATTGCAACAGGAAAAAAATTATCGAAAATAAACGATAAAAATTTCCAACCGTATGCGACGAAAATCATTCAATCTATTAAACCTATTAGAAAATTTTTATTTTTTGAGAAAATCATTTCTCTCGGCAGAGGAACTGGAGAATTTGAAGGATTATTTGAATATGTACGAATTATTTTCCTTTTAGATTTTATTTCTTATTACTATATGATTCGAATGTTACAAAGCCATAAAGCCCAATATAAAACTCTTTGGCAGACGATTGGTGAACTAGATTCAGGTATCGCCGTTGCTTATTATCGGCATTCTTTAGATGATTATTGTAAACCTACTTTTATTGAAGAGGAAGAAATCATTTTTCATGAAATGTATCACCCTTTAATTAAAGATCCTGTTAAAAACTCCTCTCATCTTAATAAATTAACTTTGATAACGGGATCCAACGCATCTGGTAAATCTACATATATGAAGGCTGTTGCCATTAATGCCATCTTAGCCCAAACGATCAATACGGTTTTGGCCAATCAATGGTCTATGAAGCCCAGTTTTGTAATCTCTTCTATGGCAGTTCAAGATAACGTAATAGAAGGGGACAGCTATTTTAAAGCAGAAATAAAATCTCTCAAAAGAATTACTAAGTTGATTGATTCAAAAATTCCTTGCTTGTCCTTTATCGATGAAATATTAAGGGGAACAAATACGATTGAACGGATTGCTGCTTCCGCTTCAATAATGGAGTGGCTTTCAACTAAAAATGGGATGAATTTGATAGCTTCCCATGATATCGAATTAACAAACATTGCCCATTCTATATACGATAACTATCATTTTCGTGAAATCGTTAAAGAAAATGGAATCTTCTTTGACTATAAAATCCATCCTGGTCCTTCTTCAACTAAAAATGCCATTAAGTTACTTGAAGTAATGGATTTTCCTTTACTAGTTACAGAAAGAGCACACAATTTAGCGAATGATTTTGAAAACAATCGTATATGGCAAATACTATCTTAAATTTAAGAAAGTGAAGAAAACACAAATCATTTGTTCTCTTCACTTTTTACCATTATGGAGCTATAGCTCTCTTGATAACCGGATCATATCTTTACATTGAATTCCATTTTCATAAATTTCTTCATGATAATGTTTGACAAAAAAGTCAATATCAATTCCAACTATTCGAAAACCACATTTTTGATAGAGTGCCAACTGTCCAATGCTCGAATTTCCTGTACCAAGTTCAATCATTTGATAGCCTTTCGACCTGGCCACTTGAATTGCATCCAATACTAACTGTTTTCCAATTCCTTTGCCCTGTTGATCTTCTGCAACGGCGACATTCACTAATTCAACTGTTTTAGGTCTTGTTGGAAGCAAAACATAAACACCAATTATCTTTTCCCCGCTCTCTGCTACAAAACAATCTCCACGCTTCATATAATCTTTAACTATCTCTTCAGAAGGATCTGCCAACAGGAATAATTCCATTGGCGCCTTTTCTCCTGCATTTAATTGTCTAATTTTCATAAATATCACCTTTATTAATTTGTATCAGTTTTTAAAATTTTCCCCATTACTTTATTATTCGTTTTAGTGATGAACCACTGTTTGTAGGAAGCCGTTATGTCATGTCCTAATAGAGATGTTATTCATCAATTTTGTTGAGTAATCGTTTTCCTACTTTAAATAAAATTGGTATTAGACTTAACAATACTATACCAACGATGATGGTTGATATAAATAACCCAGTGAGTGTTATTTCGTTTTCTTGAATAAATCGAACGATGATCATACTATTAATTGGTATGTTTAATAATATTCCCGTTACAACACCAGGTGCATATCGTCTCAATAAGATTGTTGCAAGCAAATGGGGGAAAATGGCGTTTACCACCATTGAACCGAGAAAGCCGATTAACATGTATTTAATTAAGTTTAAATTTGGGTATAGTAAAAAAAGAAAAGTGATAAGATACGCTAAAGAAGTAATGATAATGACCGCAAAATGGAATTCATCTTTCCCAACAGGTTTATGAAATTTTGAAACTTGTTGAGACCAAGCTGGTAACCATAATGCTTCTTCTAAATTATGTAATGTTATAGCAAATAAAAACAAAATAACTAGCTCTTCCAATACTTTCCTCCTTTACTCATCACTTACAATAAGTGTTATTTATAATATATTGAAATGGAATTTTCACAATTACGCTTAAAAAAAGAAATGATTGAATATCCTAATAGTATAAAAACTTTTTTGGAAAGTACTAATAAAAAAAGAATGAACTTCTTTTACTAATCGTAGTACTTCAATATTAAAATAGATTAAATAATCACTTGAAATTTACAGCCATTTTTTTCCTTTTCATTTATTTACTTAAATGTCAAAATGTTGACACTATTTTTATAATAATGTATATTTTAATTCGTAACAAGCTTATAATAAAGGATGCCATTACTATGGAATAGGAGGAGAACGCCTCTATGCACCAAGGAAAAGTAAAATGGTTCAATAACGAAAAGGGTTACGGTTTTATTGAGTGTAACGATGGTGAAGACGTTTTCGTTCACTTCACTGGCATTAAAGAAGAAGGATTTCGTACATTGGAAGAAGGGCAAGCGGTATCATTTGATATCGTAGAAGGCAACAGAGGCCCCCAAGCTTCAAATGTTGTTAAATTATAGAGAGATAGATACCAGTCAAAATGTTGACTGGTTTTTTATTTTGTTTCATAAAAGAGCAGATTCAGTCATTTAAACTGAACCTACTCTTTTGAAATTTTTAAAGAATTATTCCTTATTAACCGTACATATTTGGAACAACTTCCTTTGGAATCGGGTTAATATAAGTATCTTTCACTTCGTCTCGTAATTCTTTTTTTGCTTGCTCAATTAAACTTGGATTTTGTAAAAGCTCTAAAGCCGTTAATGCAAGTACTTTACTTGCATAAATCATCCCTTTGTGAGCAAGACCCGTTTTTCCTTGTGAAACAAGCTGCCAGCTATGAAGTGGTGTACCTAGCACAAAACAAGTAGCAAAGAATTGGGCAGTTGGTACAACCCAACTCACATCCGCCACATCAGTAGAGCCTGCCATAGTAGCCTTCGACTGTTGATAAGGAACAACTTCAGGGTAAAATACGGATTCCCTCCCCTTTCCATTAACAGCAAGGCTTTTTTCAGACATCGTTTTGATTTCTTCCAGGGCACTGGAAAATTCAGCAAGGCTGATTGTTTCGGCCATTTTCGTTGCATATTGTAATTCATCTTTATTATAAGTTGGTAACCCTACCAATTGTAACTTTTTGTAAATAATTCGGTTAATTGTATCGTTTGGAATATAATTCGAACATGCTTTATCAAATTTTATTTTTACTTTCGTTTCCGTCATTAATGCAGCGCCCTCTGCAATTTTTACAATTCGCTTATAAATATCATCTACTTCTTGAATCGTATTCGCACGGATTAAATACAATACTTCCGCCTCTGCTTGGACGACGTTTGGGGACATTCCACCAGAGTTTGTAATGGCATAATGGACTTTTGCATCCTTTGAAATATGTTCCCTTAAATAATTCACACCCACATTCATCAATTCAACTGCATCTAACGCACTTCTGCCTAAGTGTGGCGAATTGGCCGCATGGGAAGCAATTCCTTCAAACTCAAAATATACTTGATAGTTTGCAAGGGAGGAGAAATTAAATACACTCGTAAAGGAGTTCGGGTGCCAAGTTAATGCAACATCTACATGATTAAATACTCCTTCACGAACCATAAAGGTTTTACCCGAACCACCCTCTTCTGCTGGACATCCGAAATAGTGAATTCTACCAACAACTTCTCCTTTATCAATTAGATCTTTTAATACAACAACTGCTCCAATACCAGCAGTCCCTAGTAGATTATGACCGCAACCGTGCCCGTTACCACCGTCAATAAGTGGCTCTCTAACTGGACTAGCTGCTTTTTGACTTAACCCTGGAAGAGCATCATATTCTCCCAAAATACCAATAACAGGACCTTCTGTACCGTATTTAGCCACAAAGGCAGTATCGATACCACCTACACCCATTTCAATTTGAAAACCAATTTGTTCCAAATAAGTTGTTAAAACTTTTACTGACTCTTTTTCTTTAAACCGAGTTTCAGGTATTTCCCAAATACGATCAGAAAGTTTGATTAAATCCTGTTCATATCGATGATATAAATTTTCAATATCCTCCAAATTAGCCATTCCTCTTCATCTCCTCATAAATTTTGAATGGCACGTTTAACCAAATTTCAAGGGCGGATAACATATCATCTTCTTCAATATCAAATTTTTCGTGATGATGATCAGCAGCTAAATTTGTCCCTATAATGGAATAACATGCTAATCCACCTTGTTCTTGTACATGTTTCATAAAAAACGTAGCATCCTCAGAACCGGAATTAAATTCCTTATACTCAACAATTTCCTTAACTGAAGGTTGGAATGTTGCCGTTTCCTTTAATATTTTGGCCAATCTTTGATCCGATGGAATATTTAATGCATATCCTACTTTTTCTAAATGAATTTCAACGTCATACATTGCACGAATCCCATTGAAAATCTCTTGAACTCGTTTTTCATAAAAATCATGAATGGCCGTCGTTTCTCCACGAATTTCAAATTCCATTTTTGCAAGTGATGGTATAATATTTCGTCCACTTCCCGCCTGTAACGTTCCTACGTTCATACGCGCTACACCTTCACTATGGGGAGGCAAACTATGTAAAGCGAGTGTTGCTTGGGCACTAGCTAACAAAGCGTTTTTTCCCCTTTCAGCATTGACACCTGAATGAGCAGCAACACCTTTAATCGTTACATCAAATTTTGATGTGGCTAAAAAACCTTCTACTCCTGCAACAAATGTCCCTTTTGGTACACCCGTTCCAATATGAAGGGCAAATAAATAATCGATTTTTTCTAATAAAGGAGAAGAAACGATCGCACTTCCTCCCCTTACCCCTTCTTCAGCAGGTTGGAAAATAAGAATAAACTTTCCACGGAGCATTTCTTTTCTTTTCATTAATTGTTCCGCCAAACCTAACCCGATTGTTGCATGACTATCATGACCACAAGCATGCATAAACCCTTCATTTTGAGAACGGAAATGTAACTTTTCTGGCACATGATCTGCATCACAAGACTCAAGAATAGGTAGTGCATCGATATCTACACGGTAAGCAATGGTTGGACCCTCAATTCCTGTGTCGAAGGTTGCAATGACACCCGTTTTCCCAGCTTCCATTTTTTCTAACCATTTTGTTGGAACGCTACTATCCAATGCTTTTTGGTAAAAAGCTTTTGCTAACGATTGATCAGGTACACCTAATGAAATACCGTTCACAATCTCTTTCCCTACATAAACATCATATCCCCAAGCTTCAAGTTTATCGGCGATAATAGCAGAAGTACGAAACTCTAACCATCCTGGTTCAGGAAATTTGTGAAAATCCCTTCTCCATTCTTTTAAAACTTGTAAATAATTTTTATCTATCGTAAGAAAATTCATTGAACGTCATCTCCTATTTTAATAAGTAGTGAACACCCGGACCAATTGGAATATTAAACATGACAAACACTAACATTAAAATGATCCATGCAATTAAGAAAACAATTGTGTATGGAATCATCAATGACATTAAAGTACCGATTCCTGCTCTTTTGTTATAAATAAGCATGAAGCCTAGTATAATCGCAAAATATTGATTTAGTGGCGTTACCATATTTGTAGAAGATTCACCTATACGGTAAGCTAATTGAACAAAGGCAGGATGGTACCCTAATAACATAAAAGTTGGTACGAAAATTGGTGCAACAAGTGACCAAAGGGCAGACCCACTTATAATAAATAAACTTAGAACTGCAACAAGCAATGTGAATAACACAATTGCAAAGACATTTGTTAAATTAATAGAAGTTAAAAGATTTGCTAAGTGGACAGCCATCCATGTGGCGATATTCGTCCAGTTAAAATATCCGATAAATTGGCCAATCATAAAAATTAATACGATATAACTAGAAAGATCGCGAATCGCTTCCGCCATAATATTCGGAACATCAGCAATTTTTTCAATTTTTCGAACCGATACACCGTATGTAATACCCGTTATTAAGAAAAAGGCAAAAAGGATTGGTACAATGCCTGATAAAAATGGTGAACGTAATAATGTACCATCATCATTTAATAACGGTGAATTAGGAATAAACATTAAAACTAAAATTAAACCGATAAATAGTAAAGCAGCGATTCCTGTATTGCGTAGAGCTTTGTTCTCTAATGGCGTTAAATCGTGTAAATCTGCTTTCTTTTCTCCATCATATTTTCCTAAACGTGGTTCTACAAATTTATCTGTAACGAGAGCACCTAAAAATGCTAATAAAAATGTGGATGCACTCATAAAGAACCAGTTATCTAATGGTGAAACGACCATCGTACTATCAATGGACTTAGCGATTTCTGTTGTAATACCCGAAAGTAATGCGTCAGTACCGGCAACTAATATATTTGCTGTAAAACCAATACCAGCACCAGCTAGTCCAGCTGCTAAACCGGCTAAAGGATGTCTTCCTAAAGATAAAAAGACTAAAGCAGCTAAAGGAGGAATGACTACAAAGGCAGCATCCGAAGCTATATTCCCTAAAATACCAATGAAAACGACCATAAATGTTACGATTCGTTTAGGTGTTTTAGTAATTGCCTTTGTCATTAATGCAGAAAATAGTCCTACTCGTTCTGATAAACCAATACCGAGCATCATTGTTAATACTAATCCTAACGGTGCAAAACCAGTAAAGTTTGTTAACGTATTATCTAAAATATAGCGAATGCCTTCTTTTGAGAGCAAATTGTTAACGGTTACGGTTTCACCCGTATTAGGATGAATAACAGAGGCATTCATTACGCCTAAAATAAATGAAATTGCAATGAGAATAAGTGTAAGATAGAAGAACAGCATAAATGGATGAGGTAATTTATTACCGATTTTTTCAACAGTATTTAAAAACTTGTTGAAAGCTCCATTTTTAGCAATTTCCATTTCCGGATTGTTTTTCATATTTCTTTATTTCCCCCTTTTCTATTTTCGGACTATTTTTTACAATGTCTTTAAATTAGGTTAAAATATTTTGAAAATTACCACAATAGTGACAATGGAGGATATTAAATGTATAACGTATGCGCCTTTTCGACTAAATATTCATACAGATGGTTAAAAAAATGTGAAACGATTCAAATTGATAATATTAATCTGCAAATCTTCTTTTATGAGAATCTAACCGAATTAGAAGAAGCCTTTTTAGAAAAAGTGAAAACCTTTGACGGAATTATTTTCAGTGGCCAGATTCCTTACTTACATATCCAAAGAAATCATCCTGAACATTTTTCTAAAGTACCATGTGCCTATTTTGATATTTCCGAACGGGACTTTTATTTTAAAATCGCAGAAATCCAATATAAGTACCCTGACTTTTCATTTAAGCATTGCATTATTGATTTTTTATATAAAGAGAATAATTATTTAAGATTAAAGGAAATTTTATCACCAGAAGATTTTCCATACTTACTAGGAGATACGGTCGAAGTCTTTGGACATCCAAATGCATACGATGTCGTATATGAAGCCCATTCGAAACTTTGGGAGGAGCAGAAGGTACGTTTTTCCTTAACTCGGTTAACAAATTTACATTCTTTTTTTGAAGACCAAAATATTAATCTCATTCTTGTCACTCCAACTTTAGAAAGTATGAAATCAACCATTTTAGAATTGTTGAAAGAGATTGAAGTAGCTGATTTAATGAACAGTCAAGTCGTGGCTGGTTTTTTAGAATTTTCAATGTCTCAAAATGATCCAACTGAAATTGAATACCGACAAATTGCCCTCTATAAAGCGATATTAGATTTTAATCGAAAATTAGGAATCTCTCTAATCACATATCGAAGTGCAATCCATTACGAATTAATTACGAACTATAAAGACTTTTTATTCATTACGAACAATCAGGAAATGTGTTCTCTCGTTGAGTTTTTAAGAAATCAGTTATCCTTTAAAGTGAAAATCGGTTGGGGAATCGGCAAAACGTTACAAGAAGCACGAATACAAGCGGAAAAAGCCGCTACCTATTGTACCGGTTCGCTTACAGAGGCATATATTTTAACAAAAGAAAATCAACTTATTGGGCCATTGGATGGCAATGCTACCGTTGCGATGAACGACCTCGATAACGATAAATTGGAAAAAATTGCGGAAGACACAAATATATCCTTACTTCATTTACAAAAAATATATGGTTTAGTTTATAAGCTAAAACGAGAAGCAATTACAGCTGAAGATTTGAGCATCCATCTATCCGTTTCAATTCGTACGGCTAATCGATTATTAAAAAGACTAGAAGAAACGAATTATGCAACTTCTGTTACAAATAAGGTAACAAAAGCAAAAGGTCGGCCTAGTAAAATTTATCATTTCAACTTTTAACTTATGATCAATACATGTTTTGGAAAAGAGGGATTTAAAAAGGTATTGGATTTTATTCCAATACCTTTATCATTTTAATCATCTTTCTTTTTGTCTGTTCCAGTTTATTATCTTCCTCGGTGTAGGTTGCCCCATCCTCTATATAAAAATCTGCAAAATTTTGCCCTTCATACCTCGGAACAATATGCATATGAAAATGGGTTAATTCATCAAAGATTCCACCATTTTGGCAAATAGTAATTCCATCAGGTTGAAACAATTTCTTTATAGCTTTTGAAATTATTTTCGATGCTTTCATTAACGAGTTTGTTGTATTATCGTCAAGTTCATCAAAGAACCGAGTATGTTTTTTTGGTAATAATAATACATGCCCTTCATTAAAAGGTTGATGGTCTAAAATACAACAGATATCATTGTCTTCAAATACGACATGAACGTTTTCTTTTTTATTTGCTAATTGACAACCGGAACAGCTCATGAGTGCTACTCCCCTTTATACGAAAAATTATTAAAATATTGGAAACAATGATATGAAAAATAGAATGAAAAACGTTAACAACCATTCTAGAGTAATCGCCTTTCATTCATAGATTTACAAAAAATAAGTCCCATTCAAAATTATTGTCACTTTCTTTCTAGTAATCTTTTATGTGACTATAGGAAAAATGCTTCCATATAGATGGTATATTCAATTAAATTATTCTCCCACCGTAAATTGGTACAATCCACCTTCTATTTCTTCCTGTTTTTCTTTATTAGCACCGGATATAACAACTTGGACTATTTTATTTTGTTCCTCTTCTTCCTGTAGGTTCTTATAAAAGGTAAAGTTACAATTGGCAGTTTTTAATGTAATAGTTGAATGATTCTTTTCGACCGTAAATCCGAAAACGTCCGCCCATTTTTGAGCCACATGTAAGTCATCTACCTGATATACTACTTCTGAAATTCGAAGGTTGCCTAAAGGGTGGCTTCCAATTGTACCCCTTTTTACCAATTCATCAAAACGAATTTCGTCCCTTTCTTCCCACTGAATTAAAAACGGCCAATCCAACTTCGTTTCCTCTTCACCAATATGTAATAATTTCCAAGTTAATATAGAGCCATCGGGACGAGTTCGGGAAAAGGTTTCTGGTCCATAAACAACTAAACCTAATTGGCGTAAACGATGAGCATCTTCTTCAATCGAATTTGTTCGCAAAGCCATTCGTGTAAATCCATTTCTGCGATTATGCTTTTCATAAGATTCATGTAATGTGTATGGTTTCTTTGCTGCTCTTTCAAACAATTCATTATGAAAAATCCCAATGAATTCGATATATGACAACCCAAAGTAACAAAGCGTGTTATAAGTACCCCACATTTCATGTTTACCACCATCAACTGTATAAAGCCCCATTTCCTTAGTGCGATTTAGAAGGTTTTCAGGCTTTTCTACAAAATGTACAATATGATCGAATAAATACATGATTAGCCCCTTTCTTTTGGCTATTTTAAATAAACGGATATTAATAACTTCCCTTTTCTTCAACCATGTTAGATTCAGTTAAACTTTCATCCCATTCTTTACTTACATCTACCCAAGCTTTAGCGCCCGAATAATCCTCCAATTCGTTACATGTTAATTCGATTGCGGAATGATTATTACCGCATGCAGGAAAAACCGTTGTAAAACGTTTCAAGGACTTATCCAAATACACATTCAAATCCTTCGCTAATCCAAAAGGGCATACACCTCCAACCGGATGTCCTGTTTGTTCTTCTACTTCATCAGCATTCAACATTTTCGCCTTCGTGTCAAATTCGGCCCGAAATTTTTGATTATCGATCTTTGCATCCCCTGCCGTAACGACTAAAAATCCATTTCCATCTTTATCTTTAAAAGATAACGTTTTGGCAATTTTAGCTGGAATAACATCTAATACAATAGCAGCTTGCTCTACCGTAGCACTAATTTTGTCAAAAACTAAAATATCTTGTGCACGATGAAACTTTTCTAAATGTTCTTTAACACTTTGGAATGACATTAAATCAGCCCTTTCAAGAAATTGTATAAACAGAAATTTCTGAAATTTATTGATAGAAAAGACTAGAACACTCTAGTCTTAAAAAACTATTTACTTGTTAATATTTCTATTAGCTTTTTAGCCGTTTTTTCTTTACCTTCTATCTTTAATACTTCCCCGCTTTTTGAAACAATAAAATGAGGTTCTTCTGTTCCGTAAAGGGAATTAGAACTGTTGGCAACCATATATTCTGCATTGGAAGAATCCATTCTTAACTTTGCACGCTCAATTAAATAATCAACATTATCCGTTGCCTCTAACTTAAAACCAATTAATGTTGTTTCTGGTGACCAACCTTTAATTTCCCCTAACACTTTTGGTGCTTTTTTAAAATGAATAATCGGTGGTTCTTCCGAAGGCATTTTCCCTTTCTCCTCGATCAAATGACCTGATTGATCATAAACTTTATCAATGACCCAATCTGAACCAGCAGCAGCCATAATAACAAAATCGACCATTTCTTTTTGTACAATCGATTTCAATTTATCAGCTAAATCTTCAATTCCTTCAAATACCACTGTTCGCATTTTTGCAACATTTTGCGGAAGGTTCGCAAAATAGCCGTGCATATAAATCACTTCTGCTCCTGCAGCAAAAGCTTCCTCTGCAAGGAAACAACCCATCGTTCCTTTTGATAAGTTTGTATGGCCTCGCACCCGATCCCACTTTTCTAATGTACCACCACTTGTAATTAATACTTTCTTACCTTGTAACGTTTTCAACCGTATCACCTAATTTTATTGTAGTTAATTTCTTTTTATCATTTACTATATTGCCATTATATATGAATCCTTGGCTAGATGATATATTTCGGTTTTGAATGATTTCTCATAGGAAAAACTAGTATTTTTCTATTAAATCGTTTTTTAATTCTATTTTTCCCAAATAAAACATATAAATAATAATAAGTCCGATATTTCAAATAGTTTAAAATAAACTTTCATTTTTCAACAGATAGTAATTTTCGATATTATTATGAATGCATAGTAATAAAATTACTAAATCCATGTAAACGATTCAACTAGATTTAAAGAAAAGGAAGTGTTCGTATGGTAGGACGTAACGACCCATGTCCATGTGGTAGTGGAAAAAAATACAAAAAGTGCTGTGAAGGTAACGAACAAGTTACGACCGAGCAAGTATTTTTAGAAGAAATAGAACAAGTTCTTCAAACTTTTTATAACATATATCCCGAAAGAAAAGATGTAAAGGATTACTTAAATATTGTTGAAGAATGGTCACCCCAATTAGAAACCCATTTACAACGTGAGTTAATCGAAGCGGTCGCCCTTGACGACTTCTTCTTCCATAAACGATTAGATATTTGGACAAGTTATATCAAACGAACTGTTAAGAAAACGATTCGCCCAGCAATTGTAGAATTGTTAAACCAATGGCATAAGCCACAAATGTTTATCGGAGAAGTCGAAGCTGTTGAGGAACGATATTTTAAGGCGGTAGGTTCCATTACAAAAGAAGCGATTTATATTCGTCGGGAATCAAACCGTGTCATACCAGAAGGAATGCAAGTTTTTGCCTTTTTATTACCTGATGGATCTAAAAAAGAAAATCATTACTTAGCTGTGTCTACATTAATTTTCTTCCCAACAAATTATAAACAAGCCTTTGAAAACTTTGCAAAGACCTATGAAGATTCTAAACAAACTGTTGAGCAATTTTTACAAAATCATCATTTGCAATTTTGGACTAGTCTAGTCGCTTCAGGGTATAGTGGAGAAGAATATTCATCATTTGAAATCGAAGTCGTAGAACAAGCAAAACAATTTTTAGAGGAACGTCAAATCGAAGCGAATCAATTATTAGAACAATTAGAGGATTATTTAGTAGTTAAAAAACCAAAAGCTAGAAAAGCTTCAGCGATTGCGGCTGGTGCCATTCGTTTCGGACAAGAAAAGGATCTATTTAATGGTGCTACATTTACAATCAAAGAAATTGCTGAATCCTTCGGAGTATCTTCCTCCTCATTAAATAAATATTATCAAGAACTTCTTGAATACAACACCGTTTTAATTTAATAGAACTGGCCAAGTCCTATAGGTAAAATTACTACCTATAGGACTTTTTTGATTGTTCCTAAAATAAAAAATCGCCCCCCCTGGGAGACGACCTTATTTATATAATGTATATGAACGAAAAGTAAGTTGTAATTTTTATTTGTTTTCCTATTTACTTCTTTTCATAAATTTTCATTAATTCATTTCCTAAAAATTGTAATTGTTCTCCTACCGAACATTGTTCAATGCAAAAACGGTGTGCACCCGATTTCCCTCTCTTATTGCGTAAATCCCGCTTAATTGGACAGTCGTTGCAATAAGTATCGGTTAATTCGTCAATATCTTTAATAACTGTATTTTTATTCACAATACTCCCCCTTTACACAACGTTTTCCTATTTTACTACTAACATTTTTCTTTTGTCAAAGTAGATGCTGCTTTAAACTTACGAAAAAAATTTATCATTTCCCCATAAGTAAGTTATAATATGTTCAAAATAATGATGAAAAAGTAGGGATAGTTTGTTAGAAGTTTATATCGACGGTGCTAGTGCTGGAAATCCAGGACCAAGTGGCATTGGCATCTTTATTAAAGGTGAAGGTCATCACATTAAAATAAGCGAATATATCGGTGAAACAAATAATCACATTGCAGAATTTATCGCCTTACATCGAGGATTGGAAGAGGCAATTAAATTAGGCTCTTCCTTTATTTCCGTTCGATCTGATTCAAAAATTGTTGTTTCCTCTATTGAAAAACAATATGTGAAAAACGAACAATATAAACCTTTTTTAGAAAAATCCCTTCTCTTGTCGGAACAATTTGATTTATTTTTTATCAAATGGATTCCCGATAACGAAAATAAAGCAGCGGATGCTTTAGCTCGTGAGGCGATATTAAAGGCAAAATAATTGGTCATTTTATTATGTTCAATTTCCCGCCATCAATAAACACTTCATAAAAAACTGTTTTTTGTATATGCTATGCAAGTCAAGCTAAAATGCACAGGTTAAAAGGCTTTCAAGCAAGTAAAAATTGCTTAAAAGCCTTTCATTTATCATTGTGTAATTTGTGATTGTTCCACCTTGTTTAGTAAAGCTCCAATAGCACCTGTAAAACCGCAATCGTCTAAGAAGACAGGTTTATGTTTTTTCAATATTGTATAATTGGAGATGACTTCTTTTAAATGTTCATTATTTGTTAAAGTTGATCCGATGTAAATAATTTCATTCGCCTTTTTCTCTTCGGCAAATTGAATACTTAAAGTCGTAATTACCTCTCCAACTAGACCTTGTATAGTCGCTAATAGATCTTTTATTTCATATTTTGTATCTTTTAAAATACTTACATTCCCAAAATTACTTGCAGTTAAATGTCCTTCGATGGGGGGTTCCATTCCTTGGAAAATATCTTTTACAAATAAATCTATATTTTCTCGGCTACCTAAAGCTGCATTTGAAGTAATTTCATTGAAATCAGAAACACCGGTCATTATCGTTGAAAGTCCCGTTAATGTACCACCGCCGATTCCCGTACCTCCTACTCGGATATGGCTATAACCTTCCATATAGTGAATAGAAGTCCCTGTACCAATATTTGAAATGATGGCATTTTCAATATCGTAGCCACTTTTATTTAATAAATACTTAACTCCTTTAAATGTTGCTTCAAACTCCACTAAATATTGAATGGATTTCATTGTTTTTAACACATTCAATAATTGTTTTGTTCGGCCACCCGTTAACCCAATTTCTTCTATATGAGGATGCTTTTCAAGCCAAGTTTTTACTTTTGAAAAATCATTGGACGGAAATATTTCAAAGGCCATTTCATTTTGCTCATTAATATAAGCTAATTTTGTTAAAGTTCCCCCTGCATCAATACCAATTACATTTTGCATAAAAGTTCTCCTTTATTTTCTCCCTTTATAAACTTTAACTGTCTTATTACTATTGTGCAATGATTTTATCTTATTTCAATTCAATGATTTTACAAAATTGGAATTTAAGAAAAAATCTTTTACCATCTATTTAAATGTCCACTTTTTCCTTTACAAATAAATTTCTCTTCTCAAATTCTGCTATAATTTCCTTTTCATACTTCGTCATCAACTGTTGAAGTTTATTTTCATAAGTCGTAACAGAAGAATGATGAATGGTAAACTCGTTAACTGCCTCGTCATTTTGAAGTAAATGTTGTAATGTCATGACCTCTGTTTTAGGAAATACTGCATGGTGTAAACGATTAATTTTCGCTAGTTGTTTTAAACCACTTCGAGTGATTAAAACTTTATCTTGTATATCATTAATCATCATTTTAATAAATGATTCGACTTCCTGATTAGGTTGAATCATCGTGCGATGTATTGTTTCGATATCCCCGTCTTCCAACTCTTTATGTTCTTCTTTTATCTCAAAAAATAGTTGTTTATGAATTGTTTTTATCGATTGTACATCCACAAAAGTTGGCCATACTCGCCCTGAAATATAAGAAAGATATAAGTCATATGTTTCTTCCTGTTGCCGGAATTCACTTAAAATTAATCCAAATTGATCCGTTCTTTGTTTCTCAATTAACTCTTCACCATTGGCTTCTTTGAAAATATGAAACAAGCTAATCGCATCAGCAAGAGCACGGTGGTTTATATCTGTAGTAATGTCATATTGCTCTAATAATTTCATAAGACTTGGTTGCTCTTTTAGCTGATTTTCAATCATATATTTTTGTTGAAAATCAATTATTGGATATAAAAAACGAACATCCATATGATTTCGTATAAGTTCCTCTTCTAAAACTTTTCGATCGAATTCACCAAAGGTAACGAATATGGAATTCTTTCCACACCATTTCATAAATTTAGGCATCACTAACTTAAAGGGGGGAGCATTTAACAATTGTCCAGTTGTAATACCTGTTAACTTTTGAATATGGGCATTTAATTTTTTAAATTTATACGGTTGAATTAGCTGCGAAAAACGTTCAATCGTTCCATCTGGCAACCATTTAATTGCACCGATTTCAATAATGTGTTGTTGGCCACGGATTAATGTAGCCTCTACATCGACAAAAATGTAAGTATTTTTACGCACCATCATTCCACCTTTTAACTGTTCGAGAAACACAATTGTTTATATATAAAAATATTAAACAAGATCAAATTCTTACTATATTGATATATTTAAACTTTCACCATCTATTACAAAAAAATGTTGCTTCTCTCTTGTTATTTATCATTTTTTATTGTAACGAAATTTTATAATATTGACATAACAATGTCACAAAGACATTATATCACCTATAAAAGTAGAATATAATCACTTTTAATAGGAGAAACATTATTATACAAAATTAATTTCTTGTAAAATTTTAGAGTTTCTATTTCTCAATTGAAGAAAATTAATGTAACATAGTATAGATGGATGTTATGAACGGAGGAACATGTGAATGAATGACAAAGAACTCCTAAGAGATGCAATGCGAGTATTAAAAGAAACGAGTCGTACTTTTTATATTCCCATTACATTTTTACAAAAAGAGTTAAAAACGGCTGTTGCAACTGCTTATTTAATGATGCGTGCGATTGATGAAATTGAAGATAATGAACATGCAGAAGTAACAAACGAATTAAAATACGCCATGTTAACAGATGTTAGTACCCTGTTAAAAGAGGAAACTTTTAATGAGGAGAAATATTTAGAAATTCTTCATCCTGTGAAGGAATTTCTGCCTGAGGTTACTTTACGTCTTGCCGATTGGATTCGTTTAATTCCAACAGGGGCAGAACAAATCGTTAAAAATGCAACGAGAGAAATGGCAGAAGGTATGGGTAAATGGTCAAAATCTAACTTCCAAGTTCGTACGAAAGAAGACTTAGATGAATATACATATTATGTAGCTGGACTAGTCGGAGTCATGCTTTCAGAACTTTGGGAATGGAACGCAGGTATAAAAACCGATCGAGATTTAGCGATTGGCTACGGGCGCGGCTTACAATTAGTAAATATTTTACGTAATCAACAAGAAGATATGACAGAACGTGGTGTAAGCTTCGTTCCGGAAGGGTGGACACGTAACGATCTATTTGCTTATGCTGAAGAAAACTTGGAAAAAGCCGATCTATATATGAAAGACATTCATAAA
This sequence comes from Ureibacillus galli, assembly GCF_014836845.1. GTDB lineage: Bacteria > Bacillota > Bacilli > Bacillales_A > Planococcaceae > Ureibacillus > Ureibacillus galli. The sequence continues at coordinate 151,142 of NZ_JACSQA010000001.1, forward strand.
CGGTCTATTCTGTTGTTCTGTCGTCTACCCCTTGCGTTAGCCCACAAAACGTTAAAGGCTATGAAAAATGGCAAGGAAAAAATGACAAGAGAAGAAGTTGAAAGTACTGTAAAAGAAGTACAAGCTGAATAAATAAAAATGCCCTAGACGAAATCGTTTCGGGCATTTTTTTCTATATTTTTTGTAAATATTGCTGCCGTTGATCCATCGGCACCATATTGCCACCGGTAGACCAAATTAGATGGGTTGCTTGTTCCATTTTATTTAATAATTGATATCTATTTAAATATTGTTGCCCTCGTTTAAATAAACTAATGGGTCCGTAAACTCCTGCATGGGCAGATGGCTCTGCAAAAATTTGTTCAATTCCATTTAGCGCCCGTAAACTTTCAAATAAAAAGGTATCATCCACCGTATAACAGCCACTAATAATCGGCTCCATTATTTTCCCGACAAACTTTGAAGCCCTGCCAACAGCCAATCCATCTGCTTCTGTTTTATTATTTAACCCTATGTCAACAACAGAAATGTTATCATGCAAACCCGTCATCATACCGATTAACATACAAGGGGATTGAAGAGGTTCACCAAAGAAAATATGTACATGTTCCCCATACAGTTGCTTTAATCCATAAGCAACTCCACCAGGACCTCCACCTACACCACAAGGTAAATAAACAAATAACGGATGGTTGGCGTCAATTATTATATTCGCATCTTTCAATTGCTTTTGTAATCTCAAAGCTGCAACTGCATAACCGGAAAATAAATCTTGTGAGTTTTCATCATCGATAAAATGACACTTCGGATCTAACTCTGCTTGTTTTCTTCCCTCTTCCACCGCTTTACTATAATCAGAGGCATATTCAATGACCTCTACACCTTTATGCCGTAGTAATTGTTTTTTCCATTCCTTTGCATCAGCAGACATGTGTACGGTTACTTGAAAGCCAAGCTTTGCTCCTATCATCCCAATGCTTAACCCTAAATTTCCGGTTGAACCGACCGCAATTTTATATTGATTAAAAAACTTTCTAAAAGATTCTGAATGAAAAATAGAATAATTATCTTCTAAACGGATCAATTGATGTTCTAAAGCAAGATGTTCTGCAAATTTTAATACTTCGTAAATTCCCCCTCTCGCCTTAATCGAACCAGATATAGGCAAGGCGTGGTCACATTTTAACAATAATTTACCTTGAATGTTAACATCCCCTATATGCTGCATCCAGTGCCTTAAACTTGAAATATCTTTTATTTCCGATTCAATGATACCGTCACAATTTTCAGTTTCAGGAAAGGCAACTTTTAAATAGGACGAAAAACGTTTCAATCTTTGTTCCGCTTCTAATACTTTGTCAAAGGTGAAAGCTTCAACTAATTCATGTTCCTTTTCATACTGATTGAGCCATAAAACACACTTCAGCGAAGCCATTTCCTTTAATAGTGGATATTGTTGATATAATTGATTCACCCGCTCCTTTTCCATCATATCCCTCCATTTCCTTTTGCTAATATAGCTTGTTTACAAATGCGTTGAAATGAATTTTCAAAGTTCACATTATTTTGTTCTGTACGTTTTTTTGGCCCCTTTGTTCTCCCTCCAGCCCGTCTTACTTTTGCGTTTTCATATCGGATAGCTAACAACTGATCGATATTCTCTGACGTCATTTCTCTACCGTTTTGATCCACAACAAAGGCCCCTTTTGCTATACACATTGCTGCAAGACCATAATCTTGGGTAATGACAATATCATATTTCTTTATGGCATTAACAAGTTTAAAATCTACCGAATCGGGTCCTTTTGGTACCATAACCGTTACCGCTTGGTCCCTTTCAATCCGATGAGATGTATCACAAAATAATATTGGTTTTATATCGTACTGTGATGCGACAGATAAGGCTAAATCAATAACTGGACATGCATCTGCATCAATTAACAATTGTAAAATATCCGTTCCCCTCCTTTTATAAAATCATTTTACATTGAATGATTCCATTATATTCTATCGAATTTAACAAATTAAATGTTCGAATTTTCACTCAATAGATATTCATAATGAAAAGTTTATGGTACAATTTATTTCGACTACCGGAATAAGGGAGGAATAGGAATGTTAAAAAGAAGCGAAGTAAAATTAGAAGAAACTTGGGATTTATCCCCTCTTTTTGAAACAGAACAAGCTTTTGAAGAAGCAATAAAAACCGTTCTTGAAATATCCAATCAAATGGAAGAAGAATTTAAAGGGAAAATCGATAATGCAAAGCAAGTTGTATCCGTTCTAACAGCTTATCAAAACCTATACGAAAAAATGGTGCCAATTTCTACCTACTCAAGCCTCTCACTAAGTGAAGATCAAACAAATGATGAAGCACAAATGCGTTCAGCTAAGGTAGGGCAACATTATTCAAAAATTAGCGCCCAACTTTCATTCATTACAAGTGAACTTCTACAATTGAATGAAGACGTTCTAACAGAGGCTAAAAAGTTAGCACCTCAATTTAAACATTACATTGACGACGTATTACGTCAAAAACCTTATCAATTACACCCAGAGGCAGAAAAAGCTTTAGCTGCTTTCGGTTCTACCTTTAACGGACCTTACGAATTGTATAATACGACAAAATTAGTAGATATGAAGTTTGACAATTTTGAAGTAAATGGTGAAAGTTATCCACTTAGCTACAATTCCTTTGAAGGTGATTGGGAATTGGAAAGTGATACAGCGATTCGCCGAGCTGCATTCGAAGCTTTCTCTAGTAAGCTTCGTGATTATCAACATACAACAGCTAAAACTTATGACAATCATTTAAAAATTGAAAAAACAGATGCTGATTTACGTGGTTTCAATTCTGTTTTTGATGCACTGTTATTTGATCAAAAGGTTGATCGCGAACTATATAACCGTCAAATTGATCTAATTACAACAGAATTAGCTCCACATATGCGCCGCTATGCGAAGCTGTTACAAAAAGTACATGGATTAGAGAAAATGACTTTTGCGGATTTAAAGATTTCCTTAGACCCAACATATGAACCAAAAATTTCAATCGAGGAATCGCGCCAATACATGCTCGACGGATTAGCAGTGATGGGTGAAGATTATCAAAACATGTTAAACCGCTCCTTCGATGAGCGTTGGATTGATTTTGCCCAAAATCAAGGTAAATCAACAGGTGCTTTCTGTTCTAGCCCATATGGTTATCATCCATACATTTTAATCTCATGGACGAGCCGTATGAACGAAGTATTTGTTTTAGCCCACGAATTAGGTCATGCTGGTCATTTCTATTTAGCTCATAGCGAACAAAACATATTCAATTCACGACCTTCTTTATACTTTATTGAAGCACCTTCTACAATGAATGAAATGTTGATGGCTAATCATTTACTTGCGAATTCAAATGATCCTCGATTTAAACGTTGGGTTATTTCAACAATTGTCGCTCGTACTTATTATCATAATTTCGTTACCCATTTACTTGAAGCTGCTTACCAACGTAAAGTGTATGAGATTATCGATGAAGGTGGTAGTGTGAACGCATCGATTTTAAATCAAATTAAACGAAATGTACTAGAAGAATTCTGGGGTGACTCCGTTGAAATTACGGAGGGTGCAGAGCTTACATGGATGCGTCAGCCTCACTATTATATGGGCTTATACCCATACACTTACTCAGCTGGTCTAACAATTGCTACTCAAGTTTCACAACGAATTCTTCAAGAAGGCGAAACGGCAGTACAAGATTGGATTAAAGTATTAAAAACTGGTGGAACAAAAACTCCTGTAGAACTTGCTAAAATGGCTGGTGTCGATATTACAACTGATCAACCTTTAAAAGATACGATTGCATATATCGGCTCTTTAATTGACCAACTTGAACAATTAACAAACGAATTAGTTGAGGAAACAAAAGCATAATGAAAAAAGACTACACGGGTCTATTTGAAAAAATAGATCCTGTAGTCTTTTTTTTAAATTACTATTTCGCTATTTAATGACTGTTTGTATAAAGTAGATACCCCTGTTTGAATAGCTGTTTTCCCCACCGCTTGTGCCACGACTTGAGCTACTCGTTCATCCATCGATTTTGGAATAATAAAGTCCTCACTTAACTCTTCATCAGAAACTAACGAAGCAATCGCTTCGACTGCGGCTAACTTCATTTCTTCATTAATGGCAGTTGCTCTTACGTCTAAGGCACCTCTAAATATCCCTGGAAAAGCTAACATATTATTTACTTGATTTGGATAATCTGAACGTCCTGTTCCAATTACACGAACTCCCCAAGCCTTTGCATTTTCATAGGTGATTTCTGGATTTGGATTTGCCAAGGCAAATACGATGGAATCAGCATTCATTAATTGAATATGCTCTTTTGTCAATAAATTAGCTACTGAAACGCCAATAAATACATCTGCCCCAATTAATGCATCAAGAAGACTGCCTTGTAAATTTTCAGGATTCGTTAAATGGGCGATTTTTTCTTTCATTGGATTCATTCCAGTTGGTCGACCACTATAAATAATGCCCTTTGTATCACAAATAACGACATTGTTAAATCCTAAATGTAGTAAAATACGTAATATGGCAATACCAGCTGCTCCTGCCCCATTAATGACAATTTTCATCTGTTCTATTTTTTTACCGACTAATTTCATCGCGTTCAATAATCCAGCACCTACCACGATTGCTGTTCCATGTTGATCATCGTGAAAAACCGGAATATTACACTCATTTCGTAATCGTTCTTCAATTTCAAAACAACGTGGCGCCGAAATATCTTCTAAATTAATCGCTCCAAAGGTTGGGGAAATGAGTTTTACCGTTTGAACAATTTCATCAACATCCTTTGTATTTAAACAAATTGGCACCGCATCGACATTACTAAATCTTTTTAGTAACAATGCTTTACCTTCCATAACCGGTAATGATGCCTCTGGTCCAATATCTCCTAGTCCGAGCACTGCTGAACCATCCGTTACCACCGCCACAAGATTCCCCTTCATAGTGTAGTCATAAACAGTGGATGGATCTTGTTGAATTTCTAAACATGGTGCTGCAACTCCTGGCGAATAAGCTAAACTTAAATCGTACGTATCCTTTAATGGTACTTTTGATCGAATCTCCATTTTCCCTTTATATTGACTGTGCATTTCAATTGATTTTTTCATTAAATCCATTATACCCACCCTTTCCAAATTCCAAATTGGTTTATATAGTTTTGAATAATATCGCTTTAACAAAACAGAGTCAACAAAAAGTAGCGATAATTCGTATATTAAATTGAAAAAACGTTATTATTGCAATGATAATTGCATTTGCTCATTTTTTCACAACTGTAATTTCCATCAATTTTTCCAATATTTTTGTTTTATTAATATAATATTTGAAACCCCTTACTTTTTAGAAAATACGATTTCATTGAATCCAATTGTGTGAAATAAAACACGTATTACTTTATCAATCGTAATATGAAAACTTTCACAATGTCTTCTGCTCAAAATTTCACAAAGGAAATCTGTTCGTTCACATTTTTGTCACAAATTTCATTTAGCCATTTATCTTTACTGTTCATTTAGGATGAATATTTCTCTGTTTTTGATTCAAAATTATCAATGTTATTTGTTTCGTATGAAATAAAAAACAGCACTCTTTAAAAATAAGAGTGCTGTGGATAATAAATTTCTCTCTATTCACTTACAAGTCGATATGATTCTTCTTAACAGAATTTCTTAATGGATAAAAGGTGCCAAGACGAAAAGGAGAATCGAAAAGGAAATAAGTGATCCACTTACCTTTTTGGAAAGTTTCGTTTTCCCTCTCCCATCATAAAACCAACCTGAAAACTGAAGTTTATTTCTATACAATACGAAAAGTAATATGAAAATCGCTATTCCTACTAAAAAAGCTCCATTTGTATTCGTAATATCTACAGAAAATAGTCGATAAACAATATTCATAATAGCACTCATAATACTACCAAGAATTAAACATACCGCTAAAATTCGAATCAATTCCAAAATGACTTTCAAAATGTCTTTTCTCCTTTGCAAAGCGACATAATTCTCCGGCAAATGTTTCAATTCCACTTGCCGCACACAACAATTCCAAGTTTATTTATTTTCTCCAGTTTCTATCTCATATTGTGTAATCCAATCACTATAACTACCGACATATAATTTTAAATCTTCATAACCTAAATCAGCTAACACGGCATATAAAGGAGATGCCGTCACACCCGAACCACAATAAACAACAATTTGCTTATCCTTTTGTACTTGTTGTTGTAAGCTTTCGTTCCCACGAAGGAATGCTCCTTCTTTTAATTGTTCCCAATCAAAATTTTTCGCAGTCGGAATATGACCTGCTACCTTATCAATCGTCTCCATTTCGCCCAAATAACGCACCTTTGCCCGGGCATCTAATAGAATCGCTTTATCAACACCATCTACAATCCTTTTCACATCTTGTCTTGATGCATAGATGGAATCGTTCCAGGTAATTGAAAGCTGTGACGATGGAAAAACAGAGGCTACAGAGGATAGCTGCCAACCTGCTTCGATTAACGCATCATAGCCCCCATTGACAATAAAGACATTGGGAAAATTCGCATATTTTAACATCCACCATGCTCGAGCAGCAAAAGGAGCACCACCTTGGTCATAAATATAAATTGTATCTTCATAATTTAATCCAGATGTTTCGAATAAATTTTGTAGTTTTTCCTTCGAAGGCATCGGATGGCGCCCTTCTGTTTTTGACATATCCGATAAATCCCGTTCCAAATCCCAGAAAAGCGCGTCCTTAACATGACCCTCTTCAAATACCTTTTGTCCCCAAAGCTTATCTTGCAAATTAAAACGCGTATCGATGAATCGTCCCTTTGTGACTTTTGAAGCATCAATAAACACATTCCCCATCTACTTTACCTCCATCTTTTGCAATTCCGCATAAATCGATTTCCAAGACGCTAAACGGCTTTCTTCTTCTAGTAATAAACGTTCTGTTTCAATTTGATTTAACGCTTGTTTCAATAAATGATCGTTTAATTCCTTAGATTTTGAATCAATTAACGAAGTAGCCCATTGCAAAATTTGTTCCTTTTCATAATCTAAGTAATTTTGTGCATCAGGTTTCGTTAATTCTTCTAAAGCTACTTTTAATTGTTCCTTTTCATTTTTCTCAAAGAACGATTTTGCATTTTTAAAGTACGATTTTACCGATGCATATTTTTTCTCATCTTCAAATGGCCCTTTAAAATCTAATAAACTTGGTTCTTCAGTTTCAAAAGAAATAAAGGAGAAACTCGAGTTTAATTCTTTTAAAGATCTTACTTCATCTTTAAATCGCTCCTGAATACGTTTTTGAATAAATTGAGCTAAACGGAAGTTTGTAACCCGAAGCTCTTGGGCAAAATCAAATCTTAATGCATGGATTGTCTCCTTTAACGCTTGCTCTAACGCAGCTTGTGCTGGTTTAGACGAAAAAGCTGAAGGATTATATGATTCTCTAAAGAAATCCGGATATCGGTAGTAAACCCTTTGCATAACGTAATAAAGAAGTTCATCCAACTCTTGCTTCATATCGCTTTTTAACATGCTCGTAGATGCACTACGATACGTTTTTTCTATATGTTGTTCCAGCTCTTTTAATTCCTTTAACCGATCATCTTTTCGTTTTAAATTCTCTTCTGTTTGAGCTATTAAGTCAAATAGTCGTTGCTGTGTTTTTTCAACTTCCTCGTGTAATGCTTGTACTGCAATAGAGGCCAGTTCTTCATTTAAAAAATGATGGAACGACTCTTCAAACGGTTCCATACCCGAATGGAATTCGGCACCTTCCACTTTTTCTTTAAGAGCAAGTAAGCTTGAAACACCAAATAATTTTGGGAATCGAATACCAAACCGTTGAAGTTCCGTTTTTACATAATTTTTAACATCCTCTTCTTCTTCCTTAGTAGATGCAAGATCAATAGCGTTGACGATAAAGAACATTTTATCTAATTCAAAAGCATCCTTAACTCGTCCTAATTGAATTAAAAATTCTCGGTCAGCTTTTGCAAAGGCATGATTGTAATACGTAATAAACAAAATTGCATCTGCATTTCGAATATAGTCAAATGCAACTCCCGTATGGCGAGCATTAATAGAGTCTGCCCCTGGGGTATCAACCAGAGTAACGCCCATCCGAGTTAAAGGACTATCATAGTAAAAATCAATATTATCAACAAAGCAAGAACGACTCTCTTCTGCAACAAAACGTTCAAACTCTTCACGGTTTACTCGTAAAGTTTGTCCTAACTGAGATTCATACGTTTTGAAACCATGGGCAAAAGCACGAATAAAGGATTTGTGTACATTGAGACGTTCATCGGATAATTGTACTGCAATCCCTTCTTCTGCACGTTCAAATGCTTCTTGTAAAGAATGGACCGTCAAACCGATTGCTTCATAAGAACTCCGAATATCTTCTAGTAACTGTTCTGCCGTTTTCAATTGAACATCTGCTGTTTCATGAGGATGTTCATTCGTTACTGGGCGAATTTTATTAATGGCAGCTGTCGTTGGATTCGGTGATACAGGTAACACTTTAGCACCCATTAATGCATTGGAGAAACTCGATTTCCCCGCGCTAAATGCACCAAATAATGCGATGGTAAAATCTTTTTTCTCTAAACGTTCAACCTTCTTCATTAAAAATTGAGCAACTTCTTCAAAGCCATCAACTTTTTTCACAGCATTGGCTGTTCGAATAGCAGCTTGAATCACTTCACCACTTTTTTCATTATAATGGGCTGTTTGTTGTATTGGCGCAGTTTCTTCTTCCTTATCAGACTCTTTTACAACAAGCATTGAAGGATCGAATGGTCGAATATCTTTCAATGATTGCTCATAACTCTCCTGCCATGCTTTGTATTGGTTGGAAGCACCATTACGTGTATTTTTCGTTGCAGTTTTAATTTCTTTTTCAGCAAACTGTTTTTGTTTATCTACTTTCAAAATCGATTGAATTGCTTCTACTTTTTCTTCCAATACTTTTAACTTTGCCTTTACTGGCGCAGAAAGTTGTTTAGAGGCATCTGCCAATACGTCCCCTTGTTGGTCTCTCCAAATTTCCGTTGCTTCAATGAAATATCTTTTCGTTGCTTCCGCTACTCGGTTGGCAAAGTTAAGAACGGCATCACCAGTTACTAACGAATCCTTTTTCACCTGCTCTTCAATTAACGAAAATGGTACATCAAATGCCATGGAATCGATTTTACTAGCCCGTTCATCTGTTAGAACACCAACATCTTTTAAAGATTGTTTCATTAAACTTTTTAAATGGCCAATAATTTGTGATTGTAAAATGACTTTATATTGTTCAAATACATCTTGAACACGGCGATTTCTTTCTTCTTCTGTTTTCTTCTTCGCAGAAAAAAGACCGCCGACTTTAAATCCTTGTTGGGTACTTTCAAGATATAAACGTAATTTCTCACGGAAATCAGCTGGGATGATAGCCGCATTTGAAAGTAACTCTTTACTTTTCTCTTTAAAGGATTCATTCCAGTTTTCAATGGAGAATAGTTCTGTTTGAAGCTTTAACTTTTCATATTGTTCTAATATATCCTGATGGTTTTCCCATTCTTCATCACTTAAAACATTTTCAGAATCAGCTAATAACTGTTGTTTTTCTTCCTCTAAATAATGGATATGTTCATTTTGTAATTTTAATAAAGTATTTTCCGCAGTATCAACTAACTGCTCTTTCCAATCCTTCATTGAATCCATCACAATTTTTTTCACCGTTTCAAAATCGTTATGAGGATGTTCAAATTCCCGTAATGAAGTGAAAAAGACCCCTTTAGGTACAACGCCCCATGCCGCAAAAGATTGATGAACAGACTGTTTAAAATCTTCAAATGAAAGCTCATTATCTTTATGTTTATCAATTTGGTTAACAATTAAGTATACATTTGGATTGTATTTCATTAATTGCTTTGTAAATTGGAAATTCAGCTCGGATTGAACATGATTATAATCCATTGTATAGAATACGACATCAGCAATATGAAGTGCTGACTCTGTCGACATAGCATGAGCATCATCGGTAGAGTCAACTCCTGGGGTATCCATTACAGTGACCCCTAAAGGTAAAGTGGAATCTCGATGACCTATTTCAATTTGAGATACAAGCTCACCGTTTTTACTTAACTCTTTAACCGTTTTAAAGTCATAACCTGCTTCAAATTTCACTGGTTTTTCATGATGCATATAAACAATGGCATAATCCTCTTCCGATTTATGCACTTTAACGATATTTGCACTCGTAGGAATAGGACTAGCTGCTAATATGTCTTCACCTGACAACGCATTGATCATACTCGACTTTCCTGCTGAAAAGTGACCTGCGAATCCAATGACATATTCTTTTTGTAACAGTTTACGGGCGAATAGATGAAGTTTTTCCATCCGTTCCGTATCTTCATTATTTTTATAAATTATGTATTGTACAGCGGATTGCTGTAATAACTTCTCAATTTTTTCATCAAAAGAACTCATGCAAATAATTGCCCCTTTGTCTCATTTTTGTCACAATTATATACTATCATAATAAAAAAGACAAAATTCGCTATAGAATTGAACAGAAAGGGAATTTTTTTCACATACAAAATAGGAGGTTAGAAATGACGATGATATTGGGGTAATCAGGAGAAGGAGTTTGCTTTAAGATTTAATGGTTCTCTTTAGTACATAAGTACCAACTCCGACATAAATAACGATTGTTATTCCAACAAATAAATAAATCACTCTTTCACACCTCCAATAATGAGAATCATTTTCATTAATTATAATAAAAATTTTGTAAAAACGTCAAGTTCATATTACTTCCGACTCAAAAGTAATGAAAATTATAATAAATTTCATATACTATTATACTAGAACAATGGTAAGATAGGGAAAAGTAGAAAAAAAGGGTGGACTTAATTGAATAATTCAAAACATATACAAACCATTTTAAATGGATCCATTTATTCATTAAAAACGATTCTTCCGATGGAAATGAATATACATTCCCCTTCTGTACTAAATGAACCATACATTCAAGAAGAAATGGGCGTTTTAATTGGTCTGATTGGAGACATAAAAGGACGAGTTGTGATTAATAGCAGTTCATCCACTATCAGCGCTATTGGTACGAAAATGTTTGGGATTCCGATTGAAGGAGAAATGCTAGAGTCTTTTACTGGAGAATTTGGAAATATGTTTGCAGGAAATCTTTGTACCCATGTTGGCCAACAATCGTTAAACATCGATATTACGCCACCAACGGTCATGGTCGGTACAACAAAGCTATGTGGTTTTGAAAAAGCATTTAAACTACCTGCAACGTTAGATAGTGTCGGATCCCTTACGATTCTATTTACCATTGATGAAGAGTAAATGGAGTTTTATTCGATTTCCGATCTATTTAAAACATCAAAAAGGATGATTTATAAGAAATAATTTATTAGAAGTCATCCTTTTTTATCTTCTCACCCACACGGTACACTATAAAAACATTCGTAATAAGTCATATGATTGAATGGATGGAAAAATACATCAGAACTTTACCCATATTGATTAATATTTTTACACAAGAATATTCTCAAAAAAAGTACGTCATAATGAAACTTTCCATTTTTATAAACGTACAAATGAATAAGGTGGGTGATATTAGATGGAATTTCGTTCAAAAATAGACAAATTCTTTATTGTTTTTATATCCATCACGTTATTCATAATAATGGCTGTTTTTTTAATTCCTCTCATTTTCGATAGTGAAAAAACGATTATTGATGTGCTCATTGTACTCACTTTATGTATCTTCAGCATCGCCTTTATTTTATGGACGTCCTTTTCAATTAAATACATATTTGACACAAATACTTTACTTGTAAAAGGCGGTCTTTTTAAAACTCGAATTCCGTATGATGACATTACAAAAATAACTGAGACAACCGAAATCTTTACAGGTTATCGAGTGCTGGCATCAAAGGATGGACTTGAAATTTTTTATAAAAAAGGAATTTTAGGGAGTGTTAAAATTTCTCCTCTTGAGAAGGAACGTTTTCTTACTGAATTAAAAAAACGATGCCCAAACATAATAGAAAATTAAACCGTGTAAATCAAAAAAGCAAAAGTCCCAAAAAGGAACTTTTGCTTTTTTCGATTATATAGGCGTTACAGGTAAAATGTTCATGAATTCTGAACGATATTTACTTTCCTCTTCGTTTAATAATAGATGAATATCACCATAATCATTCGATGTACGAATCAGTCTTCCAATCCCTTGTTGAAGTCTTAATTGCATAAATGGCAATTCCACCTCTTCAAAAGGATTTTCGGCAAAAGCACGTTTTGCATCAAACAATGGATCGTGCGGTGGGAAAGGTAAATCATATATAATAACGCGGGTTAAAGCTTCTTCTGGCAAATCTAAGCCTTCCCATAAGTGATAAGAACATAACGTTTTCACTGTACCCTCTTGGAAATCACGAATAATTGCCGATAATTCCCGATCCCCTTCAAAGGCAATCGTTAATTTTGACATCATGGATAATTTAGACTTAAAGGTTAACATAGATTGTTTGGATTTAAATAAAATTAATGTCTTTTGGCCATCTTGTAATAATTTTTCTACTTTCGATACCTTTTCCCCTTGCTTTAGGTCATGTAAATAAACTTTCATTACCTCTTCATAGTCAAATGGTGATGGAACACTAAAGGATTGATATTTTTTAATCCCTAGACTGTAAGCGATATAAGAGAAATCTTTATTTACAGATAAAGTAGCTGAAGAGAAAACAATCGGAATTTTTTTTGAGAACAATTTCTCTTCAAGGACATCCGTTATTAATCGAGGCATGATGACCAATGTTTCTTCCCCATCCGTTTCCTCTAACCAATCTACCGCATCTCCTTGGGCAATGAAAATACGAATTGCCGCTTCATACTGCTCCAAGAATTCTTCAGCCATATTTAATTCGTATTCTGGAATCATATATAATTCAGATTCGAACACAAACTCTTCTAACAATTTCTCAACATCCATGATTAATTGTTTACCGATTTGAAGTAATCGTTCCGATTTACGAATCGATTTTCGATCCTCCTCTGATGGAACAACATCATCACGTAATTGATCAAAAAATAATTCATGATCATCTTGCAGTTTTTCCATTGCATATAAAGTCTTTTCACGAACGCCATCTACCATAAGACGTTCCAATAAATTCACAATCGTATAACTTTGTACTTTAACCGTCATCGCATTTTGGGCAGCATATTCTAATAAATGTCCTTCGTCTAATACAATCATAGATACTTCCGGCAACAACGGTAATTGTCCTTCCCGTTCCCGTGACTCTTTCGTCGCTAAATGCTCCATTAAGAAATCTTGTGAACAAATAATTAAATCACTTGACTCACGATAATGGGCACGGTGTAAAGTTTGACCGCACCGGTTTCTCATATCACAAACTGAACATTGCATGATTGCATTATAATTGACCTTTTGCCAATCTTCATCACTGACAGATGGATAATCGCTTCTCGCCCCAAAAGGACTAACTGTTAACATGGAACCTTGAGCATAAACACCGTCCGGTATAGACATAGCAATGTCATCAATCCATTCCTCTGTCACTACTTTTTCAGTTTCTTCAAATCTTTTTAAACATAAATATTGATTACGAGATTTTGCTAAACGAACGTCTATCGTTAAACCAAGGTGTTCTGTTAGTTTATAAATATCCCCACCCTCTTTAACGAGCTGGTCAATTAACGTCTCATCCGCGCAAGCTATTAATGCTGGACGACCTGTATATCTAGCATAAGAAATTGCTGGTAACAGATAAGCAATCGTTTTACCTGTACCAACACCCGCTTCTGCGAATAGTACATTTTTTTCTTTTAGTGCCTGTTCAATTTGGTATGCCATAAAAATTTGCTCATCACGGCATTCGAATCCTTTTTCTGGTAACTCATCATATAATACATCTCCCATCCAATCACCAAGGGAGTCGAAAAAGGAACGATCTTTCGATAATTCAAACGGTAAAGACTGTCTCATTCTTTAATCTCCTTCATACTCATGTCTATTATAATAGACATTGAAACGGAAGGAGTATTCCTCCTTCCGTTAAATTTCCAATTTAATTTACTTTAATTATTATCACGTTTTGATTTTTGACCCCAATATTGATATAAATCTGTACGAATAAATCCATTGAATAATTTACGTTTCTTTGTTGCCTTTTTACCATAAAGCTCTTCAAAATTTTCCATTGAAGAAAGCATATATACGGACCACGTCGGATAGTTATTCATTAATTGTCCTATTGTACGAATGACATTTTCGATTTCTTCCTTCTCTCCAATACGTTCTCCATAAGGAGGGTTTGAAATGATCACACCATCCATTGATTTCGTCGTAAAATCTGTCGCTTGCATTTGTTTAAATACAATTAAATCACCGAAACCAGCTTCTAACGCATTACTTTGAGCAATTGTTACCATTCGATGATCGATATCAGACCCTATAATTTCAAGAGGTTGGTCATATTTTGCTAAATCATCCGCTTCATTTCGCGCGTCTTCCCATATTTTTTCCTTCATCCAATTCCATTGTTCTGAAATAAACTCACGATTATAACCCGGTGCAATGTTTTGTCCTATCATCGCTGCTTCCAAAGGAATTGTACCCGAACCACAAAACAAATCAACAAAAGGTCTACTTGGACTCCATCTTGAAATTTTCACAAGGGCAGCAGCTAATGTTTCTTTTAATGGCGCCTCCCCTTGGGTTTGTCTATAACCCCGTTTATGTAGACCAGCTCCAGATGTATCAATCGTTAAAGTGGCTACATCTTTCAAAATCGAAATTTCAATTTTAAATGTTGCCCCTGACTCATCTAAAAAGCCCAATCGTTTATAATGAAACTTCATTCGTTCCACAATTGCTTTTTTCACGATGGATTGGCAATCTGGAACGCTAAATAATTTGGATTTAACCGATTTACCCGATACAGGGAATGCCGCATCGACAGGTAAAAATTTCTCCCATTCAATCGCTTTTGTATTCTCAAATAATTGATCGAATGTGTGGGCCGGAAATTCTGCTACAACGATTTTTACACGGTCAGCTACACGTAACCAAAGATTGCATCGCGCAATTGCTGTTTCATCACCTTCAAAATAAACCTTCCCATTGTCCACGCGGGTTTCATACCCTAAATCTTGAACTTCTTGGGCAACAATTGATTCAAGTCCCATTGCTGCTGTCGCTACTAATTGAAATTTTGTCATTATACAATATCTCCTTGGTGTACAAATTACAGTTGTGAATAAACTAATTCAACTTTATTTATATTACAACCCCATCTTAAGAATACAACGTTATTCCTATACTAGGGAATTCGTTCTTTTAACAGTTCATTAAAATTAGGGAATACCATTTTATGTATTTAAACGATACCATTAGCATATTACCCTAATTTTAACTCTCCCATACACTAAAAGAAAAGCTCTCCAATAGGATGGAGAGCCTCTTATATGAGTAAAATCTCTAAATTACATAATGAATACTTGTTCAAATCATCCATTACCAAATGATTTTGAACAAGTATTACAGTGAATTTCATTTTAACATTTAGTTTAAATTATCAATATCATAGAAATTCATAAGCCATGTTTTGTTCCCGGGTACTCAAGCAGCCGAAGCCTCGTACGAATCGGGTAGTAATCATCTATCTACGAAAGAATGTCTTTCGTCCCTCCATCTGTTCATTTCCTTCAGGAGAGTGCCCCTACCATAATTTGGGTTTCTCACTCGTGGGGTTTACCTCGTTCCACCTTTATTGTTTCCAATAAAGCTACGTCACTGTGGCACTTTCAGGAAGTGTCAACCATATCATAAAGACTTAGGTTTTCCTTCCGCCGTCAAGCTAAAGCTTGCCTTACCTTATTTTTTCAGTAAGCACGAACACTACGGCCATCTCAGAACCGTGTGAGCATGGACTTTCCTCTACAATCTAAAATTGCAGCGATTACTCGAATTTGACTATGATAAAAGTATTATACTAAAAAATTATCACAAAAGCAAGATGTTTGGTAAAATTATTCGTACAACTTACTTCCAAACACATGCTTTTCTAAATTCGAAAGTCGTTTTAAAATATCAAAATTCGTATTGCCTACTGGTTGTTGAACTTGTGGACGGCGAGCTGCACTGTTCTCAAGTTCTTCTTTTAAACGTTTATTTTCGGCACGCAATTCTTCTAATTCTTCTACAACTTTTTCAAATACGTCGTAATCTTCCATAATTTGATCTAAAAATTGATCTACTTGGTCAATACTATAACCTTTCATCACCTTTTTAAATTCTTTTTCTAATATTATTTTTGAATTTAGTTTAATTTCCATTCACATCGCCCTTCCATCCGATACGGTCATATTTCAATTATATCATATGAAAATAATAAAAGGGATTTAAAGAAACTGTTTTAACAAAATTACAAGTAATTTTTAAATCGTATACTTAAGATAAAAATGTCAAATTATGCGCTTACCCGGGAAATTATTTTTAAAATATTCAGGAAATTATCGCGCATCCTGAAAAATAATAGCTTGTACATCGAGTATGTGACACTGCCTTAAGACATTTTAAACAATCGGATATTCATTTTTTTAGTTTCTTTTCAATCCTTTGCAATCTATTTGTCCAATTGATGACATACTTCTGTTGTTGATCTTTCTTTAAAAAAGTTTGGCTCTCAATAAGTTGCAATCCTTCATTTGTATAATGTAATGCCCGTTCATATTCTTTTAATCGATGTTCACATAAGATGGCGAGTTGCTCTAATACCTTAAGCTTTTCTTTATTATTCACAAATGAAAGGGCATTTTGAAAAGAAGCAATTGCCTCTTCAACCATTCCATTTCGTTTTTGCTGGAAAGCTAAGTAATAGTGGGCAAGACCAGCCTCTTCTGTCTCATAATTCGTCGTAACGGTCGTTAATACTTGTTCACTTTGAAGCGGTTGTTTTAAATCCCCATACCATTTCCCTATATTTGTATAGGTTGTTGCAGATTCTTCCCACTTCCTATCAAGTAACAAGTTTGTTGAATGAATATAAAGTGTCACTAAGGACAACAAATCCCATTCATTGTGATAAAGTACTTTCATTAAAGCAGAAGCATTTCCACTCTTCACAGCATCTGTATAAATAATCGGAGCTAAAAACCCTGGAATATCACCATTTCGCCTAAAACCGAGTTTTTCCTCCTCGACTTTTGTTAATTTCATTCTTTCCAAATTATTTTTCCATATTCGCTTTGAACTGTGTAGTAAATCAATTTGTCGAGGATTTCGTAATTTGGGTAATACGTTTTGATTCAATGTCCATCTTGTTTCCAATTGGGGCCAATCAAAACTTTTCCCATTATAAGAAACCACGGTTTTCGGTTGCTGCCAAAATTTAGATTCAAACAAAAACGCTGCTTCATTTGCAGGGTCTGCTAATACATATTGGGTAAGGACAAATTGATCCTCATCAGCGCTTAATATCCCTAATAGAAAAATATTTGTCCCTACACCTTTTAAACCAGTCGTTTCGGTATCAAAAAAAATGATGGGTTCATCTATTTTGATGGCGTAGGGGTGTTCAACATTAGCTTGCTGCCATTTTTCAAGGGCATCGTAAAATAATCCTAATTGATAAAAACCGTGTTGAAACGTAAGGGGATACGTAACTTCCCTTTTAAATAGAACACCAAAATCATTTTCTACTAACGTTAGACCAGCATTTTGCCATTCATTAATATACGATGGTTTCTCCGGTTTTTGAAAAGTAGGTTTCTCTTTAGGTTGCTCTTTCTTTTTCCCAAGCATTTGCTTTAACTGCATCATTTTATTTTCGTATGACATGGGGCTCATCCTATTTCATTTAATAAAATTGTTAGTATTTTAATGACTTTTTGTTTACTTTCATTGAAACTATCTTGTGCGCCAATACAAGAAGGACACCCGTTTTGACAAGGACAACTTTTCACATGGTTTATCGTTTGCTCAATAATTGGTACTAAAATATCATATACCCTTTCACTGAGACCAATGCCTCCTGGATAACTATCATAAATAAATAGTGTTGGCTTATCATTGTGAACGGATTTCACTTGGGGTACAACTGTTAAATCATTTCGGTCACACTGAATATATAGAGGGATAAATGATCCAATTGCATAACTGGCGCCCGTTAAAGCATCCGTTAACATTTCCTCTGACCAGTTTTCAGGTAAGTTAAAGGACAGCCACGTAGCATTTGTATGCATCTCCAAGGGTGGAATATGAATTTTACCTGAGCCAATATTTTCGTGGGTTTGGAAACGAATTTTCTTAAATATTGTCGGAATGGCGAGTAAACTAATATCTCCATAACTAACCGAAGCCGTTTTATATTGACTTGTTTTATCTTCATTTAAAACTTTTAACTCCACGGCTAAATTGGCATCAGTAAAGTAATCCACATCTACTTCACGGACATAGGCTTTTTTCTCTTCCCAATCGAGCATTTCTACTTGGAACTGGGTTCCTTGATGAAGATAAATGGCTTCTTCATGTAGAAGGGTCATGGCGCTGTAAGTATCCATTTCGCCGATAACCTTTGTTCCTGCCGGCACCGTTTGATCAATAATGACAACATTCTCTTGTGAAGCAGAACGCAAACTAATTTCATGGGCTGGGAAACGTTCACTCATCCAATACCAGTTTGAACTAGTTTTCACTAATACACCTTCATCTTGTAAAAACTCGAGTAATTCTTGTACTTCAAACTCACCATAATTATCTGTTACAGAAAATGGTAATTCAAAAGCGGCACATTTTAAATGATCCATTAATATGAGAATATTATCTGGATTAATTAATGCCTCTTCGGGAGAACTACCTAATAGATAAGTAGGATTGTTTACAACATATTGATCTAGAGCAGTCGAATTTGCCACATAAATAATTAAAGCTGAGTCTTGTCTACGCCCTGCCCGTCCAGCCTGTTGCCACGCACTAGCGATGTTACCAGGATAACCTGTCATAATACATGCTTGTAATTGGCCGATATCTACCCCTAATTCTAAAGCATTCGTACTCACTACAATTTGAATGGTTCCATCCCTTAATCCCTTTTCAATTGCTCGACGTTCCGTTGGTAAATATCCACCTCGATAGCCACGAATGGACTCATCTTGAATTTTATTTTTCGTTAAACTTTTTAAATAAGTAACGAGCATCTCGACTCGAACGCGAGATTTAGCAAAGACAATTGTTTGAATTCCCGCTTCAAATAAACGAGTTGCCAAATCGCGAACTTCTAACACACTGCTTCTTCTAACCCCAAAAGTCGGATGTACAATTGGTGGATTATAAAATAAAAATGTTTTTTTACCAACCGGTGCACCAGATTTAGCGATTAGCTCATGGCTTGTATTCGTTAACTTTTCAGCAAGTTGTTTTGGATTTTTAATAGTAGCTGATGTACAAATAAAAATCGGATTACTACCATAAAAAGCGCAAATTCGTTTTAAACGTCGAATGACATGGGCTACATGACTTCCAAATACCCCTTTATATGTATGTAACTCATCAATGACAATATACTTTAAATTTTCAAATAGAGAGACCCACTTCGTATGGTGAGGTAATATACCCGAATGTAACATATCGGGGTTCGTCATGACGATATGACCAGCTTTTCTAATTTTTTGTCGAATCGCAGGTGCAGTATCTCCATCGTACGTATAACTCAATATTTCTTCTTCCATATCTTCGATTAAATCATTTAAATCGGCTTTTTGGTCTTGTGCTAATGCCTTCGTAGGAAACAAATAAATGGCCCTACTCGATTGATCTTCTAAAATTTTTTGCAATACTGGTAAATGGTAACATAGTGATTTTCCGGAGGCGGTCGGTGTAACAGCGGTAAAGGATTTCCCGTTTATCGCATAATCAAAGGCTTCCCGCTGATGGGTATATAATTGCTCTATTCCCCTTTTAGTTAATGCTTTCGTTATTGATGGATGTAGTTCGTTCGGAAATTGGGAATAACGTGCCGGAGTTGCTTCAATTGTTTGCCAATGGACAATATTTTGTTTTAACGCTTCGTCATATTGCCATTCGACTAATAAATCATCAATCGTACGTCTTTTACTAAACATCCTTTTCACTCTTCCCCTCTAAATAACGTAAAAAGAAAGATAACGTGTAATGGACGGATTGTACAGACTGAATAAATCGTTTTTTACTCGTTTCTTTATAAAAAGATTGTACGACAAATTGATTCATCGCATCGACAACGTTTTGAATTTGCGATTCATGCATATATTTCGGTCTGTTTTCTTTAATCCAATTTAATGCGTTTTGCTGCCACTCTATTAATAAAGATTGTATGTTATCCGCATAAGGCTTTACTTCTTCAAAAAATTGGGGTGTTGCGTCAAGTTCACGCTGTTTATAAAAACGGTTAATTGACGCATCACACTCTTGTATTAACTGTTTCGATTGTTCGATTAATTCCATTTTTAGTACCCTCTTAAGATTCTTATATTGTTTCTTAAGTGTACCAAAAACTAAGCTAATTCTCTAGTAATAGGGGAACAAGCATTCTTTACATGATAATGCTTTTCTGCTAAGCTTACTTTTTGATAAGTGCTCCCTAGTAGAGAGAAAAATTGGTTATGAATGTGCGCCCGTTCATTTTCAATCTTTGCTGTCATCATTTGATCGATGCAGTCAATTTGCGAAATGAGTATTTGAATTCTATTCATTGTCATTCCTCCTTTGACAAATAGAATTCATTACATGTATTCAAAACCCTTTCCACTTGTCAAAACTAGACATAGGTTGCTAAAACAACATATTTTTCGATAATGAAGTTTCTTATAAACTTCATCAAAAATAATTTGTTGCATATTTCTCCATAAACTATTTCATATAATAGAAAAAGTCTAGTCATATATTGATTATAGTTACGTTCGATAGTCTATGCTAAAAGAAGAGATACTTTAGCGGAACATTCATAAATTTATGTTAAACTTGTTGGTAGAAATGATCTTTCAAAAAGGAGTGCTTTTCGTGATACATTACCCTAATGGCAAACTATATCAGCCGAGCGAACCCCTTTCGAAAACGAAAAAACCTGCTAAAAAAAAGGAGCTTTCTTTTAGTAATCGCGGAAAAACTCTTGAAGATGAGATTAATGAAACGAATACTTACTATTTAAATCAACAAATCGCAATCATTCATAAGAAACCTGTTCCGGTTCAAATCGTCAAAGTAGAGTACCCGTCACGAAGTGCAGCAGTTATTCGAGAGGCTTACTTTCGAACGCCATCTACGACAGACTATAACGGTGTTTGGAACGGATATTATATAGATTTTGAAGCGAAGGAGACCGAGAGTAAAACGTCGTTTCCTTTAAAAAATGTCCATCAACATCAAATCCTGCACATGAGGGATGTGACAAATCAAAAAGGAATTGCCTTTACGATCGTAAAATTTTCTTCTTTAGATCGATATTTCGTTGTTCCATTTACTATACTCGATGATGCTTGGCGAGATATGGAAAAGGGTGGCAGGAAATCTATACCATTATCAATATTCGAAACAAAAACTATCGAGATTCGTCCAGGATATAATCCGCGAATCGATTACTTAACCGCAATACAAAAACTGATTACAAACGAAGAATAATAGATTGTTAAAGCGAGGAGATTATTTTGACTGAGAAAAGACGCACTCGTGAAGAGTTAAAACGAGAACGCGAACAACAGAAGAAAAAACTGAAAAAACCAGCAAGTTCTTGGATTAAACGAATTATCGTTACAATTCTTATCATTGGTGTTGTCGGATTATTAGGTGGTGCTGGATTATTTGCGTATTATGCAAGTTCGGCTCCCGAGTTAGATGAAGAACTATTAAAAGATCCGATTTCTTCCGAGTTTTACGATAAAAATGGTGAGTTATTTGCAAAAATCGGTGCAGAAGACCGTAAATATGTAGAATACGATGATATTCCTCAAGAAATGATTGACGCCATTTTAGCAACTGAAGACTCGCGCTTCTTCGACCATTTTGGTCTTGATATTTGGCGTTTAGGTAGTGCCGTCATTGCTAACGTCACTCAAGGTTTCGGTGCACAAGGGGCAAGTACGATTACCCAACAAGTTGTAAAAAATTCATTTTTAAGTAATGACAAAAAGTTAAAACGTAAAGCACAGGAAGCATGGCTTGCGATTCAACTAGAAAAACATTATTCAAAAGAAGAAATTTTTGAAATGTATTTTAACAAAGTACTTATGTCTGGACGGGTTTATGGATTTGGAACTGCTGCAGAATATTTCTTTGGTAAAGAATTAGATGAGTTAGAATTGGATGAAATGGCTTTACTTGCAGGTATCCCTCAAAGCCCGAACAACTATAATCCATTCAAAAATCCTGACCGAGCGAAAGCACGACGGGATTTAGTACTTGATTTAATGGTACAACATGAAAAAATTACAGAAGAACAAGCTGCTGAAGCGAAAAAAGTTGAAATTGCTTCACGGATTTTACCGGAAGAAGAACGTCAAACTGTAACAGGTACAAAATATGATGCCTTTTTAGATGTTGTATTAGAAGAACTTGAAGAAAACGGGGATGGCGAAGCATTAGCAGAAGGAATAAAAGTTTACACTACTCTTGATCCGAATGCTCAATCGGTTGTAGAAGGGATTATGAATGATCCTGAAAACTTCCCTACAGAGGATATTCAATCTGGTGTTTCTGTTATTGATACAAAAACTGGTGAGATTCGTGCAATCGGTGGCGGAAGAAATTACGGTGCAGAGAGAGGTTGGAACTATGCTGATGATTTAAAAGATCGTCAACCAGGTTCTACAATGAAACCTTTACTTGACTATGGTCCTGCCATTGAAAACTTAAAATGGTCAACTGGACAAACGATTGTTGATGAAAGAATGACTTATTCGAATTCAGATAAAGTGATTACGAACTGGGATAATAAATATTTGGGCACAATGACAGTACGTGAAGCATTATATCAATCACGAAACGTACCAGCTGTTAAAACCTTACAAGAAGTTGGAACAGATACAGCGAAAGAATTTATCGGAAAATTAGGTATCGAAACTGAAGATGTATATGAATCTGATGCAATTGGAGGCGGAGCAATTTATATGTCTCCTATCCAAATGGCTGCTGCTTATGCTGCCTTCGGTAATAATGGTGTTTATAATGAACCAACTGCGATTAAAGAAGTAGAGTACCGGGACGGTTCAAAAAAATCTTATAAATCCCAACCAGAAGTGGCGATGAGCGACTATACAGCCTATATGGTTACAGACATTTTACGTGATGTTTTAAGCGATAAACCAGGAGCTTCTGGATCTGCCGCTGCAGTACCGGGCCTAGATATTGCAGGTAAGACGGGTACAACAAATTACTCTGCAGAAGACTTTGATAAATTCGACTTGCCAAGTAGCAGTGTTCCTGATTCATGGTTTGCAGGATATACAACGAATTATTCAATAGCGATTTGGAGCGGTTACGCTCAACGTTCTGAACCAATTACGACTTGGGATGAACGTCGTTTGCCACAAAGATTGTTTAAATCAATCATGGGGCAAATATCCGATGATGTTGAAACAGCTAAATTTAAAAAACCAAGTTCCGTTGTAGAAGTAACGATTGAAGTCGGAACAAATCCATTACAATTAGCAAGTGAATATACACCAAAAGAATTACGAAGAACAGAATTATTTGTTAAAGGAACTGAACCATCTCAAGTATCAGAGAAATACGAAGAGATTGAATTAGATGCTCCTACCAAATTACAAGCGAAATACAATGATGAAGGAAGCACAGTTGATTTAACTTGGGACTTTAAAGCACCTAAAGGAAATGAAGATATGGATATTTCCTTTGAAGTATCGATGACCGTCGATCAAGAACAACCTGTTGTCGTTAATACAACGTCAGATAAACAAATACAAATTCCGAATATCGAACCTGGACGCAACTATACATTCTCAGTAGTAGCAGTTTCAGATGATATCCGTAGTAAACCAGCAACCGTTTCAATTTTCATTGAAAATAAAATAGAAGAACCAGAAGTTGAAAATCCAGAAAACCCGAATAACGGAAATGGCGAAAACGGGAATGGAAATGAAAACAACGGAAATGGGAATAACAATGGCAATGGCAATAATGGGAACGGAAATAATGGGAATAACGGAAATGGTAACGGTGACGATGATAATTTAGATGATTTAATAATACCAGGAGAAGAGGATAATGGCGGCGAAGATGTCACTGATAATGGTGATAGTGAAATAGAAGCCCCTACAGAACCGACCGATCCGACCGAAACACAACAATAATAAAAAGGAACATCAATCAGAAGAAAATGATTGATGTTCCTTTTTTTATGATTTAATTCTTAAGCGGGCTAATCGTTTTTTTAACTCTTTAAATAGTTCATCCAATTGGCGATAACAAGCATACTGCCCCGGTCTTGCTTTAATAAATGAAAGCCGTTCCATTCCATTAATGGGGAGAACTTCATATTCTTCGTTTTCATTAACTGTTTGTTCATTGCAGTACGAACTGTTTACTACACACTCTTCAAAAAGGGATATCCCCTTCTCCATTAACGTTTTTGCTTCGCCACTCCGTTGGTCATGGGCTTGATGAATAAGCAGACTTAGTTCCTCCCATTGCGCAAAATAAGGTTCGACCCTCTCTTTTTGAATTGCTTCCGGTCTTACTTTAATCAACGTTTTTCACCAAACCTTTTTTCAAACGTTTCTGCCCTTCTCTACAATCGTCCAGTAATGG
This sequence comes from Ureibacillus galli, assembly GCF_014836845.1. Lineage (GTDB taxonomy): Bacteria > Bacillota > Bacilli > Bacillales_A > Planococcaceae > Ureibacillus > Ureibacillus galli. The sequence continues at coordinate 176,060 of NZ_JACSQA010000001.1, forward strand.
ACATGTATGACATTGAGGATTTTGGGCTTTACAATGGTACCGGCCAAAGAAAATTAATTGATGGTGCGTTTTCGACCAATTCTCCTTTGGCGTTTTTTTCATAATCGTTTCTTCTACTTCCAATACCGAATCTTTTAATCGACATAATCCTAAACGTTTAGAAACACGTTCAACATGTGTATCAACTGCAAGGGCAGGTATATTAAATGCAACGGACAATACAACATTCGCGGTTTTGCGTCCTACACCAGGTAGTGTGACAAGTTGTTCTCGACTTTGTGGAATTTCCCCATTAAAATCCGTAAGCAATTTTTCACATAACGCCTGTATATTTTTCGCTTTATTACGGTAAAGTCCAATCGAACGAATATCATTTTGCAATTCTTCTAATGGTACAGCTAAATAATCTTCCGGCGTTTTATATTTTTGAAATAATGTTTTGGTTACTTTATTGACAAGGACATCTGTACATTGGGCTGACAATAGTGTAGCAATTGTTAACTCAAACGGGTTCTCGTGTACGAGCTCACAATGTGCATCTGGAAACATTTCGTCCATTACGTTTAAACAATGTTCCCACTGTTTTTTCGTAAGCATAGTTACACCCCCTACTCTCTTTCTTCTAACCAGTTATAAAAGGAAACTTTATTTTTATTTTCCTGCACCGTATTTTGCTTTTGTTGTACTACTGTTGTTTTTTGATGAAATTGTTCTGTATGCTTTTCAACTTGTTTTACTGAAGTAATATTTTTCTTTTTCCATTCAAATAAAATCCGATCAATATATCGTAGAGAAAGTTTACCAGCCAAAACCGCTTCTTTCAATGCTGCTTTTATAATAGCAGGGGAATGATGATCTGCGTCTAACCACATCGAAATCGTTTCAATTTCCATCGGTGATAGAAGACGACCGAATTCTTGTTCAAATATCGAAAAAATTTCGCCCTCTTCATTTTTCACTTCTAAAGACTCTTTCTGCATCGTCGTAGATTCAATATAATCCAAAATCCTATCCCATAGCGGGAAAACCGAGTATTTTTCAAATAATCTTCCACTACCGTCAATGCCTTGGGTAATTTCTAAAAAGCCCTTTTGTAGGAGTCGTTGAAGTTTTAATGAAATGTCATTTTCATTGACATGATAACGTTTCGCAATATCTGTTGGCGTAGGAAAATCATTTCCTTCAGAATGAAAAGCTAACAAATGCAGTAATAGTAATGCTTCATCATCAGCGATCTTTAGATCTTTATAATGTTGAAAAAAAAACTGAGGAACTGTTACATTCCCCTGCCCTGTCCACGTACGGAGTCGCTGTCTTTTATCGTTCATAAGAAGACTCCTTTCTATTCTTATCGTAAGGAAAGCGCCCGTATATACGGACGCTTTTTATGTGCGGGAAAAATCTTCCTTATTTCATTATGGATATAAACGATTTAAAAGTCTTGGGAATGGAATACATTCACGAACGTGTTCTGCACCACTAATCCAGGCTACAGTACGTTCTAACCCTAAACCAAAACCAGAATGAGGTACAGACCCTTGTTTACGTAAATCTAAATACCAAGCATAAGCAGATTCATCTAAGTTATGTTCTGCGATACGTTGTTTTAACAGTTCATAATCGTGAATACGTTCAGAGCCACCAATAATTTCACCGTAACCTTCAGGTGCAATTAAATCTGCACATAATACAACATCATCTCTTTCTGGATGAGGTTGCATATAGAATGGTTTAATTCCTACTGGGTAGCAAGTAATAAATACTGGTTTATCGAAATGCTCCGCAATTGCTGTTTCATGAGGTGCACCAAAGTCATCTCCCCATTGAATATCTGTAAACCCTTGTTCATGTAGGAATTTAATCGCATCATCATAAGTAATGCGTGGGAATGGCGCTTGAATGTTTTCCAATTTGGAAGTATCGCGTCCTAATCGTTCTAATTCCAATTTACAATTTTTAAGTACAGACTGAACAATATAAGCAACATATTGTTCTTGAACTTCTAGATTTTCTTCAAATTCGACAAAGGCCATCTCCGGTTCAATCATCCAAAACTCAATTAAATGACGACGAGTTTTTGATTTTTCTGCACGGAATGTCGGGCCGAATGAGAATACTCTTCCTAAAGCCATAGCTGCCGCTTCCATATATAACTGACCCGATTGAGAAAGATAAGCATCTTCATCAAAATACTTTGTATGGAATAGTTCTGATGTTCCTTCCGGAGCAGAACCTGTTAAAATAGGCGGATCAATTTTAACGAAGCCATTGTTATTGAAAAATTCATATGTAGCTCGAATGACTTCATTACGAATTTTCATGATGGCGTGTTGTTTACGAGAACGAAGCCATAAATGACGATTGTCCATTAAAAATTCGACACCATGTTCTTTTGGTGTGATTGGGTAATCCACAGCAGCGTGAATCACCTCAATATCAGTAACAGCAAGCTCACATCCAAAGCTAGAACGAGTATCCTCCTTAACTTCTCCCGTGATGTACATAGACGTTTCTTGAGTTAAACCTTTTGCTGTTGCAAATAGTTCTTCTCCTACTTCTTCTTTTACGATGACCCCTTGGACAAAACCTGAACCATCACGTAATTGTAAGAAGGCAATTTTACCACTTGATCGTTTGTTTGATAGCCAAACACCTAATTTTACAGTTTCGCCAATATGATTTGGCATGTCTTGAATCATAATTTTCTTCATATTGTTCCTCCACAAAGGACTAATTTTATTATTGTCGTATTCGTATTTCAACAGTTTACTAAATTAGTCTTGCCATTTTGATTTTACGAATTGATCGATACGTCGAACCGCTTCTTCTAATAATTCTAAAGAAGTCGCGTAACTTAAACGGATCGTTGTAGGTACGCCGAAACCTGAACCTGGAACTACTGCAACATTTGCTTCAGTTAAAAGTGCAGTGGCAAAATCATCTACTGATTTGTATCCAGTTTTTTCAGCTGCTTCTGATACATCTGGTAAGAAGTAGAATGCACCTTGAGGTTTCACGACACGGAAGCCGGGGATTGCATTTAATTTCGGATAAATTGTTTCTAAGCGTGCTTCAAAGGCTCTTCTCATTTCTTCAACAGAATCTTGCGATCCATTGTATGCCTCAATCGTTGCATGTTGAGAAGTAGTTGTTGGATTAGATGTTGAATGGGATGCCAAATCAGCCATCGAATTAATTATTTGGGCATTTCCAGCAGCATATCCAATTCTCCAGCCAGTCATCGAATGGGATTTCGCTACTCCATTTATAACGATAGTGCGCGACTTTACTTCTTCGGAAACTTGGGCAATTGAAAAATGTTCAAGTCCATTGTATAGAAGTTTTTCATAAATTTCATCCGATACGATTAATATATCTTTTTCTACTGCTACTGCAGCTATTTCCGCTAATTCTTCTCGAGTATAAACCATACCAGAAGGATTGCTAGGTGAGTTGATAATCACGGCTTTTGTTTTGTCAGTTATTGTTTCACGTAATTGAGATGCTGTAATTTTATAATTTTGTTCACTAGTACTTTCAATATAAACCGGTACTCCACCTGCTAATTTGACTTGTTCAGGATAAGAAACCCAATATGGAATTGGAATAATGACTTCATCACCTTCATTCAAGATGACTTGGAATAAAGTATAAAGAACATGTTTTGCCCCAACACCAACAAGAATCTCATTCGGTTTGTATTCCAGTTTGTTGTCTCGTGCTAATTTTTCAATTATTGCTTGTTTTAACGCGGGAAGTCCACCAGCTGGAGTATATTTCGTATGACCGTCATACATTGATTTTGCAGCCGCATCAAGAATGTTTTTAGGTGTATTAAAATCCGGTTCTCCCGCTCCTAAACCAATCACATCGATTCCTTGTGATTTTAATTCTTTTGCTTTTGCCGTAATCGCTAAAGTTGCTGATGGTGTTAGAGTTTTTACACGATTGGCTAATAATTCTTTCATCAAAAATCTTCTCCTCTACAAGTTCAAAATACGTTTCCACCATTGTCCGTCTTCAAATAAAATATAGACATAATTCAGTTTATCCGATTTGTTTTTATAAGTAATTTCCCAAACAGGACCAACTTCTTCATAGCCTAATTTTGTATGAAGTATTTCTTTTACTTCCTCTTCTTTACTGAGAACAGACAAAGCTTGCTCTTCAGAAATACCGTCTTTTAAGTTTACTTCCTGAATTGCTTTCTCTTCTAAATTAATAGGAACAAATAGTGCCTTTTTGTTACCGTCCTTATCTTCACCGAATACGGTAACGTATGGTTTATTACCATTATAAACATATGAGTCCGATACAGCAGCTAGTGTGTCAGAAGATAATGCTAATTCTTCTGCTTTCTTTTCAATTTCATTAAATGGTGCATCAGATTTCCAAATTACGAGAACCGAAATGACAAGTGCCAAAGATAGAATAAAAACGGAAATGAAAATTATCCAGTTCTTCATCGAATCACCTTCGAAGTTTGTACATTTTTATTATTCATTTTTGTCAACCTGCTTTCTTTTCCCATCTTTGTTATTATACCAATGTTCTATCTCTAAAACCATATCTTGTAGAGGTAGTTTAGTAACAGAAATTTGCGGTAATGCACGTAAAAATTCTACTCCATACGATTTTGTTTCAATACGTCTGTCTAATACAACAAATACGCCCTTATCTTGCGAAGCTCTTATGAGTCTACCGAAACCTTGTTTAAATCGTAGGATCGCTTCCGGCAATGATAACTCAGTAAAAGCATTTCGTCCTTGTTGCTGAAGGCTAATCGATTTCGCTTTAAAAGTTGGTTCTTCTGGTGCAGAAAATGGTAAGCGGACAATAACAACGGATGAAAGACCATCCCCTGGAACATCTACGCCTTCCCAGAAGCTATTCGTGCCAAATAAGACAGAATGACTAAACTTTTGGAACGACTTTAGTAACCGCATACGACTACCACTTGTCACTCCTTGGGCGAAAAGCATGTAGTCATAGAGTAATTCACTTTCTTGAATCAACTCCACCGTCTTCTTCAACATATCTTGTGAAGTAAATAGGACAAAACATCTACCTTCTGTAGAGCGGACAATTCTTGTAATAGCTAAAGCAACCGATTCAATATAATCTGTTTGGGATACCGCTTGAATATCCGGCATATCGTTTACAACATAAGCTTTAGCCCCTTTATAATAATCCGCAGGCGCTTGTAGAACGACCATCGGCACCTTTTCATCAATTCCTAATTGGTTCGCAATAAAGCGCTCGTTCTTTGGCACCGTTAAAGTTCCAGAAGTCCAAATAACAGCCGCACTCTTTCGTATAGACTTGAATAACTGTTGAATGGTTGCTGTAATACTGATTGGTTTCTTTAACACACGAATACTACCCGGTAAATTTCTCCGATCTATTTCAATCCACGCTGTATAATCTTCATCCGTCTGTATGAAAATTTCATCCCATTCATTTGCTTTCATCTTGTACTCACGGACGAAAAAGTCCCATTGTTCAAGTATTAATTGATGTTCTGGAGCAATTTGTTCGATATCCTTTTTAAAGAGATTACTTATTTGCTCTGCTAAATCAATCCACCCTTGCATTGCAGCGGAAAAGGCATGCATCGTCTCCCGATTCGTCAAGACATTTTGTAAAAAAGCGATTTGCTTTGATTCGAACTTAGAAGGTAATGACGTTTTCTTCATATGATAAAGTATTTCTTGCATCGCTTTATCGAATAATTCGACCATTTGCATAAATTTTTTCTCTAATTGTTGGAAATAAATAAATGGAACCCTTTGTTTTTTTAATGCAATTTTTTGAAAGATAGAAAATAGTTGATGATCAGAAGAGTAGCCAATTTGACCAAATAAATATTTCCAATTCGTATAGGAAAAGATTGCTTGATCCCGTTGAACAGCAGCTTGAACAAATTGATGAGCTTCATCGATTATCCAAGCATCAATTTGATTAAAAACAGGTTCATGGCGAACTAGATCTGCTAATAGCATCGAATGGTTTGTAATAATTAAATCTGCTTTTTCACTTTCTTGTATCGCTCGATCATAATAATCAAAAGGCTGTTTTTTGTTGTGATATTCAGCATTTTTGCGGATTTTATCGATAAACAGCTGACCTCCACCGGAACAATTTAATTCCGATAAATCTCCTGTTTCAGTCTTTGATAACCACACGAGCACTTGAAGGATTGTTAATGTTTCATCATAGGATAAATCATTGCTTTTCATTAGTTGCTCAAACACAACTACATCTACATAGTTTTTCCGACCCTTCAATAACGTGACGTTAATTGGACAACCAAGAATTTTTTCCACTTTTGGAATTTCATTGCTTAATAACTGTTCTAGTAAATACGTCGTATAAGTGCTGATACAGATTTTCCGATGATTTTGTTTCGCATATATGATTGAAGGGATTAAATAGCCAATTGTTTTCCCAATTCCCGTAGATGCCTCAATCATCACTTCAGATTTGTTATTTAAATTTTCCCATATTATATCCATCATTTGATATTGCTTCGGTCGTTCTTCAAAATGCGACAATGTTTTTTTAAATAAAGTACTTTTTTCCTCGCTTGTTTTAGGAAAATCCATTTGGTGATGAACTTTCTTATTCGTGAAGAACGGTTTTTTTAACGCTAACTTTTTATAGTAAATAAAATCATCCTCGTTCGAGACACTGCTTCGACGGATTTGCAACGCTTCAAAAAACAATTGGGATAAATTTGATTTCAATCGAAAAGATTTTTTATGCATTTGTTCTAATGTCGATAGAGGCAAATTTAATAGCTCTTCCCAACACTTTTTTAATAGAAAGGCACACGCTTTCGCATCGTCATCTGCACGATGTGCATTATCTAACGGAATATTTAATTCTGCTGCTAAATCTCCTAATTTGTAGCTTAAAGCAGAAGGAAATAAAATTTTTGCCAACTCAACGGTATCAATTTTCTTTCCATGCCATTTCGGCAATCCTACCCGTTTAAACTCTCCTTGTAAAAAAGAAAGATCAAAATCCGTATTATGGGCAACAAAAATAGCATCTTGTATCAATTCGTATATTGTATCTGCATGGGCCTCGAAAGGTAGTGCATCTTTTACGTCTTCATCTGTAATGTTTGTTAAATCTTGAATAAATAAAGGGATTGATTTCCCAGGGTGAATGAATGATGTAAAAGTCTTCTCAATACACCAATCTTTCATAATTACAATTGCTATTTGAATCATTCGGTCCCCATTTGACTGGGAATGTCCTGTTGTCTCGATATCCACAATTGCATATTTCTGACTTTCCATCATTTTCTCAACTCACTATTTAAGTAATTATAAGCGAATTTTATCATATGTACTGTCAACGGTCATGTTATTGTAATACAGAAACAAAAAAAACTCAAAAGTCACATAGACCTTTGAGACAAATTGTTCATTTTTTAATTTTATTGGATATAAAAAGAGCAGGGGCTCATCTCCCTGCTCATAAAAACAAAGTACTCCGACAAATCCGTGTCGTAATGAGTACTTTGATTGTAAAGTAAAAACTTTACTAGGTTTGGCACCTTCTTTATATTCTATACCATACCGAATAGAAAAACAAGGAATTTTTTATTTTACCGTAGCTTCCGGTTCATAAGAAATCATTTCTTTTATCGTATTATTTTCTCCCATAATCGCAACTGTTGGCTGATGATCCTTTGCTTCATCATTTGTTACATAAACATAAGAAATGATAATGACAATATCGCCCTTTTGAACGAGTCTGGCAGCAGCACCGTTTACACAAATCACTCCACTTCCACGTTCACCTGCGATAATATAAGTTTCAAAACGGGCTCCGTTATTATTATTCACAACATGAACCTTTTCATTCGGAAGCATACCAACCGCATCAAGAATGTCTTCATCAATTGTAATAGAGCCCACATAATTTAAATCGGCTTGTGTAACTTGTGCCCGATGGATTTTACTATTCATCATCATTCTAAACATTTGTTGTTTCCCCTTTTATAGAAAAAATAATATTATCAATGAGTCGTGTTTTACCGATATAGACTGCTGTTGCTAGTAAAAACTCCTTTGTGTCTTCGTTAACTGGTTGTAGATCTGGATATGATAACAACTCTAAATAATCAATTGTTCCGGATGTTTTACGCATCATATGTGTTGTTGCTTCATTGAGCGCATTTTTTACATCTCTAGAAGAGAGAAAGGTTTCTTTCGCTATTTGTAATGCTTCATAGATAGCTGGTGCTTCTTCCCTCTCTCGTTTTGATAAATATACATTTCGAGAAGATTTGGCCAAACCGTCTTCTTCCCGTACAATCGGAACGGTCCGAATTTCAAGAGGAAAATTATAATCCCTTACTAACGTTTGAACGATTGCGACTTGTTGGGCATCTTTTTGCCCGAAGTATGCACGATCTGGTTCAGCTAAATGGAACAACTTTGTTACGACTTGTAGTACACCATTAAAATGCCCTGGTCGGGATGCTCCACATAAAATTTCCGATTGTCTACCTGCATGGATAGAAATTCCCCCATCTGACGGATACATTTCTTCGACTGATGGGGCAAAAATGACATGAACTCCTGCAGATTTCGCTAATCTTTTGTCTCGTTCTAAATCTCTAGGATACGATTGAAAATCTTCATTTGGACCAAACTGGGTTGGATTGACAAAAATACTCATAATGACTAGATCATTTTCAACTCGGGCTGCCTTTGCCAAAGTCAAATGCCCTTCATGCAAGTAACCCATTGTAGGCACTAGCCCAATCGTTTTCCCTTCCCCTTTTACCCGTTCTACTATCGATTTTAATTGGGCAATTTTCGTTACAACTTCCATTACTTGACGCCCCCATAAATTTGCGATAATTCCTCTTCCTTCATCGTAAAGCTATGGGCGACGGTCGGAAACGAACCATCTTTAACAGCTTTTGTATAAGCTTTGATTCCTTTCTCAACTTCATCGCCTACGAATGCAAAACTTTCAACAAATTTAGGAATATGATGTTTTCCGTAACGTAATAAGTCATGATGTACGAGCACTTGCCCATCAGCAGCAGGACCTGCACCAATGCCGATTGTTGGAATCGTCAACTCTTTTGAAACCGACTCTGTTAATTGATGTGGAATACACTCCAGAACGACTGCACATGCACCAGCAGCCTCACAATCTTGCGCTTCTTGCATTAACTTTAACGCTTGCTCCGCTGTTTTTCCTTGTACTTTATAGCCACCAAGTACACCTACTAGCTGAGGTTGTAATCCTAGATGGGCAACTACTGGTATACCGATACCCGTTAATTTTTCGATAACTTTCGTCACGTCACCAGCGCCTTCTAGTTTTAACGCATCTGCTCCCGTTTCTTGCATCATTTTCACCGCTGTTTTTAACGTTTCGTTCACATCACCGTGGTAAGATCCAAAGGGCATATCCACTACAACAAAGGTATTTGGAGCGCCACGGCGAACCGCCTTTGCATGATGAATCATATCTTCCACCGTCACAGGAATGGTAGAATCATAACCTAGTACCACCATACCTAAAGAATCCCCTACTAATATCATGTCGACTTCAGCTTCTTCTGAAAACTTGGCAGATGGGTAATCATATGCCGTAATCATCGCAATTTTTTCACCTTGTGATTTCATTTTCAAAAAATCACTCGTACTTTTCATTCCTTTTCTCCTCCTTTTTTTAAAAGAAGAAAACAACGAAAAACACTTTTGAACGCCAAAAGCGGCGATACGATGTTTTTCTTATGCCAATAAAAGAATCAATGAAACTTTTATCAACATAAAAATATCCCTCTGTCTTAAACGGACAGAAGGATAGCGTGATCGATTTAAATACACCTAACTCACATCATTGTGATAGCTGTATTTTTATACTGATTTTGTGTGAATTTATACTCAATCAGTATAATTCAATATGCTACGCATTGTTTTCTTCCGTCCCTGTCTTTTCAGATCAAGGCAGATCTTTTTTTCATGTTTCAAAAGGTTTTAAGGTACAGTTCTGGTAGGATACTGTCCTTAACGTTACTATAACAAGTTTTCATGAAAAGGTATAGCGAAAATTCTAATTGAAAAAAATTAAAAACCTTATTTATAGTTGAACCATCCACTACAAATAAGGTTATCAAAAGGAAAACTTCTCTTTTTCCAAAATGAATTTATTTTAATTCAATGTCTGCAGAGTAAACATTTTTTATTTCTCCCGTATCAGTTTGAATTTCTAATACACCCGATTCTGTAATACCAACTGCTTTACCTTCAATTACTTCCGTTAACGTTGTTGCTTTAATCCGTTTCCCAATTGTTCCAGAAGCTTCTTCCCATAGTTTTTTAATAGGAGCAAAACCTTCTTTTACATAAAGGTCACAATAATTCTCTAAATGATTTAAAATGGTGCCAACAAGTTCAGCCCTATTAAGAGGTTTACTTTCTTCCAATCTTAAAGATGTTGCGATTGGATGAAGCTCCTCTGGAAAGTCAGAAAGCTGTTGATTTACATTAATGCCAATCCCTATTAATAGAGATTGCACCCGATCCATTTCAGCAATCATTTCCGTTAATATCCCAGTACATTTTCGTCCATTAATTAAAATATCATTTGGCCATTTGATGTAAGGAGTAAATTGATTACAAAGAGATTTAATCGCATTCACTATTGAAACGGCAGCAACAAGTGTAAACTGAGGGGCTTGGTGGGGTAAAATATCTGGACGGATAATAATCGTCATCCAAATGCCTTTCCCTTTTGTCGACTCCCAAGGACGACTCATACGACCTTTCCCCAAAGTTTGAGTCTCAGCGATAACTAAAGTTCCATCCTTCGCACCATTCCGCGCTAATTCATGGGCGATTGTTTGGGTTGACGTGCACTCTTCCAAATAATGAATTGTTTGACCGAAGCGTTTTGTCGTTAAAAACGCATTTACTCTCGGCACATCTACTTTGTCAGGCTTCGTCATTAAAACGTATCCTTTTTTCTTTATCGTTTCAAATGTATAGCCTTCCTCTTGTAACGTCTGTAAATGTTTCCAAATTGCCGTACGAGAAATACCTAATTCATCTGCCAATAATTGACCAGAAATTGGCTCACCATTAGCAGACAAAAAACGTTTTAATATTTCATCTTTGATCGTTAAAGTCATTTAAGAACCATTCCTTCAGCTTCTCTTCTTCATTTTCTACATATCCATTTAAAACCGCTATCATTGCTGCATCAAGTGCCACTTTAATCCATGGTCCTCTTTTTTTATTGGTCCAATTAATGAGATGGTTTCCATTAATCGCCAAGTCATCAACTTTTTGAATTGGCAAATTTTCTTTTACTTTTGCAATATCATCCTTTGAAAAGGAAATGGTATGATTTTGCCATACAGCGAAATCATAGGCAGTTTCTAAAACCGTTAAGTCATTGGAAAAATAATCCATTAATGTCCACTTTTGTAGTAAACCATCGTATAAATTTAAAACATCTCGTATAAATGTTTTTTCTTTTTTGGACAATCGGTAAAATTCAAAGATATGTTGAATATCCTCTCGATTTAATAAACATAAATAAGCCCACCCAACTTCCGGCTTACTAGCTCGAAATTCCTTCCAACATTTAAGGTGATCTCTAAAGTTTCCCACTAAATAATGGGCTAATTTACTTACAACAAGGAACTTTAATCCATCATAAACATAATCACTTTTCCAAATTTTAGACAATTCCATTGTAATCCGTTCTTTTGCTATAAAATCGATTAAATCACTGTCAATTTGAATTGCCTTTAACGTTTTTTCTTCAATAGTAAATCCTAGTTGAGCACTAAATCGAATAGCTCTAAGCATTCTCAGTGCATCTTCTCGAAAGCGAACATTCGGATCTCCGACTGCACGTATAACTTTCTTTTCAATATCCTCTTGACCGCCAAATAAATCAATAATGGTACCATCTTTCAATATGGCCATTGCATTAATCGTAAAATCACGGCGCTCAAGATCCTCTTGTAAAGTACGTACATATGTTACTTCTTCTGGTCTCCTATAATCTGTGTAAGTTCCTTCCGTACGAAATGTAGTTACCTCAACCGGTTCCCCTTCATCTAGTACTAAAACTGTACCATGATCAATTCCTACATCCACAGTAGATGAAAAAATTTCCTTTACTTCAGAAGGTAATGCACTTGTTGCTACATCTACATCATTAACGGGTTTATGCAATAGGTAATCACGAACGGCCCCACCTACAATTACTGCATCAAATCCAGCCTTTTCAATTTTGTCAATGACCTTTAAAGCAACAAGCCATTCCTCACTTAGTTTCATACTCTTAGTGCCACCAATCGTTCATATAATTGTTCATAATGATCAATAATCGGTTTAGCTAAAAACTTAGTTTGTACCGTATTAATCGCTGCTTCACGGAACATCATTAGCTTTTCTTCATCTTGTAATAAATCAATTGCGTAATGTGCAGCTTGTTCAACGTCCCCTAGTTCTACAAGATATCCATTTTCGCCATGGTCGATGACTTCCGGAATGCCCCCAATATTCGTACCAATACCTGGAACACCACAGGCCATTGCTTCCAGGAGAACTAAACCAAAGGATTCTTTTTCAGACATTAACAATTTTAGATCACTAATTCCGAATAACTCTGCAACATTTTCTTGTTTTCCTAAAAATAAAACATCCTGTTTATACGGAGATAACTTTACTAAATCCATCACTCGTTGTTTCTCTGGTCCATCACCTACAAGAAGCAGTTTAGCAGGCATTTGTTCTCGTACTTTAAAAAAGACATTAATAATATCCGGTAAATTTTTAATTTTACGGAAATTTGATACATGTATCATAATCCGTTCATCCGGCCGAATTCCAAATTGTTCTTTTAAATGGCTCGAATCAATTGGTCTAAATACCGACTCATCAACAAAATTATAAACCGTTTCGATTTCTTTTGTTGTACCAATTAATTCATAAGTTTGTTCTTTTAACGAATTCGAAACAGCCGTTACAATGTCGGATTTATTTATACCATATCGAATTGCCTGTGCAAGGGTCGAATCTTGCCCTAAAACAGAAATATCAGTACCATGTAATGTTGTAACAATTCCAATATTTTCTCCGCTCATTTCACGGGCAAGGACCGCACAAACTGCATGGGGTATTGCATAATGAACGTGCAGTACATCTAACTTTTCCTCTTTTATAACATCGGCCATTTTACTTGCTAAAGCTATGTCATACGGGGAATATTGAAATACTGAATAATTACTCACTTCTACCTCATGGAAAAATACGTTCGGATAAATTTTCTTCAGTCGAAATGGTACACTAGAAGTAATGAAATGAATTTCATGACCTCTTTCTGCAAGCATTTTACCTAATTCTGTTGCAAGTACACCCGAACCTCCAACTGTTGGATAACATGTAATACCAATTTTTAATTTTCTCATCCGACGTTCATCCTCTCTATCCAAAATATTTAATTACTTTAATCTAAAACAAATTAATTAATCAAATATGAGTAGATTCATTAATACGCATTTTGCTTAATGAAAAACAAAAGTCGCATCCGCCAGAAGTTCACTATATATTCAGCTAATTAACAACCATTTTAAAGCTTAATTTTAGAATTAGTAACCAATATTAATTTATTTACGTCTCTCTTGTATTAATCGCCAATCAACAAAACCTTCTTGTAATCCTTTTAGCAAAATCTCAGCTGTTCCCATATTTGTTGCTAATGGAATGTGGTATACATCGCATAAACGAACAAGCGCTGTCACATCCGGTTCATGGGGTTGAGCAGTTAACGGATCTCGAAAGAAAAATACCATATCCATATCATTATTAGCAATCATCGAGCCAATTTGTTGATCGCCTCCTAATGGACCTGAACGAAATCTTGTGACTTTCAAACCCACTTCGTCTTGAATTCGCTGTCCCGTTGTACCGGTAGCAAAAAGGTCATGTTGTCGTAATATCTCTTTATATGCGATAGCAAACTCGACTAGACTATCTTTTTTTCGATCATGCGCAATAAGGGCTATTTTCATTTCAAATCTCCATTCTATAGGATATTTTCTAATCCATATACTAATTCTTCTAATGTCATAACCGTTTCAACACAATAAACGACTCCACCCATAAACGATTCACGGTTATAGGAATCGTGTCGAATTGTAAGCATTTGTCCTTCTCCACCAAAAAGAACCTCTTGGTGAGCAACTAATCCCGGTAATCGAACGGAGTGAATTCTCATCCCTTCAAAATCAGCGCCTCTTGCACCTGGCATTGTTTCCGTTTCGAATTCATGGCCTTGTCTTCTTGCCTCACGAACTTCTGCTATCATTTGTGCTGTTTTTTTACCAGTACCTGACGGAGCATCGAGTTTTCGGTCATGGTGTAACTCAATAATTTCAACATGAGGTAAATATTTAGCAGCTTCTTTTGCAAATTTCATCATTAAGACAGCTCCAATAGCAAAATTAGGCGCAATGATACATCCTACTTTATTTGTTTTTGCTAAGCTTCTTAATTCTTCTAATTGGTCATCAGTAAATCCTGTCGTACCAACAACTGTTCGAACATTATGTAACATCGCTTCTTTTGTATGTTCATAAACGGAATCTGGATTTGTTAGATCTATTAATACATCTGGTGTTGTCTCGCTAATTAATTGAGTTAAATTTGTATAAATCGGTACATCTAAATTTGGAGGGAAAATTTCCAATTCAGATAAACTTTCCCCGACGTGTTTATAATCCAATGCAGCTACTAGTTCTAAACCATCACGTTTATATACGGTTTTAACTGCTTCCGAGCCCATTTTTCCTCTTGCCCCTGCAATTGCTACTCGAATCGTCACTGTTATTCTTCCTTTCGTGTCCAACGATCTTTATCTCTCGTCTCATATTTATTTAATACGTTTAATAATGCATTATCTAATTGGATACCTTGCGCGTTAGCAAAACATACTAATACAAAGAAAAAGTCTCCTAATTCTTCTTCAATACTATTTTTTGATTCTGTAATCTTTTTCTTTTTATGACCATATACATCTTGAACTTCACGAGATAATTCGCCTAATTCTTCTGATAATCTGGCTATCATTTCAAAGGGGGGAAAATACCCTTCCTTAAATTGACCTATGTAATCATCTACTTTTTTCTGTAATTGTTGCAAGGAAAGTTCACTCGTCATCATAACACGCTCCTACTAACATCGTAAATAATTTAAGGCTCGGTTGTCAAAAGATGAAAAATACAACATAATAAGGTGAAACTATCAATTAGTGGAATTTCTATGATTTCCACCCATTGTTTGTTTACAAACTGCTTTTTCTTGTAGAAAAACATATACACACTTTTATTTTACTACTAATAATATGAAAGAGTGGATGGCACTGCAAGTGAATGCAGCAATTACATCGTACAGCATGTTACTAGAAATGAAAATTTATTTGGCTTACAGTAGGAGGTTTACATTTGAAAGGGTTAAATATTCGTAACATTATCGGAATTATTATTGGTGCAGCCATTTATAGTTTCGGTTTTGTCCACTTTAATATGCAAAATGAGCTTGGTGAAGGCGGTTTTAGTGGAATTACTTTAATTTTATACTTCACCTTAAACTTGGATCCAGCAATTATGAACTTAATTTTAAATATTCCAATGTTTATTTTAGGTTGGAAACTATTTCGTAGAATCGAGTTTATTTATACGATTATTGGCACCGTATCTGTCTCGGTCTTTTTAAGATTGTTCCAAGTGTACCAGTTTAAACTAAATTTACAGGACGATTTATTATTAGCCTCTTTATTTGCCGGCGTTTTTGTCGGAATTGGATTAGGTATTATTTTCCGTTGTGGTGGTACTACAGGAGGAGTAGATATTATTGCACGGATTGCCAATAAATATCTAGGCTGGAGTATGGGTCGTACGATGTTCTTATTTGATGCCTTTGTTATTCTTGCATCATGGGCTACGTTCTTAGATGCCCGTTCCATGATGTACACTTTAGTTGCTGTTTACGTAGGTGCAAGGGTGATTGATATGGTACAAGAGGGGGCTTATTCAGCAAAGGCTGCTTTAATTATCTCTAACCACCCAGAGGAAATTGCAAACTTCATTTCTGAAAAAATGGAAAGAGGAATAACAGTGTTTCATGGATACGGCCACTATACAAAACAGTCAAAAGATGTGTTGTATTGTATCGTTGCGACAAGGGAAATTGTTCGTCTAAAATCGATAGTGCGCAGTATTGATCCGAATGCATTTGTATCAATCATTGATGTTAGAGATGTAACAGGTGAAGGATTTAAAATTGATGATTAAACATTACATTTTTAAATAACTTAATGCTAAAAGCGGGATGGCGCTCATCATAGCCATCCCACTTTTTTTATTCGTCTGCTTTTGTTAATACTTCATTTACATATCGAGCAACTGCTTCAATTTCTTCTTCTGATAGATTTTCTCCGAAGGCAGGCATTACCTCGCCTCCATTGTTAACTTTTTCCACTACATTTTCATAATCTTCGGCAAATTCACTTAGTTGTAAGTTCGGACCATTATGGCCGTTCTCCCCCATATTACCATGACAAGATAAACAATTTCCTTCATATACAGAAATACCTAATTCATAAGGATCTGTTGTTTCACCTGTCGTATCCAAAGGCTCGGTTTCTTTTGGTTCTTCCGTCGTTCCAACTTTACTACCTGGACTTTTTTCAGAAGCATCAATCGCTGTACCATTCCATTTCCCATCGATTTTAAACGTGTACACTTTATCACCATGAACGGATCCGGCTAACGAGTTTCCTGCAGCAAAAATGGATAAATATTGTTCCCCATCAATTTCATAGGTGACAGATGGGGCATTTGCTCCTGCATCCATTTTATAGCTCCATACTTCTTCTCCCGTTTTCGCATTATAGGCTATAAGTCGACCGTCATTATGTCCAACAAAGATGAGGTCACCCGCTGTTGCGAGCACGCCAGAATAAGCATTGTCATCCCAAACGACTTGCCAAGCAATTTTATTCGTTTTCACATCCATGGCTGTAACAGTTCCCCTTTGCGGAGCATCTGATACAGGTACCATAATACTTCCAATATACATACTACCTTCTTCGTAAATGTCTTCATCCATCCTCGATAAAGCAATATACCCGTCCGTACCTAACACATAAAAATATTCCGTTTCAGGTGAATAGGCTGATGGTGGCCAATTGGCACCTCCAAAGGCAGAAGGTTTTAATGTGATCGGTTCATCCCAGAACGGTGTGAAAATCGAACCAATTTCCCCTTCAAAGTCATCCGCTAAGTCCCGCTCCACATCTTCTTCTGTAACCTCTTGCGGAACGAAAGAGTCTCCAATTGGGAACGGCTGTGTTGGTGACGTTTTTTGTTCTGCTAATTGAGGTACTTCCTTTTCTTCAATCCCAATTAATGGTGTACCATCTGTTCGGTCTAAGAAGTAAATCCAGCCTGTTTTCCCGGCTTCCCCCAATGCTTTTCTCTTCTCCCCATTGATCTCTACATCAAATAAAATAACCGGATTTGTTGGGTCTAAGTCCCATATGTCATGATGGACTTGTTGGAAGTGCCAAATATATTCACCTGTTTCAGCATTTAATGCAATAATCGAATTGGCGTATAAATTATCTCCCTCCCGCTTACTTCCATCTAAATCCGGAGATGTATTACCTGTTACAAAGTATAGATAACCAAGTTCGGGATCGACTGCTGGCGTGTTCCATATTGGTGCTCCTCCGTGTAACCAATTTTTATTTTCATCGTCTGGCCATGTATCGCCATTCTCTTCATAAGGGCTAGGTATCGAATACCATCTCCAAACTTCATGACCATACTCTGCATCGTAAGCCATAATTCGACCACGAATTCCATATTCCCCACCCGCTACACCTGTATAAATTTTTCCGTTATAATAAAGAGGCGCACTAGTAATCGTATACCCTTCTTCCCAATCCGCTACCTCCGTTTCCCAAAGAAGCTTGCCTGTTTTTTGGTCTAACGCTATTAATCTAGCATCTAATAAACCAGCAAATACTTTTCCATCAGCCACAGCTACTCCTCGAGTCGTCCAACCACAACAAACTGTATCTAATTTCTGTTCAATCTCAGGACGATATTCCCATATTTTTTCTCCCGTTTTAGCATTAAGGGCTAAAATATCATTTTCAGCCGTTGCAATATACATTACACCATCCACTACAATAGGAGTTGCTTCCCCCGAAAATTTCATATCAAGACTTGCTCCAAGACTTGTTACCCATTCAGGTTTTAAATTTCCAATCGTTTCAACATTAATTTGATCTAGCTGTGAGAAACGACGGTTGTAATAATCACCTCCGTGTGTCACCCATTCATCTTCTGCATAATTAACTTTAATATTCGGTTGACCCGGATCTCTTCCACTAGCTTCTTGGTCATCTGAAGATTCAATAATAAATCCACTTTCCTCATTTGAATCGTCTTCTATAATTTGTTTTGATAACACGCCTGCCCAATAAGCTAAAGCAATAATAACAATGAGTGTAATAAACCCAAATAAGATCATTTTCGTCCCACTAATGTTCATTGTTCTCCCCCCTTTTTGTTCTTTATGCAAAGCACTTGATTGCGCTTTCATAACAAATCACAATTTCCCTTTATTTTATTAATCTAGTTCAATAGATATTATTTTTTATAAAGTATTTTGTAAAATAAATAAAAAAACCGACCTATAAAGGCCGGTTTCATATCCGAATAAAGTTATATTTAATCTTCAGATTTCATGTTTGTATAAATTAACACTAAACGAAGTAATTCTAGTACTGCAACCGCTGCTGCTGCAACATATGTCATCGCTGCTGCACTTAATACTTTCTTTGCACTACGTTCTTCGTTGTTTGAAATGATTCCTAACGAAACAACTTCGTTCATTGCCCGTTTAGAAGCGTCAAATTCAACTGGTAACGTTACAATTTGGAATAATACTCCTGCTGCTAATAACACAATACCTAACAACAACATATTCGTACTTGCAGCAAAAATACCAATCATCACAAAAATCCACGATGCATTTGAAGAAATATTTGCAACTGGTACAAGTTTTGAACGTAAAGTTAAAAAGGAATAAGCTTCTTTATGTTGAATAGCATGTCCTACCTCATGGGCAGCAACTGCTGTTCCTGCAATTGATGTATTGTAGTAATTATCTTCGGAAAGGGCAACTGTTTTCGTTGCTGGGTTATAATGATCTGACAAAATTCCTTGTGTCGGAACTACCCGCACATCATATAATCCGTGATGGTCTAATATCATACGGGCTACTTGTGCACCAGTCATACCTTTCGTTGCAGGTACTTGAGAAAACTTTCGATAGGCATTTTTCACTTTAATTTGTGCATAAATCGGTAAAATTAATATAATCAAAAAGTAAATTATATACATCCCTGTTGTCAATTACCCTCGTCCTTTCTTTTACTTACTATATTAATAATTTTAATGATTTACTTAATCTTATGCAAATATTCACGCTTATTATATACAAAATAAGCAATTAAAATGCAGCAAATTGATAACCAAAACGTAAAGTAGCCAATGTGATTTGTATAATGGTCTAATATTCGATAAATTGGCATTTGTCCATATACATAATCAATTACATCATTGTGCAATGTCCAAATAGCAGCAATCCCAATATGAATCATTGTAAAACGGTATTTTGCAATATAGAGTAAACCTTCAACAGCCATTAAACCATGGGAAACAACAAGCATCCATCCGGCAAACCCGATCGAACCCGTTTCTCCTAAAGTTAGTAAATTCATCACAACAGCCCACACACCATATTTGACTAATGTAATGAGTGCCAATGCTTCAATTAATTTAAAATGTCTTCCAAAAATCCATCCAATAATAGCTATACAAAAAAATAAACTAGCTGTTGGACTATCTGGAACAAATATTAAAAATTGAGGCTCCGTTACAGACAATTGCCACCCATACCATATATAACCATAAATTGTGCCTAAAAAGTTTATAAAAAATAACAATGTTAAAAATGAGCGGTGAGTTAATAGAAACCAAGCTTGCGTTAACAATGACTTCATACCTAATCCCCTTTTGTCTTACAATTTTTATGTATACGTTTTCAAAAGTTATATATGTAAAAGTAAAAAATAAAAGAGAAGAGAGTCAGTTTCCCGACTCTCTTTATAAATACAAATATTATTCTTCAGCTTTTAAGCTTGCAATAAATTCAGCTAAAATTTGAAGTTCTTCATCCGTACCTGCAAATTGACCTGCTGGCATTGCGCCACGACCATTTTTAATTACTTCTGCAACCTCTTCTGCAGTAAGTTCGTTACCTACTAAAGCAGGAGCTGCACCTCCACCTTGCATGTCAGCACCGTGACAAGCAATACAAGATTTACCTTGTTCACCAGTGAAGATTAAGTAACCTTCTGCAGTTTCATCAATTTCGATGTCTACTTCTTCTTTAATTTCACCTTGTTTTGCTGCAGCTTCCCAGTCATGGTTTACTACAGATTCCCAAGTTAAGTAAATCATTGAAGCAAGCGCTAATAACATAAATGCTGTTGGTAATGGACGTTTTGATGGTCGACGTTCAGGACCTTTGTCTAAGAACGGCATTAATAATAACGCACCAATTGTTAAACCAGGAATAATAATTGCTCCGACAATGTTGTAAGGACCAGAAGCATAAGTATATTTTAATAATTGGTATAAGAATAAGAAATACCAGTCTGGTAATGGAATATATGAAGCGTTAGTTGGATCTGCCGGACCTTCAAGTGGTGAAGGGTGTGCGACAGTTAATAATAAATATCCAATTAAGAAAACAGCACCAACCATCCATTCTTTTAATAAGAAATCAGGCCAGAACGCTTCAGTTTTACCTGGATATTCGGAATAATCTTTAGGCATATTGACCATGCGGTTATTTGCTTTAACACGCGAGTCACCTACGAATTTCATCCCTTTTCCGCGATGCATAGTGTCCCCTCCTTTAAAAAATCATAGACCTTTTAGTATGAACGAAATCATAGAGGTCCTGAGATACCTTGACGACGAATCATGATAAAGTGTGCTGCAAGTAATGCAAATAATGCTGCTGGTAAGAAGAATACATGAATAGCGAAGAAACGTGTTAACGTCTGAGCACCAATTATTGTTGCATCCCCTGCAAGTAAAACTTTAATCAGCTCACCAATAAACGGAACAGAAGCGGCAATTTCGATACCTACTTTTGTAGCAAATAGCGCTTTCATATCCCAAGGTAATAAGTATCCTGTGAAACCTAAACCTAACATTACACAGAAGATTAATACGCCTACAATCCAGTTTAGTTCACGAGGTTTTTTATAAGAACCTGTGAAGAATACACGAAGTGTATGTAAGAACATCATTACGATAACTAATGAAGCTCCCCAGTGGTGCATACCACGAACAATTTCACCAAAAGCTACTTCGTTTTGTAAATAATAAACTGATTTCCATGCATTTTCTACGTCTGGCACATAGTACATTGTTAAGAACATACCGGATAAGATCTGGATAACTGTAACAAAGAATGTTAAACCGCCGAAACAGTATACAAATGCTGAAAAGTGATGTGCAGGGTTAACGTGCTCTGGCACTTCGTGGTCGGCAATATCACGCCAAATAGGAGTAATATCTAGTCGCTCATCGACCCAATCATAAATTTTATTTAGCACTCTTGTCTACCCCCTAACTAATTAAACTAAAGTATTTGCCATTTTTTTCCCAAGCAATAAGAAGCCATCTTTTTCTGATACTTCATACTCGTCCAACGGACCTAATGGTGGTGTACCCGGAACGTTTTTACCAGTTTTCTCGTAACGTCCACCGTGACAAGCACAGAAGAATTGATTTGGGTGTGCTGTATCACTGTTCCAGTTTACAGTACAGCCTAAATGTTTACACACTGGTGAAAGAGCGATAATTTTATCTCCTTCTTTATACACCCAAGCAGTATCAGTAACCTCTGATTTGTACCAAGCATCAACTTGTTCATATGAAAAGTCAACTTTTACTGGCTCTTCTGTAAGATCTGCAACTTTTGTACTTGTTTGTACAAAATCACCTTCTGCATGTGTTTGTAACGCTGGATCAATTGCAAAACGTACCATTGGCATTAAAATGCCCGCCGCCATAAATCCACCAACACCAGTTAAAGTGTAGTTAAGAAATTGACGTCTTGAAACTCGATTGTTACTCATCCTTTTCCCCCCTCTAACTAAAAGGTCAGTCCAACGGACATACTTTTACAAATAGTAATACTAGGACATATCTATGATATATCAAGAAAATAGGTTGGTCAATAATGCATTCAGTAGATTCGACAAGATTGTGAACATTTAATGAAACAATTTGCTAACTTTGAGACCATTTGGTAGAAAGTATTGGAATCACTTGTTTAAGTTGCTCTTCAAGTACTGTTTTCTTTACTGTGCTATCCATAAATTCCAATGGAATAGACGGTAACCATAGGATATCTAATTGCTCATTAAAGCTTGTCCATGAATGATCTGTTGTAATAAAAAGGACATGTTTAAACCCTGCATTGTTTAGCTCTTCTTTTAATGAAGTAATGGATAACCCGCTCTTCGTTTGTTCGGTATAAGAAAATGGTGGAACAAGCATTAAGCGTCCTTTAAATTGTTGTTCAATAAAAGAAGTAAGCGACATAAGAAACTCTGCAGCAGAACTACTTTGTTTTATTTTCCCCTCTTCGAAATCTAAAGATAATAATGGTACGAGAACCGTATCGATAAAATCCTTTTGGGTTTGAAACTGTTGTACATCATTTACATTAAAAAACATTGTTTCTCCTCCATCTATATCAATATTTACTATTGCCAAAAATAATAAAAAATTATCATTGAATGATAAAAACTATTTTTCTTTTATGTATGTATTTCGTTTTATTAAAATACTATTAATACATTGTCCAAACAACTTAATTCCCATTCAGCCGATGATTGCTTCAGCTGAATGGGACAAATTAAAAGTTTTTCGATGTTTGCTTTAATGCTTGGAGTAAGTTGGATAGCGTATAAAATCTTTCTTTATCCCCTTTATCTAATGCATCGTCAATTTCTTTTAATAGCTTTTCTTCTTGGAATGCCAACAAACTATTATTTAACATTTCCTCTGCAATGAGTCGATCCTTTTCACTGATGTGTAAATATTTTGGCATAAAAGGATTTTCTTCTAGAACCGCCAAATATTGACCACTTGGTGGTATATTGGGGAAATTCAGTTGGATATACATACTTTCATTCGGATGTAATCGTAAATCGTGAAAAGACTTCTCTGCATCACTTGTCATAATATTCCCTTTGTAGAAACGAAACGGTACCCCATTCGAATCAACAGATGACATAACGATTGCACGAGGACAATAATGGGCTTCTTCAACAAAGTGAATATTTTCCAACAAGTTATCATTACTTAATAAGTAATTTAAAATCCAAACACATTCTCTTCTTTTCAATTGGAAATTTTTCAGAAACCAACGAACAAAAGTTTTTTTATCTATAATCGGAACGGAAGAAGTCATTTTGCTATCCCTCCTTTTATTCAAGAGTGTAAAGCAGATCTAACCATTGTTGCTCAGTAGGTTCTAAAGCGATTAATTGATTAACAATATTGCGTGCCTCATCTCTTTTTCCTTCTTCTATCAAGAAATAACAATATTTTTCTAAAAACGACGGTTCGTCTTTAAAATCATTATATGCTACCTTATAAATTTCGTATGCGCGTTCATACTGCTCATCTTTTGCATAAGCATCTGCAACTATTGGATATAAAGCGCTCCAATCAAAGTCATCGTTTTTTAATTCTTCATATAAATCGATAATTTCTCCAAAACGTTCCTGATTTGCATAAATCGACATTAACACAAGAATGGCTTCCATATATTCACCATCTAAAGCAATAGCTTGTTGTAAATAATGAATCGCTTTATCAGGAAGACTATTTTTCAACGCCATTTTACCAGCGAATAGATAAAAGGATTTATCATACTCATCCCGTTTTAATCCTTCTTCAATAATGTGTAACGCTTTTTGGTTGTCCTCTATCATTGCATAACTTTCAGCTAATAATAAATAGGCACTAAAATAATCAACATCCAGTTCCTTCAAATCTTCTAACTGTTTAATCGCTAATTCATACTTTTCTGATTGAAAAGCAGCATAGGCTGATCCGAATAATAAATCCGGTGTTACGGATTTTTCTAATGCTTCCATGTAATAATCAAGGGCTGTTTCATAGCCCCCTCCAGAACGATAAACTTCTGCAAGCCGCTCCGCAAGTACTACTCCCGCTATTTCGCTTTGTTTTCCATGCAATTCTTCATAAATACGAGCTGCTTCAGTGAAACGTCCTGTTTCAAACAGTAATTCCGCTTTAGCAAATTGTAACAATGGCTCATTTGGCAATAAATCTAATGCTTCATTAATTCGTATTTCAGCTACTTCATATAACCCTTGCATTTGGTAATAGTCTGCTAAAAGTAATAGACTTTGAGGATATTCAGGAGATTCTGAATCGACATTCATTAATAATTGAAGTGCTTCATCCTCTTCACCCAATTCAATTAAGACGGAAGCTCGATCAATGGCCACTTGGGCTTCATCCGGAAATAAAAACTGTAAATGTTCGTATACTCGATTTGCTTCCGATAGATAGCCAAATTGCATTAGTAAATCTGCCATTTCATACTGAACCTCTGGATTTTCATTTAACAAAAACGTCTCTAAATAAGCATTAACTTGTTGTAAATCACCATTTTGAATTGCTTGAATCATTTCATTCGTGTTATTTGTCAAAATTACTCACCTTTTTATTCATAGTCAATATACTATGCTACCTCACTCAATTAATAGAAACAAGAAAAAGGACCTGCCCCATTTCGGGAAGATCCTACCTACTATAAATAGTATCCATCCATTGATCAAGTGGACTTATTATATTATATTTCATTTTTCAGTTTACGAACATGTTCAAAAAACGAAGGATATGATACTGCGATACAATCTGTATCATCAATTTCAATAGGTGATGAGGAAATAAAAGAAGCGACTACAGACATCATACCCATACGATGATCACCATAGGACTGTAAATGGCCACCATGAAGAGGTGTTGGTCCTTGAATAATCATACCATCATCTGTTGCTTCTATATTCGCGCCAAGTTTTTTCAACTCAGCTACGACAGCTGATAGGCGATCGGTTTCTTTTACTTTTAATTCCTCAGCATTGCGTATAACTGTAGTCCCTTTCGCTTGAGTTGCTAACAGTGCAATGATTGGAATTTCATCAATCAGTCGCGGAATCATTTCACCTTCAATCGTCGTTCCTTGAAGTGAAGATGTGCGTATTGTAATGGTAGCGGTTGGTTCAGCAGCATGGTCATCCTCGATTACTTCCATATCTGCTCCCATTTTTTCTAAAACTTCAATAATACCCGCTCTAGTAGGATTTACTCCAACGTTATTCATCGTAATTTCACTATTCGGGGTAATCGCCCCTGCCACTAAAAAGAAAGCAGCCGATGAAATATCCCCTGGTACATTGACATGTGTTGCATGAAGTTGTTGGCCACCTTCAAAGGAAACGACCCCTTCACGAACTTCGATGTTTGCACCAAATTGCTTTAACATTCGTTCTGTATGATCACGAGAAATTTCTTTTTCCCGGACAACTGTAGTTCCTTCAGCACGAAGTCCAGCTAGCAAAATAGCTGATTTCACTTGAGCACTAGCTACTGGCATCGTATAGTCAATCGCTTTTAATTGTGTCCCTTGTATGGCTAAAGGCGTATATTGACCGTTCTCACGACCAGCAATTTTCGCTCCCATTAAACGAAGTGGATCCGTTACACGTCGCATTGGGCGTTTACCAATGGAGGCATCACCGGTCATGACAGTATGCAAATGCGTACCTGATAAAATGCCTAACATTAATCTAGTTGTAGTACCTGAGTTTCCTGTATAAAGTACTTCCTTTGGTTCTTCCCATTTATCTATGCCATTGCTTTGAATTGTAACATCCGTTCCGTTCACTTCAATATCTACACCAAGTTTCCTGAAACAATCAATGGTACTTAAGCAATCCTCACCAAGAAGGAAACCGCTAACCGTCGTTTTACCCTTTGCTATTGACCCAAACATAATGGAACGATGGGAGATTGATTTATCACCTGGTACAGTAATTGAACCTTGAAGGCGAATATTTTTATTATCTAAAATTTTTGTAGAAGACATTCAAGTACTCCTTTCAGAAACAAATGTGCCTGTTACGAAACATACATTTCATAATTCGTTTTTTTACTAATACATTTTTCAGCCTTATCACGATCATCGGCATTTTGGAAGCTAATGACTAAAATACCAAATAAGTCTTCCCGCGCTTCAACAACACGAATATTTGTAATGCTAATTTTTTCTTCAGCTAAATATCCTGTCAACTCGGAAATAACACCAGGATAATCAGGAATATCTACGTATAAATCGTAAGTTGAATAGAAAACACCCGTTGAAATTGGCAACTGATCTCGCACTTCTTTTGCAGTAGAAAAATAGTCTTCAATTGCAGTTTGATCATAGTCAATCAATAAAGATTTGACCCGATTCATTTCTTCTAACCATAAGTTTAATTGGGATAGTAACTCATCTCGATTTTGTAAAACAATATCTTTCCACATAAGCGGATTAGAAGAAGCGATGCGGGTAATATCACGAAAACCACCTGCAGCAAGTAGACTTGTCATAGGATAACGCTTTTGTTCTGTGTCTAATTGATGTACAAGGGAAGCTGCTACGAGATGCGGAAAATGACTAACAACCGCCGTCATATGATCATGTTCATGGGCATCTACTCTAACTAATTTTGCTAATGTATATTTTAATAATTGTTCTAATTCTTTAATTTTGTCATCTGCTTCATTGTTTAAAGGGGTTAACATATAATAAGCATTTTCAAAAAGATGGGCTTTAGCAGCTTGAACACCACTTTTATGGGAACCTGCCATCGGGTGTCCTCCAATAAAGGTAATCCCGCATTCACGTAACTCGGCTCCCTTTTCCATTATTAAGCCTTTTGTACTTCCTGTGTCTGTTACAATGACGTTTTTCTTTAACGACCATTTTTTTAATTGCTCTAACCATTCAATTGTCGCATTAACCGGTGTACCAAATATAATAACATCTGCCATACTTGCTGCTACTGTCACATCTTCTACGACTTCGTGGACAACTTTTAATTTTGCAGCTTGGGCTCTTGTCTTTTCGTTATGATCGTAACCATACACTTTTGTATCCGGAGCTTTTTGACAAGATAAGGCGATAGAGCCCCCGATTAATCCTAATCCTATTACAAAGACATTGCGTGTCATGCAAAAACTCCTTGATCTGTTAACACTTCTTCAAGTAATGATAAAAATTTTTCATTTTGCTCCTCTGTTCCAATGGTTACACGAATATATCCTGGAGCATCTAACGCATTACCACTTCGGATAATAAATCCTCGTTTCATCATTTCATGAAACACCACATCGCTATCTGCTTTTACTTCAAATAGGATAAAGTTTGTTTGAGTTGGGTAGTAATGTAACCCGTGTTTTTCACAGAAATGAACAAATTGTTTTTTACCATTCTTATTTTTTTCTTTACAAGAATGAATAAATTCTTGATCTTCTAGAGCTACGATGGCTACTTTATGACTTAAAATCGTATTATTAAACGGTGCACGAACTGGATCAAGTTTTGCAATTACTTCTTCATTTGCTATGGCATATCCTACACGGAAAGAAGCTAATCCGTAAGCTTTTGAGAAGGTACGCAAAATGATGACATTCGAATACTCATTTATGAAACCGATTGAATCTTTATATTCAGTTGAATCCACATATTCAAAATAAGCTTCATCTAGTACAACTAATACATCACTCGGAACACTCTTTAAAAAAATTTCTAATTCATTGTGATCAACAATTGTACCTGTCGGATTGTTAGGATTACATACCCAAACGACAGAAGTACTTTCATTAATCGCTTCCAGCATTGCCTTTAAATCATGTTTACCATTTTGTAAAGGAACTTTTCTTACTTCAGCACCTTCGATTTCAGCATTATGACTATATTGGGAGAAGGAAGGGGTAGCCATTACAGTATTTACACCAGGATAAAGAAGAGCGCGGGTAATAATGGCAATGATGTCATCAGACCCGTTTCCGAATAGCAGTTGAGTTTCTTTAACTCCTAAATGATTGGCAACTGCCGTACGAAGATTTTGAGCATAACCATCTGGATAAATCGCATGATTCGTTTCTTCATTATTCAAAAAAGCCTTTACTTTCGGTGAAAAACCATAAGGGTTTTCGTTTGATGCAAGTTTTACGACCTCATCTAAGCCAAACTCTTTTTTTACTTCTTCCATCGGTTTACCAGGTTGGTAAGCTTTCATTCCGTATATTTGTTGTTTCCACTTCATATAACTGTCTCCTCTATTTATGGTTTTTCTCTTGTACTAAATCCGGTCTTAGTACGACTGCATTATTTAAATAAACATGACGAATTTCCTTTTGGCTTAGATCCGTATTCACATGGACTAATACACGAATACACATTGGAAGAGCATTAGGGACATTCATCTCATGGGTACACATTGTCGGAACATATTGCCACCCTTCAATGGAGCGAACTGCCTTAGCTGGGAAACCTGAAATTAAATCCGTCGTTGTGGAGATAAAGACCGAAATAATATCTTCTGGTTGCAATTGATTAAGTCTGACAATCTCCTTCATTAAAATTTCGGTTTCGTTATAGATCAATTCAGGCTGATCCGCTGTTACCGTCGTTGCCCCTCGAACTCCTCTAATCATTTACATACCTCCATAATTAACGCTCGAAACTCGCTATCTACTTTTCTACATTCTGTTAAATCAATGGTTTGCATAAAAGGCTTTCCAATTTTACTTAGTAAAACAAACTTTAACTCCCCGTACTCTGCCTTTTTATCTTTCACGATAAATGGCTGCAAAGTTTCGAACGGATATTTTGCTAATTGTTCAACCGGATATCCCGTATGATAAGCATAGTGTAAGAATGTTTTTGTAAATGAACGACTAATATGGCCATAACGCTCACTTAATAATAACGCATAAACCATCCCTATCATGACAGCTTCACCATGGGCAAGTCCCCCATACCCCGCTGCTGCTTCTAAGGCATGACCATATGTGTGACCAAAGTTTAAATACTTTCGAACGGATTGTTCTGTCTCATCTTCAGCTACAATTTTCGCTTTTACTTCAATTCCTAATTTTAGATGGTGAGCTAATTTCTCCTGTCCCATCTTATAAAAGTCAGGGCTAGCCATTAACTCTGTTAGCCATTTCTCATCCGAAATCATGGCATGTTTCACGACTTCCGCCATTCCAGAACGAACTTCCCGTGCATTTAAAGACTGTAAAAAATGAATATCGTAAATAACACCTTCTGGTTGATAAAAGGCACCCACTAAATTTTTCCCAAGTGGATGATTGATTGCCGTTTTTCCACCTACTGCTGAATCATGGGCTAAAATAGTCGTTGGAATTTGTATAAAAGGAATGCCGCGCATATATGTCGCTGCAACAAAACCAGTTAAATCACCAACTGCCCCTCCCCCAAATGCAAATAAAATGGATTTCCGAGTACATTTTTTTTCAATTAAAAACGTATGGGCCCCTTGAAAGTTATCAAAACTTTTACATTCTTCCCCTGGAGGCATAACAAAAACTTCAAAAGGATATGGAAAATGCTCTTTAAAATAAGTCCCTTGATTGTCCCATACATTTTTATCTGTCAATACGAATAATTTATCTGCCTTTTTTATTAAATTGCCATAAGATTCGATCGCATTCGTAAGTATCTCGTTACCTATTGTCACTTCATACTGATGGGAAGCCGTATTAACGGGGATTTTCATTGACTAAAACTCCTTCGCAACTTTTCTCATCTCATCAATTTGTGCTTTTAATTGGGGTAATTGATCGCTATGGAATTGGTCCACAATGACACTCGCAATTTCCCAAGCGATGACATTTTCTGCAACAATAGAGGCAGCAGGTACTGCACAACTATCAGAACGTTCCACACTTGCTTTAAATGGCTCTTTCGTTTCGATATCTATACTTTGAAGTGGTTTATATAGAGTAGGGATTGGCTTCATAACACCTCGAACGACAATCGGCATACCTGTAGACATACCACCTTCTAACCCACCTAAGCGGTTTGTTCTCCGTGTATATCCCTTTTCTTCATCCCATAAAATTTCATCATGAACTTCTGATCCTTTACGACGGGCCATTTCAAAACCAATACCAAATTCTACCCCTTTAAACGCATTGATTGACAACATTGCTTGCGCTAGTCTTCCGTCTAATTTTCGATCGTAATGAACATAGGAACCGATTCCAGCAGGAAGGCCTTCCACAATCACTTCCACTACACCGCCGATGGAATCACCCGCTTTTTTCGTTTCATCAATCATTTCAACCATTTTTGCTGAAGCTTCTTCGTCAACGCAATAGCAAGGATCTTGTTCTACAATTTCACGTATTTCCTTTGTAGATTTCCCTTCAATTTTCGTCGTATCAGCTTTAATACCTGCAATTTCCGTTACATGACTTACAATTGAAATTCCTAATTCGTTTAGTAACGCCTTTGCTACGGAACCAACAGCTACACGAACCGTCGTTTCCCGGGCACTAGATCTTTCCAAAACATTTCGTAAATCACGATGTCCATATTTAATGCCCCCTACTAAATCTGCATGGCCAGGGCGGGGACGGGAAATTTGACGTTTAATCTCGTTTGGATCGACATCATCTGGTAGTGGGTCTGCACCCATAATTTTAGTCCAATGTTTCCAGTCATCATTTTTGACGATTAGGGCAACAGGGGAACCTAAAGTCTGCCCGTGGCGAACACCACCAACGATTTCAACTGTGTCCGTTTCAATTTGCATACGTCTTCCACGACCATGTCCACCTTGACGACGTTTTAAATCATAATTAATTTTTTCAGATGTAATTGGTAAAAGGGATGGTAACCCCTCAATAATGGTAGTTAACTGGGGTCCATGAGACTCTCCTGCAGTAAGGTAACGCATAAAACACTTTCTCCCTTCAACTCGCTAAAGTATGTATTTTTTACTATAACATATTATACATGAAAAAACAGTGGCAATTTTGAAACTAAATAGAAATAGTACCGAATATTCAGAAATGAAGGCATCATACAATCAAGCTTTAAGTCTAAATAGTAAAAATACGCTTCTCGTTCATACGAAAAGCGTGATCCATTTCAAAGAAGTTTTAAAGTAAAAGCCACTTAACACTTTCTTTTCCTTAATTATTCATTTTAAATTTTTCGATAAAAGAAAGTATCCACAACTTCAAATCCATAACGGATAGGATTGAAAATTTGTTCGGTGGAACCAACAAATAATATCCCTCCTGGACGTAATGACTGACTAAACTTTTGATAGATTTGATCCTTTGCTTCCTCAGTAAAATAAATCATTACATTTCGGCATACAATTAAATCTAAATTTGAATCGTATGTATCCTTAAGTAAATTATGTTTTTTATAAGTAACAGTCCGTTTAACTTCATCCTTTACTTTGAAGAATGGTCCTTCTTGGATAAAATACTTATTTTTCACATCTGCTGGTACTTCTTCAAGGGAGCGTTCAGGATATAATCCTAGTTTCGCTTTCTGAATGACATTTTCATCAATATCAGTTGCTAAAACTTGAATTTGTGACAGTGGAATATGGTGGGATAGAACCATACTAATCGTATAAGGTTCCTCTCCAGTTGAACAAGCGGCACTCCAAATTTTCAATCGTTTATTATGATTCAATAATAATGGAAAAATTTTGTTTTGCAGTACATCCCAACGCTTACTATTTCGATAAAATTCCGAAACATTAATTGTCATACGATCTAAAAATTCATTCATTAAATCCCGGTCTTTTTCGAGGGCATGTAAAAACTCAACAAAATTACGATAGCCCTTTTTCTCATAAAGGGATGTTAAACGTCGCTTCATCTGCGCTTCTTTATATAGGGCAAGGTCAATCCCCGTCTTATGTTTTATACCGGCAATAAATTGTTCATAATCTGACATCGATCCATCTATCCCCTCATTATTCGTAAATTTATTATAGCGGAATTTTAGAAAATCTTAAATATATATCATTCCAACTATATTGTTATCGTCACAGGGATGAAAAATATAACAGTCCGATTACAGTTTTTCTTGTAAAGAAGATTGATTAGCAGTATCAATTGCTAACTGCTGTCTCGTTTTTTCTATTTCTAAACGTAGCTTTTCTGTTTCAACGATATAACTTTCTTGTCTTAATTTTTCTAACTTTATTTCTTGTTTCATCGCTTCTAATTTATATTTTGTTTGTTTGTTTAAATAATCTGTCATAATTCCCGAAATTGACACTAACGTTAAAAATACAAATACGCAAATAACGATTATCGTTCCCATATGTAACCCCCACTTTATTTCGGCTTAAAAGCTAATTATTCTGTTAATTTACACTAAAAAAACAACTATCGCAAGTAACGACAGTTGTTTTTGGTTTTTCTAACTATTAAGCTAAACCTTCACCGAACCATAAGCTAATTTCACGTTCTGCAGATTCTACTGAATCAGACCCGTGAATAATGTTTTCAGCAACTGTTACAGCGAAGTCACCACGGATAGTACCTGGTTGAGAATCAGCTGGGTTTGTTTTACCCATCATTGTACGAGCTAATGAAATAACATTTTCACCTTCCCATACCATTGCAAATACTGGGCCAGAAGTGATGAAATCAACTAATTCGCCAAAGAAAGGTTTGTCCGCATGTTCTGCATAGTGAGCTTCTGCGATTTCACGGCTAGCTACCATAAGTTTTGCACCTTTTAGTTCAAATCCGCGACGTTCAAAACGGTTCACGATATCTCCGATTACTTGACGTTTTACACCGTCTGGTTTAATCATTAAAAATGTTTTTTCAATTGCCATGTTTTATTTACACTCCTTAAGTTCTAATAAGGCATTTACACCTACCGATAAATATTACCAAAATAACTTAGATACATCAACTAAAACCAATATATACCGAATCACTTCATCGATCATTTAAAATTTTCGTTTACCAATAAATAAAGCGATATCCCGTAATTTCTTTTTCATAGGGTGATTTGGTAAAGCCTCTACTTCCTTTAAGGCTTTTCTTAAATATTGATTGCTGATTGTAATAGATTGTTTTATAGAATCGGAATTTCGAACAACTTTCAACATTTCTAGACGACCACTTTCTGTAACTTCTCCCACAGATGCTTGGTCTATAAATTGATCAATTGTTGGATTTCCTTTTAACAAAAGTATCGGCAACGTAATATTCCCTTGCAACAAATCGCTACCTGCAGGTTTACCAAGCTCTTTATCAGTTGCAGTAAAATCTAAAATATCATCCACGATTTGATAGCTCATCCCTACAAAATAACCAAATCGTCTAAGATGACCGACACTTTTATCATCTAATCCGCCAACAACTGCCCCTAGCTCACAGCTCGATTCAATGAGTAAAGCAGTTTTTCGTTTAATACGACGGAAATAATCTTTTAAGTTTTGATCTTTACGAAACTTATCTTCTATTTGTATAACTTCACCATTACAAATTTCAACCATTGTTTTAGCTAAAATCTGATGGACTCTTTTATTTTCGATAGATGTTACATACTCTAAAGCCCTTGCAAAAATAAAGTCGCCAGTATACATGGCAACACGATTATTCCATTGCGCTTTAACAGTATGTGTACCCCTTCTCAAATCCGAATTATCAATAACATCATCATGGACAAGAGATGCCATATGAATTAACTCTAACGGCACTGCGATATTTTTTACCTTATCAATGTTATAATGCCCAAATTTTGCACTGACTAATACAAATACCGGGCGAATTCGCTTACCACCAGATTGTAGTAAATGGAGAGAGGCATCATTTATCAAGTGCGAAGACGAGTTTAACGCTTTTTCCAATTCTTTTTCGATGATGTCTATATCCGATTTCAAATCGGAATAGAGTATTTTTAACTTCATCTTTTCCACGCGTGAAACCTTCTCCCCCTAATTTTCTTTTTTAAAACCCAAATGCATTGCAGCTGCTCCACCACTATATCCTTTATAAGTTACTTTTTCAAAACCAGTATCTTGGAACATTTTTGCAAGTTTTTTCATCCCTGGGAAATCACTCGCAGATTCTTGTAACCATGAATACTCTTTATAGCTTTTAGCAAAAAGTTTACCGAATAAAGGCATGATATAGTTAAAGTAAAAACGAAATAGTTGTCTATATACAGGTATTTCAGATTGTGACGTTTCTAGGCAGACAGCCATTCCACCTGGCTTCAGGACACGATTCATCTCCCTTAACACTTGCATATAATCTGGAACATTACGAAGACCAAAACCAATTGTGACGTAGTCAAAAGTGTTATCTTCAAAAGGAAGTTCCATAGCATTTCCGTGAATTAACTCAATCTGTGGATACGGGGCAACTTTTTGTTCTCCCACTTTCAGCATATTTTGACTAAAGTCTAATCCTTTTACAACACCGTTTTCTCCTACTGCCTTCGCTAATGCTATGGTCCAATCCGCTGTTCCACAACAAACGTCTAAACATTTAGAGCCCGGCTGTACATTCATCCGCTTCATCGTATCTTCACGCCATTTGACATGTAATTTAAAACTAATGACTGAATTCATTTTATCGTAGCTTTCTGAAATACTTTCGAAAACTTCGTGTACATGTTGTTCTTTCGATTTTGCCATTTTTTCAAAACCTTTCTAACGCTAATCTAATTTAGCGCAATTTGTTGCTTTATGTATAACTTTAAATCGTCTTTTAATACATTAGACGATTGAAGATATTCGTTTAACAAATTTTTAAGAGAAGAAATTTGGTTTTCAATCATACTCTCAAATAATTTTTCATCCTCAGCACTCTCGATCATTTTTTTAAATAAAATAGATGGTTTGCCTTGTTGGAGATGACGATATTCCTCAAGTAATTGAAGCAACAGTAACCCTGTATGCATAAATGCACTATATTGTTCAAATTCATAAACTTGATAAAATCTTTTAATTAGCTCAGTTTGTATCACTGAAATCGTTTCATACCATTGGTCAATTGTATATTGTTTGGATTCATATACTTTCATTTGATGTTCACAACGACTCACAATGCCTTCAGAAAGCTGTCGAATTAACGAGATGTTACCAGAACGAGCTAAAATTTCATAATAACGTCCGCTATAGAAATCCCCCGACAGAACTGTTAGCTGCTGCTCTTTATTCAATGCATTTTTCTCATTAATCTTCTCATGTTCATAAAGGGAAGCATGAACGATTCCAACTGTAATAGCGCTTTCGTCTATTTGTTTATTCCATTTTTCTCCATTCAAAAATGGTAATAATAAATAAAACAATTGATTTTCATTCACCACTGGTGTTCCAGTATACTGCAGTAAAGTTCTATGACGAACATGCATGAAAATATTTGTTTTTAATTGTTCTATTGATTGTTGAATGTATGTTGCATCCATAGATATTACTCCATTCTACTTAAAGTGCAACTGTTCTTGACAATTGCATTGGTTCGATTGGTTCACCAATCAAATGAATTTTACTTCTTTGAGCCGCTTTCTACTATACCATGGGCAGAAATAATTTTTGCTTTTCCACGAATTTTCATCGCAGATGTATGTTCTGTAAATTGAGCAATCATTACTTCTCCAGCATCTAATTTTTCTGAATGATGGAATTTTGTATCCGTACCACGTGTTAAACCGATTACATGTACGCCATCTTCTTGAGCTTCAATGATTATATAATCTGGTTGTGTCATAGTATCGTTTCTCCTCAAATAAACATATTCTTGTACATCATATCACAATAAAACACTATATTTAAGACATTTGAATAAATGAAATAACTTCCCGACGTAAAATTTCGTCTTCTTCATATACTCCTCGAGCTACGGAAGTAACTGTCTTTGAACCTGGTTTTTTTAATCCTCGCATCGTCATACACATATGTTCCGCTTCCACAACGACATACACTCCTTTAGGTTGTAACATTTCCATAATAGAATCTGCTACTGTAGAAGTGATACGCTCCTGCAACTGAGGTCTGCGCGCAACTGATTCGACACAACGCCCTAATTTACTTAAACCTGCGACACGTCCACCTTCTGGTAAATAGGCAATATGAGCTTTT
Organism: Ureibacillus galli; assembly: GCF_014836845.1. GTDB lineage: Bacteria > Bacillota > Bacilli > Bacillales_A > Planococcaceae > Ureibacillus > Ureibacillus galli. The sequence continues at coordinate 212,471 of NZ_JACSQA010000001.1, forward strand.
CCATAGAATGGAACTAAATGATGTTCGCACATTGAGTAAAAGGGAATATCTTTCACTAAAACTAAATCCTCATGGTTCTCATGAAAAACTGTGCTAAAAAATTCTCGTGGATCTGTATCGATACCACTAAACATTTCTTCATACATTTTAGAAACTCGTTTCGGTGTATCTAATAAACCTTCTCGATTTACATCTTCACCAACGGCTTCTAATATCATTTTTACGGCTTCTTCTATTTTTTCTAAGTTCACTTTCGACATCTTTCTTCCTCCTAAACCGATGCAACGTTGCACTGTCAAAATGAATCGTAGCATATACTGACTTTATACGCAAAAAGGGTTTCTTCCCTTTTTAAAAAATTTATCAATCAATGTTATGTATTGGTAATATTAAAAAGAGCAGTCATCATGCTTGTCCATGACGACTGCTCTATGTAACTGCAGGATGCTATTATTTTACAGCATCTTTAAGCGCTTTCCCTGGTTTGAAAGCAGGTACTTTGCTAGCAGCGATTTCGATTTCTTTACCTGTTTGTGGGTTACGCCCTTTACGAGCGGCACGTTCACGTACTTCGAAGTTACCAAAACCAATTAATTGTACTTTGTCACCCTTTGCAAGAGCATCTTGAATTGTATCAAATACAGCTTCAACTGCTTTAGAAGCATCTTTTTTTGAAAGACCTGCAGCTTCAGCAACAGAGTTTACTAATTCTGTTTTATTCACACCATTCACCTCCTCTCAAAGGGTCATGAACCTAAATCATGTAAAAAGAGTAACATATAGAAAATCGCGACGCAACAATATTTATCCATGTTTTTCTATAATAAATTGTCTTTTTTTAAATAAAACACAAATAACAGGACTTTTCTCCTAAAAAAGGGAAAGCCCTGTTACTAATTTGTGCCAAATTTTATGAAATTATACAACACTAAATAATAAAGGTTACTAAACCGCGTTCACCCTCATTGACCATTCTTTCAATTGTTTGACGCATTCTTTTCTTCGCACTCAATGGTACTGCATTCATTTTGTAACGAATACCTTCTTTTAACACTTCGTGTAACGTAGTTCCAAATAGTTGCGTTTTCCATAATTGCTCCCGATCATGCTTATAGGCATACTGTAAATCTTTTAAAAGCTGTTGACTATAAAATTCTGTTCCAATTAATGGTGCAAACTCAGTTTCCATATCTACACGAATAATGTGATACGATGGGGCTGAAGCTTTCATTCGAACTCCATAGAAATTATTTTGTTTAATAATTTCTGGTTCGCTTGGCTCAAATTCCTCCATTGTCGGTAATGTCACACCATAGCCATGTTCACTAGCTTCTTCTATTGCTTCACGGAATCGTCTATGTGCCTGTTTTGCTTCTGCCGCTTCTTTAATAAAGAGTAGCCAATCTTTTTTCGTTGCAATCGGTGAATCCAACCATTCATTACATACCGCTTTATAAATTTCAGGCTTTAACGTAATACGAACAGTTGCTAAACCTAGACCAGCATCAACTCGCTCAATTTCACTTTCTTCTACAAAGTCAATTTCCCGTAATTGGGATGCAGCTTGGGATACGTCTCGAATTTTTGTTACTGAATTTAATACGTTTCCAACAGCGTCAGAAAGCGTCACATTCAATGGATGTGTATAATCTAACACATCTAACCAATCTGGCTTTTCAACTTCAATATCTTCAATTGGGAACTCATATAATGCTTCCTGGAGAATGTACTCCATATCCTTTACTGACATTTGGTCAATGGCCACTGGAATTACAGGTACCCCATATTTCTCCAGCAGTTCATTACGAAGGGCCATCGTATTGTTATGCGTAGGCATTTGACAATTTAGAACAATGACAAATGGTTTTCCAATCGCTTTAAGTTGATCAACAATTTGCTCTTCTGCTGATTCTGCAGCAATTCGGTTAATCCCATTAACTGTTCCATCTGTTGTCACAACAACGCCAATATTGGCATGATCCCGAATTACTTTATCAGTCCCGATTTTAGCTGCTTCTTCAAAGGGAATAGCTTCAGAATGCCACGGGGTATGAACATATTTTGGACCATCTTCATCCTCATATCCCTTCACACCATCAATAATGTAACCAACACAGTCTGCAAAACGAATGCGGAAAGGTATTTCACTTTCGCCAATATTAATCTCCGTTCCTTGGGCAGGAACAAATTTTGGTTCAGCCGTCATGATGACAGGACCCGGTGAACTTTGAGGCAGCTCGTCCAGAGCTCTTTTGCGATCTTCTTCATTTACGATATTCGGGAGCACAATTGACTCCATCATTTTTTTCACAAAAGTAGACTTACCAACTCTAACAGGCCCTACAACACCAATATATACGTCCCCATTCGTTCTTTCTGCTATTTGATGAAAAATTTCTTCGCCTATTGTAGCTCCTCCTTTACGTAATTCAGTTTATGATTGCCTTACCTCAATTATGAAACAACCATGTATAATTTCAGAAAAATAAATGGATTATTTTTTCCACTAGTTCATTTAGTGAATGACTTTTACTCAGAAATGGATGGATTCATTTTCCATTGTTTAAAAATATGAAAAGGTGCCCTTAAATATGACATTATTTAAAGGCACCTTTTATAGTATTTTATTCTTTTTCTAGTGTTGGGTCGTACATAAATACTGGTTCGTTGTTCTCATCAACTGTATAAGGTAGTGAATAAGCAGGAACAACTGGGTAGGCATCTACAAGATACGTTCGTATATCTTCACCTGGAGTTGGTTTTAAATTATTTTCCTTTAAGAACGTATTTAAATCCATTGAATAATCGACATACAGATCACCTTCTGTAGTTACAATGATCGGTAGTTGATTATTCGTATAAGGGCTAGGAACGGTTAATTCTTCTTTATAACCGATTTTTTTATAATCGATAGTATAAATATAATCAGTTATTTTATCTTTAAAGGTTGGGTATTGAGAGCCCATAAAACGAATATTCAATTCGCGCATACGTTCAGCTGCCCGTAAATCTACTAATTTTACAGTCGGATTTTTCTCTGGATCCCAAATAATATATTGGAAAATGCCACCTTTTTCATAAGAATTGGCAGGAGCATTAGCTAAATATTTTGGAGCTAGCTTTTCAAAATCAATTGGATATTTAATAAATAAATCCGTATCCATATCACGATTTTTAATTGGGAGTACGCCTGTATCCGCTTGATATTCTTCAACAGCCTTTTGTACAGATGCTAGTTGTATATCATCGGGCACTTGATTTTCCACCTTTTCCTCTTCTGGAAATAGACAGCCTGATAATAACACTGTAGTTAATGCGAGCATTAAAAATAAGCTCCATTTTCTTGTCATTTTTCTCACCTCAATGTTGATATCCCAAATATCGACCTAATCGTTATGAAAACGAATATTTAGTTAGGCCATGTAAAGACAACGAGTATCATTAAAATGGAACCGATTGCAAAAATAATAAAAGCAAATAATCGTAAAATCAATGATAAGCATCCATTGTTTACCCATTTTCTTGTAATCGAAACAATAAGTACAGATAATAACATTGCCCCTATTGAATAAAAAGAAACCCACATGACATCTAATGAATGCATACTAGCTAGGGGTCCCCTTGCTGTTAAGATTGTTAAAAAATTCATTGATAACAAGTTTTGCAAGTAAAAAACCACCTTTCGATCTAACTTTCTATGTATAAAAAACGTTTTGCTATAGCAAAAGAATAGGAGGTATCTTTAACATACCTCCTATTTCACAATATAACAAATGAAGAAATTATGAAATTTCCTTTATAAAATGTCAATTTCCCGCTTTTTCATTCGGATCATTAATTCATCTACCGCTTCTTTTGGTTCTTTCCCATTAAACAATACATTATAAAGGGCAGTTGTAAGCGGCATTGGAACATCGTATTCTTGAGATAATTGATAGGCAGCTTTTGTCGTTCTTACCCCTTCTACAACCATCCCAATATTCTCTAAAACTTCGTCTAACTTCATCCCTTTACCAAGCATGTTACCAGCTCTCCAGTTTCTGGAGTGAACACTTGTACACGTAGCAATTAAATCACCCATACCCGTTAATCCTGCAAAGGTGAAAGGATTACCACCCATTTTTACACCGAGTCTAGTAATTTCTGCTAAACCTCTCGTAATTAATGCTGCTTTCGCATTATCACCATAATTTAAACCATCCGAAACACCGGCTGCTAAGGCAATCACATTTTTTAATGCGCCACCAAGTTCAACACCGATAACATCTTCGTTCGTGTATACTCGGAAATATTGGTTCATGAACAAATCTTGAACTTTTTCAGCCATTTCTAAGTTCCCACATGCTGCTGTAATTGTTGTAGGATGATGTAATACAACTTCTTCTGCATGGCTAGGTCCAGATAGTACGACAATTTCTTTAATTACATCGGGAGATAAATTTTCTCTCAACATTTCTGAAATTCGTTTTAATGTATCTGGATCAATCCCTTTCGAAACATGGACAAATAGTTTTTTATCGTTCAAGAATGTCATCAACGAATGACAAACTTCTTGAATGGCCTTTGTCGGAACAGCAACAACGATAACATCTGAGTGATTTAATGCTTCTTGTAAATTAGCTGTAGCCGTTAATTGAGACGGTAATTGCACATTAGGCAAATATTTATCATTCGTATGTTGTTCATTAATTTCATTTGCTTGATCTATACGATGAGTCCATAAAAGGGTGTTGTGGCCATTTTCAGCCAACACGTTGGCTAAAGCAGTTCCCCAAGAACCCGCACCTAAAATCGTTACATTTTCCATTTGTTAAATCCCCCTCTAATTCGGTTATTCGCGAGCACGAGCAATTAAGCGAATAGGTGTACCTTCAAAATCAAACGTCTCACGAATTCGATTTTCAAGGAAACGTTCATATGAGAAATGCATAAGTTCTGGATCGTTTACAAATGTAACAAATGTCGGTGGCTTTACTGCAACCTGAGTCGTATAGTAAATTCGTAAACGGCGCCCTTTATCTCTTGGGGCTGGATTACGAGCTACTGCATCCTCAATCACTTCATTTAAGATAGATGATTGAATTCGCATTGCATGATTCTCACTTACCCGTTGAACAATATTTAAAATTTGATGCACACGTTGTTTCGTTTTTGCAGAAACGAAAATAATCGGTGCGTAATGTAAATATAGGAAATGTTCTCGAATTTGTTGTGTATAAAGATTCATTGTTTTCTCATCTTTTTCAACAGCATCCCATTTGTTCACAACAATAACGACAGCTTTCCCTGCTTCATGAGCATATCCCGCAATTTTCTTATCCTGCTCCTGAATGCCTTCTTCCCCATTTAGGACAACTAAGACAACGTCGGAACGTTCTATTGCTCGTAATGCTCTTAAAACAGAATATTTTTCTGTCGTTTCGTATACTTTCCCTTTTTTTCGCATCCCAGCTGTATCGATGATGACATAGTCTTGTCCATCATAAGAGTACGGCGTATCGATAGCGTCTCGAGTTGTACCAGCTATATCACTCACAATTACCCGTTCTTGCCCTAGGAAAGCATTTACTAATGAAGATTTCCCAACATTTGGACGACCAATTAAACTGAATTTAATTGTATCATCTGGATACTGTTCTTCATCTTCTTTTGGAAAATGTTTAGCACATTCATCTAAAAGATCCCCAATACCTAAACCGTGGGAACCGGAAATCGGGAACGGCTCACCGAATCCTAAGGAATAAAAATCGTAAATCATTTCACGCATGTCTGGATTATCAATTTTATTCACTGCGAGAACAACTGGTTTTTTTGTTTTATATAAAATTTTCGCTACTTGTTCATCGGCTAACGTAACACCTTCACGTCCATTTGTCATAAAAATAATGACATCCGCTTCTTGTATCGCGATTTCTGCTTGGGAACGAATTTGATCTAAAAAAGGTTCGTCTCCTATTTCAATTCCACCTGTATCAATTATGTTAAATTCATGTGTTAACCAATCTGCCGAACTATAGATGCGGTCACGTGTTACACCTGGAATATCTTCCACGATTGATACGCGTTCTCCAACAATACGATTAAATATTGTCGACTTCCCAACGTTCGGACGACCTACGATGGCGATTACTGGTTTTGTCATCTGTACTTCATCCTTCCAAATTCTTATCTTTAGTATTATACACGAAAATGTAAATTATATCATTTTTTGACTACAAATCAATAATATCTGTCATTATTTGTTAACGAAAATAAAAATACAGACATGCATTTATTATGCACGTCTGTATAATAAACAATCTTATTTATTCGTGAATCCTTTTAATTTATCGCCAATAACATCACTGAAAGAGAAACCAGTGTTTTCTTCTGGTAATTCGTAATCAAACTCTTCTTCTTTTACCGGATTATTTTGAAGATCTTTAATGCTTAATGATAAACGTTTTTCAGCTTCATTTACATCTAATACTTTCACTTCCACCTCTTGACCTTCTTTTAATTCTTCATGAGGTGTATTTATATGTTTATGTGAAATTTGCGAAATGTGAACAAGCCCTTCCACTCCAGGGAACACTTCAACAAATGCACCGAAGGATACTAAACGTTTAACAGTACCTGTTAAAACACTACCCTTTGACACCCGCTCTTCAATATTAGACCAAGGTCCTGGTAACGTATCTTTTATCGATAAGGAAATACGTTCATTTTCCGGGTCAACCGATAGTACTTTAACTTTTACCGCTTGGCCTTCAGCTAAAACCGTACTTACATCGTCCACATGCTCATGGGAAACTTGTGAAATATGCACTAAACCATCAACACCACCAATATCTACAAAAGCTCCAAATGGTGCTAATCGTTGTACAGTACCATCTAACACATCACCAGCGTGAATTTCTTCAAATACTCTTTTCTTTTTATTCGCTTTTTGATCTTCGAGAACCGCGCGATGGGATAAAATTAATCTCCCTTTTTCTTTATCTAATTCAGTAATTTTAAACGTTAATGTTTTACCTTTGTAATCTTCAAAATCCTCAACAAAATAATCTTCAACTAGAGATGCAGGAACGAAGCCACGTACGCCCAAATCAACAACTAGGCCACCTTTCACAACATCCTTCACTTCTGCTTCAAATATTTCTCCTGATGCAAATTGTGCTTCAAGCTTATCCCAAGCTTTTAGCGCATCCACTTTGCGTTTTGATAATACAAAGTTTTCCTCTTCCACTTTGGTAATCATCAGCTCTAGCTCATCTCCAACTGCTACTACATCAGAAGCTTTTTCGATATGCAAGCTTGAAAGTTCGCTGATTGGTAATATCCCATCGAAAGGAGCACCTTCAATCGAGACGGTTACTGCTTTATCATCCACTTGAGCAGCAACACCTTTCACAATATCTCCTTCACGAAATTCTTGGTTTGATCCTAAGTTCATTTCTTCAGACATATGTAACCCTCCTTCGCATCTTCCAATTTCTATTTTATTCGAAATTGTCCATAAAAACAAAAAATTTTCCTTTATTATCAAAAATTTTGTAAAAAATATTTTTTATACCTATTTGAGAAATAAAGTTTATTCCACTTTTTGCTTTGCTAAAGTTAAAATTTCGTTCGCCGCTTCTTCGATGGATAGTGCGGTCGTATCCAAATAAATAGCGTCTTCAGCTTGGATTAAAGGTGACGCTTCACGTTCGCTATCCAATTTATCTCGAAGAGCGATTTCTTCTTTTAGTTTTTCTATTGTGGATGGAATACCCCGTTTTTCATTATCGATAAAACGTCTTTTCGCCCTTTCTTCAACAGAAGCAGACATAAAGATTTTCAACTCAGCATCCTTTAAAACATGAGTCGCAATGTCTCGTCCATCCATTACAATTCCACCATTAGCTGCAAGTTGCTGCTGTTTTGCTACTAAGATTTCCCGAATATTCGCATGGGCAGCGACTTGACTAACATTTGCTGTGACTTCGTTTGAACGGATTAATTGTGTCACATCTTCTCCATCTACGAAAACAAGTTGTCCTTTTGAAGATGGCTTTAGAACAATATTTGTTTTTAATAACATTGCTTCTAAAGAGTCCGCATCGCTTAATTCTATGTTTTGATTTAATGCTTTATACGTAACCGCACGGTACATAGCTCCAGTGTCTATATACGTATAGCCTAAGTTTTCTGCTACAATTTTTGCAATCGTACTTTTGCCGGCACCTGCTGGGCCATCAATTGCAATTTGAATTTTTTTAACCATAATATCCCTACTTTCCCTGTACATTGTACCATATTTACTCAGTAATTACTTTCTCAAAAGAGCCTTAAATATAAAATGTCCGTTAAAAGAAAAAAGCCTCTATTAAGAAATAGGGCTTTTTAAAATGGGACTCGATTCTTTTTTTCTTACCATCAATTGTCGTTCAAAACAAAATCGAACAATGTATTGCTTATCCACTTCATCCGTTTCTGCAAGTTGTAACGATGCTAGTCGCATCGTACCCCTTTCAAAAATTCGAATGACTTCTGCTTTAGTTCGTACATATCGCATATCCCCATTAGCAAAAGGTAAAACGATAGTTAATGGAACGATTTCACCTTCATGAAAGGGTACTTCCGATTTAAGGCGAAGTAATAAACCACCAGCACTTATATCTTCGGTAACAAATTGAAAATATTCATTGTTATATTCAATTGCTACATCTGTTGATGTTTGAACTCTAACAAATTCCCGTCTTTGAATTTTCATAATTTCTTCCTCAGTAGGAAGAGATAACATGACGGTCGGAATAGTCCCCATTTTTCTACCGATTACTTTCGTTTTAAAAGCATAGCTTATGTTACTTTCTGAGATAAATGTTACATAATATGGGGATCCATCTACTAAAAAGGCCGTTTTTTGTGTAAGCGAACTTTTTGGATAATCAATATAAATAATATTCTCTTTTATTTCAACGATTTTACAATGGAATTTCCCAACTTTTTCCATATTCTCTTGTTCTAAAGTTAATACAGTACCAACTTTAAGCTCCATAGTATCCCCTCGCACAATAATAATAACTAATTATTGCACGAATACCCGTTTTTTTCTAGGGAGTTTAACATTTTATCTACGGCATATATTCAACTTTTAAAACATCATGATTTTCTGTATCTACGACAATTCTAAAGGTTTCGTTTTGTTTACTATCAAATCTCGCGATGACTTCATAACATTTTCGAAGTTGGAACGCTTCATTTTCAGTATAAATTAATTTTTCTTCTTCCACATGAGTTCCCGGGCGGAAGAACGTTTCCCAATTAATCGGAACGACTTTTTGATCCTCGTTTATTTCTTCCCTTTGAACATACTCCATTGCATTTAATCCTAATAACTCGCCACTATCTTTCGATATTTTCAATTGAATACCATCCGGATATACAAGTGCCTTATCTTCACCGACTACTCTTGCTAAAGCAATATGCCATGCTTGGTGGTTTTCGCGCATTTCAACTATTTGTACATCGTTATAACCAGCACGCTTTAAAAAATCGTTGGTTAAATCTCTAACTTGTTGTTGACTTACACCCTTTTGTTCTTGAATAGGGCGTTCAGATAAGAAGGATAGAATATGGCCGCCTTTTACAGTAATATCGGCATAACCAATTCGACTACCTTTTACAAATTGAATATGATAAAACGGATAAGGTGCATCTTCTTTACTTTTCGTCACAGTATAGGTTGCATCTTTTATTCCTGGAATCAATATTTCTAATTTCTCAATCGCTTGTTCTTTCGTAATTTCTTTATCATCTAAATTTTGAAGATCCCTTTTCTTTAACCAATCTGATTCACTTGCTGTTAAAGGGAAATCCGTTTCTGAATAAGATTTTAAATTGGAAGCAACATTTTTAAAAGGTGATTGCTCAGTATCTTTCTCAGCTACATTTGTCCATTGAGATATATCAGCATCATTTTGATAGAAATTTGAAGTAGCAACTGTCCATTCGTCTGATAGTGACTGTAGGTTTTGATTTACTACTTGCATTCGATCATGCCAACCTTCAAAATCACGGTTATCTGAAGCATATTTAGCTTCTTCACCGATATTCCCAACATACCGGAGCCATTCGTTTGCTACATCCCTACTTAAAGGTAAACTACTAATCGTAGAACGAAACTCATTACTTATTCTCCAAATGTTATCAAGTTCTGCCTCTAGTGCTTGTTGGTCTTGAAATAGTAAAGATTGAGAGACAGAACGTTGCAGTGTAGATAGTTTTTCAGAAGCATTTGTTAATGCGTTTGTATATTGGGCTTGAACGGTTTGTTCAAGTTGCGTATTTTGTTGTCTAACTTCAAATGAATATAACCCTAGCGCTAACACGGCAATGGAAAGTAAATAGATAGCACTTTTCATGTTGTCCCTCCTTTAATAACAGAATATATGTTCACCGATTTTTTTAATTTGTGGCCTAGACCATATCCAAGCACTTGTCGCTGTTTCTGGGTTAAAGTAATAAAGTGCATTTTCAGTAGGATCCCAACCATTCATTGCATCTAATACGGCTTCTCGTGCCCTTTCATTTGGTGTTAGCCAAATTTGACCATCGGCTACCGCTGTAAAAGCACCCGGTTGGAAAATAATTTCCGAAATTGTATTTGGAAAATCTGGTGACTCGAGTCGGTTTAATATAACGGCTGCAACGGCAACTTGTCCTTCGTAAGGTTCACCACGAGCTTCTCCATAAACAGCATTTGCCATTAATTGTAAATCTCGTTCTGTATATTTGGTTGGAAGCTGAACATCTGTACTTTCAGATGAGCCTGCTCCTGCAGTAGTCTGTTGTGCTAAAGGCACGCCACCATAATGGGTAAAACGATTTCCGTTTTCAATTTGTTCATGTACCCAATCTCTATGATATTCACTAACTGAAACTAACTGTTCCTTTGTTTTAGCGCCCGCTATTCCATCTATATTAAGTTCGTATTGTTCTTGGAAATTTCGAAGAGCCCAATATGTCCCATAACCGAATATCCCATCAATTTTCCCATTATAGAATCCTAAGTATTGTAGCCTTGCCTGTAATTCAATCACATCATCTCCAAAAGCTCCACGTTCCACTACTTGACCTGAAAATGCGAATGTTTGATTTGGATTTACTACAGCTAATGTGCCAAAAATTAAAATGACAGACATAAAGATACTTCTTACCATGTATTTCACTCCTTTCTCATAGCATGTAAAAAAGAATTCGTTTTATACGTTTTGCCAAATAAAAAAGGTTGATTCATTTTTTGTCTGAATCAACCAAATTTCCTTAAAAGCGATACTTCCATTAGTTTTTATTCTCGCCTTTAGTTTCATTAAATTTTATTTTGTTCAAATAAATGTTGCAGTAAATGTTGATGGGCTAATTTTACCTTTTTTAAGGCAAGCCACCACAAATAAAACATAAATGGTGCAATTAAATATACCCAGTAGCCTTTAAAGGAAAGTATGGAGTTATAAATGATATGTAGTAAAAATGGTGTTAAAATAGAAAGAATTAAGTACTCTGCTTTTTTATCATTGTTAGCAAATTTACTTTTACCAAAGTAATAACCCATTACAACACCAAATAATGCATGACTCGACACAGGTAAAATCGCTCTCATAAAGGCAGTATCGATCCCAAAGGATAATAAATATAAAACATTTTCAACCGTTGCAAATCCAAGAGAAACACTCGCTCCATATAGAATACCATCATACGGGTCATCAAATTCAATATGTCTGAGAATAACAGTAAAGATGACTAGCCATTTAAAAAACTCTTCTAGTCCACTTGAAAATAACACTTCCGTGATAAAAGGATTAGAAAAAGTTTCTTCCGTCTTTACCACATATTGTATAAACATAATTGGAAAAGTAATTAAAGTTCCAAAAAGAAATGCTTGTAACAGCGTTTTTCTAGGCTCCGTCGCCATCTGATTTCTCAAATAAAAATAACTAAGCAGCGCTAACCCAGGAGCAATCGCAGCAGAAAACAATATGAACATTTTTTGGCTACGCTCCTTTCAAAACTCATTAATGTTATTATATCATTATTAGCTCACGAAAAAATGAATTAGAGGGGAATTTTTATGGTAAAAAATATTTTATTACTACATACAGGTGGTACAATTTCAATGAAAATGAATGAGAAGGGGGCAGTTCTTCCAAATGAAAAAAACCCTCTTTTAGGAGTTAGTGAACAACTCTCAAAATATGCGAATATCCGTGAAATGGAAGTATTTAATTACCCGTCACCGCATATTACACCGAAAGAAATGCTTTACTTGCGTGATACAATTGTTCAATACACTCAAGAACATGAAGTGGATGGTATCGTCATTACCCACGGAACAGATACATTAGAAGAAACTGCTTATTTTTTAGATTTAACAACTCAGTTTGAGTTTCCTATTGTATTAACTGGTGCGATGCGTTCATCTAATGAACTTGGTGCAGATGGTGTCTATAACTTAGTGGAGGCCATCCAGGTTGCTTGCAGTGATGATGCAAGAAATAAAGGTGTACTCGTTGTGATGAATGATGAGATTCACCAAGCCTTTAACATTACTAAAACTTCAACATCTAGCGTAAACACTTTCCAAAGCCCACAGTACGGACCGATTGGGTTAGTAACGAAAAAGATGGTACACATTCACCAAGCACCAATTAAAAGAAGATATGTAGAAGTTAACTCCTTTGAAAAACGGGTTGCTTTATTAAAAGTATATGCTGGAATGGAAAGAGATCTAATCGAAGCTATTTTAGACTTAAATTATGATGGTGTTGTACTTGAAGGATTAGGGCAAGGGAATGTACCGCCAGATGTTGCAGTCGGTATTCAGAAATTACTAAAAGCGAATATCCCAGTTATATTAGTTTCCCGTTGCTTTAATGGAATCGCTGAGGGTGTTTATGGATATGAAGGTGGCGGCAAAAGTCTAGAAAACTTAGGTGTGATATTTGCCACTGGAATTAATGGACAAAAAGCACGCTTAAAACTTCTAATCGGCTTGAATCAACAAAATAAACCAATCGATTTAAAAGAATTTTTTAATTAAATAAACGTTTAATAAATGTATTAAAAAATAATCTTATCCCCTTTAAGTAAAAAAACTTACTATGTGCTGTATAGAACCATTTACTTAAAGGGGATTTTTCATACATAGGAAAAGGAATTTTTTACACATAGGCTTTTTTGATTTTAATTCTTAACAGTTTAATGGTAAGGAAGTACATTTTTTGCAATAGGATTCAGCGTTAATCAGTGTATTTGCCTTATCAAAAAAATATGTATACTTTGACTAACTTAATCTCAAGAAACCTACCATTGTATTTCTAAAAAGACTCCACCATCTGGCACAAATCCATACCAACACCAGATGGCTTCTTTGTCTTTTTAAAGCGTCTCCCTTAAAGAAAAAGGAGAGCTCTTTTCCTTTTCAACATATCCGAATCTATGGAAAATCGTTAAATCAAAGCTTATTTTTTCATTTTTCGTGATATGTCCTTCGCGATAAATCCTCCATGAAACTTTCCATTTTCAATAAAAATTTCATTCGCATTATTTCCCGCTGCAAGAACACCCGCAATATATAAATTTTCTATATTCGTTTCCATCGTTTCCACATCATACAACGGTCTTCCTGTTTCAGAATCAATTTCAACACCGATTGCACGGATAAAATGATGATCCGGATGATAACCTGTCATCGCAAAAACATAATCATTTTTAATAACTTGCTCTATTCCGTTCGTCGAAAGGACAACTTCTGTTTCCCGGATTTCTTTGACAACAGTATTAAAATGCATCGTGATTTCTTCATTTCGAACAAGGGATGAAAATTCTGGTAAAATCCATGGTTTAACACTTGGAGAATAGTCACTACCTCGATAAGCAACGGTAACTCTTGCCTTTGCCTTATGTAATTCAAGGGCAGCATCCACTGCAGAATTTTTGCCACCAATGACGAGTACATCTGTGTCGAAAAATGGATGGGCTTCTTTAAAATAATGAAAAACTTTTGGTAAATTTTCACCTGGAATATCCATATAATTCGGTTGATCATAATAGCCTGTTGCAAGGATAACATACGGTGTTTCGTATACCTCTTTATCGGTTTTTACCGTAAATAACTGCTCTCCCTTTATGACAGATTCCACTTTCTCAAAGGCATTGACTTGAATGTTTTTCATTTTCACTACTTCTCGATAATAGACAAGCGCTTGATTTCGATGGGGTTTACGTTCCTCTATAATAAAAGGAACATCGCCAATCGCTAATTTTTCGCTAGTACTAAAAAAAGTTTGATGGGTAGGGTAATGATAAATCGCATTCACCACATTCCCTTTTTCAATAACAATTGGTTTTAATCCGATATTTTGTAATTCAATTGCAGCCGATAAACCACAAGGACCTCCCCCTACGATGATTGCGTCTACTTTTTGCATCTTAACCTCTCCTTAAAACAACTTACCACATGAAATATTTTTACTTTTTTATTGTAACACGAAAATGCAAATCAATAATGTGACACTGGGGTTTTGCTCCTAAACGGAATGGTACCATCGTCGTACCATATCCATTACTAATTAGTGTAAAAACCCCATCTCGAATAGAAAATGATCCATGGGGTAACATTCCGATTGAACCTAATCGAATTTGGCCACCATGGAAGTGTCCGCCTAACATTAATTTGGTATGGAAGTTTTGGCGTACTTCACGAAATACTTCTGGATTATGGGAAATAAAAATAACATTTTCCTCTCCTCCACACTTTTCAAAAGCAAGATCAAAATTTTCATTTTCCGTCGATGTATCATCTATCGCACTTAACCAGCATTTATTCTTAATATTTTCTAATAGAATAGCGTCATTTTCTATAATGTGGACACCAGTCTCTTTAAAAATGTTTCGCAACCTTTGTTCGCCAACTTCACGGTCATTATTTCCCCACACAAAGTATAACGGACCTAACTTTTGAAGAAGTTCAATATTTTGATAAATACGTTGAATTGGTGTTCGTTTATCGGCAAAGTCCCCACCAATAATGACCGCATGAAAACGTTTAGAAATTTGTTCGATCATTGGGACATCAATTTTCCTTAAATGGACATCTGAAATGAAAAAAATAGAAACTTGTTCCTGTTCACCATGTAAAGTGATTTCATGGCGTAATACATTGTTTTCATTCGCTTGTTTATACATAAAGAGCAGTAAAAACATGACGATTAAAATAAAAAAGATAAAGAAAAGAATTGTTAACCCTCCCTTTCAAAAACAAAAAGACGAGGTAATTTACCATCGTCTTTTTAGTATATTCGGTTTCACCCGAATATGTAATCGTTATACAGATGAGATTAATGCAAATTAATGAATCTGTCCACTAAAAGGAAAGGTTATCATGGAACAGAACAAAGGAAAAATGTGTTACGGTATAACTAAAGTTTGCCCTACGTAAACGTCATTTGAAGATAAATTATTTGCTTGTTTAATTTTCTCCACACCGCTTGCATCGTTATAGTACTTCAATGCAATTCGGAATAAATTTTCGTTTGCTTGTACTGTATGTACTTTACCGCTCGTTTGTTTTTTTGCCTCTTGTTCAGCTTGTTTTTTTGCTTTAGCCTGTTTTTCTGCTTCTGCTTTCTTCGCTGCTTCCTCGGCGGCTTGTTTTTCCGCTTCTGCTTTTTTCGCTGCTTCTTCGGCCAGTTTTTCCGCCTCTGCTTTCTTCGCTGCTTCTTCGGCGGCTAGTTTTTCCGCTTCCGCTTTTTTCGCTGCTTCCGCTTCAGCAGCCTGTTTTTCTTCTTCTTCTTCTTCTTGAACTACTTCCGGTTCTTTTTCTTTCGCACTTGCAGATACTGTATTGTTTGTTTGAAACTCTACAATCGTATCATTATTTTTTTCTACCTCTGCTACTTCATGTTTGCCTGGATCATAAAAAGCAGATACATATATGAGTAACAACAACGGTATCCCCAGTAGTAATATAACTAGTACATTCATTAATGAAAATTTTCTTTTATTCTTTATCTTATTTCGATTAGATCGTGACATTCTAGATTTTTTTTCTTCCATTTCGATTGTTTGACGATGCTCTTCGATTTTTTCTCTGTAATCTTCATTACTCATAAGTGCCACCTCCAAAACTATCTTTCTCTAATTATGACGAAATTTCTTTAAAATGTAAATAATCGGGGAGAATATTTTAATAGATTTTTGTCGACAAATCGATATTTTTAACATATATTTACGAAAAACCTAATAGGATATTTTCAAGCCTTCTTCTCCAAGAAACAGTTGGTTCCTTGTAATCGGATTGTTCCCTTTTACGAATAATATCTTTATATTCTAAACCACAACATTCACAGCAATTAGATGGTTTTTCCATTAAAGTTTGTCCAAAATAATGAACAAGCTTTTCCCTCATACAACTTTTTGTTTGAATTAATTGTAGCACTTCTTCAACAGCTTTCATTTTATCGTTTTTCATAGCATACAATTGTTGTTTTACTTCATTCGGATGAAACTGATGCATCCAATAATCTAATACTCGATAAGCTGTTTCGGAAATTTCTCCATTTTGAATCATTGTTGATGGTAATTCATCTTTTCTACGATACTCAATATAAAGATCTACGTGCACTTCATTTGGAAAATCATCCATACCGACAAATTTCGCAAACTCATCATCTCCATCCGCAAAAAGAAGCATTGCGAGTGCATCCCTACCATCCCGTCCAGCTCTTCCTATTTCTTGCATATAATTGGCAACATTCGATGGGATTGACTCATGAATAATTTGCCGAACATTTTGTTTATGTACGCCCATGCCGAAAGCATTCGTCGCAACAATCCACTCTAACGAACCATCGATAAATTGCTGTTGAATGAATTGTCGATCTAATGGATCTTTTCCACCATGATAGGCAGCTGTTGAGATTCCCATTTGAAGTAATCGTTCACTTATACTCTCTGTTTTTGATCTAGACTGGGTGTAAATAATTCCGGGTCCCTCAGTTTCGATTACATGCTCCAATATCCAATCCAATTTCTCTTCTCTATTTTGAAACATCTTTCTACCTATATGGATATTTGGTCGATCAACAGAATGAATAAATGTATATGGATTATTCATCTTTAAATAGAATTCAATATCACCAAGCACTTTATTTGTAGCGGTTGCGGATAAAGCTAAAATCGGTGGCCGATTTCCTTTAGCCGTTACTTCACCAATTCTTAAATAATCCGGTCTAAAATCAAATCCCCATTGGGAAATACAATGGGCTTCATCTACAACAATCAATGATAATTCCATTGAAATTAACTTCTGTTGAACTTGCTGTTGAAGTAACATCTCAGGTGAAATAAAAATAAACCGATATTGATGTAAATGTTGGATTGTTCCTTTTTTCTGACTGGCGTTTAAAAAGGAATTTAAGGCCACTACCCTTTTTTCCTTCAATTGTTTAATTTGATCCACTTGATCTTGCATTAACGATAATAATGGAGAAATAATTAATACCGGCTTATTAAAAATATAGCCTGGAAGCTGATAGCATAAAGATTTCCCCATACCCGTTGGCAAAAGGGCAATGACATCTTTACCATTTACTATTTGTTCGATTACTTCTTTTTGACCCGGGCGAAAGGATGTATAGCCAAAATGTTGTTCTAAAACTTTCTCAAGTTCCAACTTCTTCCCCCCTCGCTAATACAAGTCGTATTTGAAAATAGGATAAATGAGGGACGACCTCATGTAAAATCTTTAGTTTTCTTGTATTATAATCATCGACTGCCATCATTACTTTTTTAACATCTTCTGTCGAAATAAATTGTTCGATGGAAAATTCGGGGTCATTCATGGCAATTTCAACGATATGGTCTTCAATTGTGCTAATCTTTAATCGGCGAATATGACTAATCTCTTCCATTGAATACCCTTTACGAAATAGTTCAGCTGTTTGATATGCTGACCCGCTTAATGGAATGATAACTCGAATGTCTTTTGCCAGCTGATGTAATAATACGTATTTCTCCGAATGGTTTAAAATATGCGTAATCCAACTATGTAAAGTAGAAATATAAATTAATTGAACATCCATTTCAGTAAGTTTTTCTTGATAGCTAATTTGCTGCCAAGTTAAACCCGCTGTTTGAAAACCCGCCAAACGATTTATCACAATTGTTTTAGCCCGTTCTTCTAAATTCGAACTTTCAAGACTAGATACCATTTCCTCGAATAATTTTTGTTGTAAATGGCCTTCCTTATAATTGTTCACAACTAAAAACTGTCGAACCCATTGTTGAATTTGTTCGTCCTTTTGAATAGGACTAAAAGACATTTGATTCTCTCCTTGGTGAGATAAGGATTGCACAATCAAAGAAAGTCTAGCAAAAAAAATATGTTCATTTCCTCTGTAATACCACCCATTAAAAAAGTAACCTTCACCAATTTTTGCTACTTCTTTTGCTCTTTCTGTCAGTAGGTAGCTTCCTTCATCAAATACTTTAATATATTGCTGTTCGATTAATGAGTTTAGTATGTCGTTATAATGCTGCCTTGATAATTTTGGTAAAATACTGAAGAACTTATGTAAATGGTAAATTCCCACATCTTGTATTGTTTGACCTGAACGTTTTCCTTTAAGTAAATGGAAAGGTGCGGAAATCGTTCGTTCTTGATTGAAATTGTGGAAAATTTGTAAAAGAATTTGTTCGAAAATCAAAAATCAACCCCTCCATTTCGTAGTATTATGTTGAAAAGTCGATTAAACAGTTTTAGAATAGAAAAGAAGCTTGATTGGAGCGCACGTTAAAAAGGAGAGAATACTATGCCAAAATATACAATTGTTGATAAAGATACATGTATTGCTTGTGGCGCTTGTGGTGCTGCAGCCCCAGATATTTATGATTATGATGATGAAGGAATTGCCTTCGTTATTTTAGATGATAACATGGGTACAGCTGAAGTACCAGAAGATCTACTAGAGGATATGCAAGATGCATTTGAAGGCTGTCCGACAGATTCTATTAAAGTGGCGGACGAATCATTTGAGGGCGATCCTTTAAAATACGAATAATATTTTATTTAAAAAGGTAGGTAAAGGGTTCACCTTTACCTACCTTTTTTACTTTGCCTCACGAGACTTTTTAAATAAATAAGATGCTAATAACAAGAAACAGCCTAATCCAAAGGCAGTATAATAATTAATGTGAATAGCTGGACCAAAAGGTTTAACAAAAATATTTAAAAGTATAACGCCTGCCCAAACTAAACCAAATATTATTCCAAGACCCCAAGTAACTTTGTTTTTCTTCTTCTTGTTCGTAAATGCACTCTTTTTTAATACGGCAAATATAAAATAAATGAGACCGACTAAGCTTCCGACAATTAGAACGATAGAGACTGACGCCGTACCCAAATAAATTGTAGAACCTTCCTTTAGAATTAAATCCGGAGCTCCCCATGCAACTAAATACCAACCAAATAATGTTAATATTATTTCCAAACTAAACCCCATCACTTTTTTTACGGATTCATTTGGAAGAGATTCGATAATATCTTGAGCTAACTGTTGAGGCGCCTTTCCAAACACTTCCTCTGCCCTTTTCCCCTCTTTTTGTGCCTCTAGTAAGTGATCTAACATTTCTAGCAACACTTCTTCTGTTGCCTTTTCATCTTTGAATGCATTTGTTCGAATGTATAAAAGCATATTTTCATAATATGTTTTATTTTCAGGTGTTAATAAATTGCGTTTTTCATTATTTTGTTTCACCATTTTCTTAACTGTTAATGTCATTCTCTTCACCTCTTAATATATTAGTAATTGGTCTACTTAATAGCTCCCATTCCTCACGTATAGATTCTAGAGCCTTCTTCCCTTCATCGGTCAAAGAATAATATTTCCGATTCGGACCAGCATCGGAAGGACGCATTTTTCCATTAATCCACTGACTTTTTTGCAAACGTAATAATACTGGATAAATGGTACCTTCACTGATATCTTTTAAACCAAGCTGTTGAAGTTTTTGAGACAATTCATAGCCGTATACTTCTTCTTTTTCGATAACCGATAAAACACAACCATCTAAAATACCTTTTAGCAACTGACTTCTTATGGACAACCTAATTCTCACCTCACTATTTGGCTTTGCAAGATACCTTCACTAATAACTATATTGCATAACAAAATAGTAGTCAACTATTTTGTTATGCAAGTTACTCAAATAGCATTGATATTTCATTGTAGAACTGTTAAACTGAAATTAGTAGTTGGTACTAATAACTGATATAACATTATCGATAAAGGGGTACATTGGATGGATATTTTACAATTAAAAGACAAAAATATTGTCGTAATGGGTGTTGCAAACGAGCGTAGTATCGCTTGGGGAATCGCAAAGAAACTTTTAGAAGTTGGCGCAAACGTTATTTTCACTTACCGAAAAGAACGTTCAAAAGGAAAAATTGAAAAAGTTTTAGCTGATTATGCAGAATATAAAACGGCCGTTATTGAATGTGATGTAAACAGTGATGAGAGCATATCAAAAGCATTTACTCAAATTGGCGAAGAATTTGGTGTAATTCACGGAATTGTCCATTCCGTTGCTTTTGCCCATGCAGAAGATTTAAAAAATCGTTTTGTTGAAACGACTCGTGAAGGTTATGCCTTTGCTCAAGATACAAGTGCTTATTCGCTAATCGCCGTTGCAAAAGCTGCCCTACCATATATGACAGAAGGTGCTTCTATTGTCACAATGAGTTATTTAGGTGGACAACGTGTTCTTGAAGGATATAACGTAATGGGTGTGGCAAAAGCTGCATTGGAATCAGCAATGAAATATCTTGCGTCAGATCTTGGTTCCCAAGGTATCCGTGTAAACGCAATTTCTGCAGGTGCAATCCGTACATTAGCTGCGAAAGGTGTTCCTAGCTTTAACACAGCATTACACAAAATCGAAGAACTATCACCATTAAAACGTAATACAAACCAAGAAGAAGTAGCAGATATGACTTTAGTTATGTTAAGTAACTTGTCACGCGGAGTTACAGGAGAAACGATTTACGTTGATTCTGGCTACAATATTATGGGTTAAAGTATTTAGGACTTCTCTATGCATCATTGCATAAAGAAGTCCTTTTACATTTACTTACCTAATTTTTCTAATAATAGTTCTTCGGTAACCGGTCCAATAATTTGTTCAACAACTACCCCTTCTTCATTCACAATAATACTTGTTGGAATTGTAAGAACTTCATAAGCAATAGATGCATTCCCGTCTTCATCTAATAGAATTGGAAAGGTAATTCCATGCTTGTCTGCAAATTGTTTCACTTTTTCTTTGTTCGTTTCTAAATCTGTAGCATTAACGGATAAAATTTCTACATTATGTTCTTTAGCATACTTTTCATAAAATTGTTGGATTGTAGGCATTTCTTCAACACATGGAGGACACCACGTTGCCCAAAAGTTAATAAATACTTTTTTTCCTTTTAAATTTGAAAGTTTCACTGTTTCACCAGATAATGTTTTCAATTCAAAATCAGGCGCTTTCTTATTCATCGTCCGAACTTCTGGTTGTATACTTTCCTCTTCATGGGTATCATTGTCGTCATGATTATGGGCATGTCCTTCTTCTCCCTCAGTATCGCCCATAACTGGTTCTTCAATGATTCGATAAGAAATAGCAGGATTTTCTCTTCCGGACCCTTCCTCATCACTTGGAAGTTCCTGCAACAAATTCGATTGAATTGCCTGATCAATGGTTAATGTAGTACCTTTCGATTCGGCCATATTTGAATAAATTGTAATGAACAGAACAATGACAATAACTCCCGTTAAAACAGTAGAAAATAATCTTTTTTTCAATCAATAACTCTCCTTATGATGCATAATTATCATTAGTATATGAACTTTATTAAATATCATGTAAAGTTCAAAAATATAAAAAAACCCCATTCAACTGACACTCCAAAAAAGTTGGAGTACAGTAATGGGGCGTTTATAACGGTAAATTAATACATTTTTAAGTATTGATCGCGTTCCCAAGGATGTACAACTGTACGGAACATATCATATTCAATTTCTTTCGCTTCTTTAAAGTTCGAATAAATGTGTTCACCTAAAGCACCTTTAATCACTTCATCTTGTTCTAATTCTTTTAAAGCTTCTAATAGTGATCCCGGTAAACTTTCAATACCATTTTCTTTTAATTCTGAAGCGTTCATCACGTAAATATTACGATCTACCGCAGGTGGTGGCGTTAAACCGTTACGAATTCCATCTAAACCAGCTTCTAAAAGTACCGCTAACGCTAAGTATGGGTTTGCAGCTGGGTCAACTGAACGTAATTCAACACGAGTAGATAATCCACGAGATGCCGGAATACGAATTAATGGTGAACGGTTGCGTGCAGACCAAGCGATATAGCATGGTGCTTCATATCCTGGCACTAAGCGTTTATAAGAGTTAACTAATGGGTTTGTTACTGCTGTAAATGCTTTCGCATGTTTCATAATCCCTGCCATAAATGCACGGGCAGTATCAGATAGCTCTAACTCTGCATTTTCATCCCAAAACACATTTTGGTTTCCTTTGAATAATGATAAGTTCGAGTGCATACCAGAACCGTTTACACCGAATAATGGTTTTGGCATAAATGTCGCATGTAAACCATGTTTACGAGCTATTGTTTTAACTACTAATTTGAAAGTTTGAATATTATCACATGCTTCTATAGCATTTGCATATTTAAAATCAATTTCGTGTTGTCCAGGAGCTACCTCGTGGTGAGAAGCTTCAATTTCAAAGCCCATTTCTTCCAATTCTAATACGATATCACGTCGGCAGTTTTCACCAAGATCCGTTGGTGCTAAGTCAAAGTAACCCCCATCGTCATTTAATTCTAATGTTGGTTCACCCTTTTCATTCAATTTAAATAAGAAAAATTCTGGCTCAGGTCCTAAGTTAAAACTTGTGAAACCTAGCTCTTCCATGTTACCTAACACACGTTTTAAATTTGATCGTGGGTCTCCAGCAAATGGTGTACCATCTGGATTTACAATATCGCAAATCAGTCTCGCTACTTTCCCCTTTTCCGCTGTCCAAGGGAAGATAACAAAAGTATCTAAATCCGGTTGTAAGTACATATCCGATTCTTCGATACGTACGAACCCTTCAATGGAAGATCCGTCAAACATCATTTTATTATCTAAAGCCTTATCCAACTGGCTTAAAGGAATTTCTACGTTTTTAATCGTACCTAAAATGTCTGTAAATTGTAGGCGAATATATTTTACGCCTTTATCTTTCACAATTTGTTTAATGTCTTCTTTCGTGTACTTAGCCATTTTTCCACACTCCTAAAATTTTAAATTAATAAAATATAATTTACTCGCCTTTCACTTGAAAAAAACGAGATAAATCCCCTTGCCTTAATGACGCCTTTTGCATTATTTGTGCCTGTTGCATTTCCTCACGTAAAATGGCACGAAGTTCTGCGTCTGAAATAGATAATTTGTTAGAAGATTTTACATTGTTGGTTTTTCTCATATCAAAAACTTTTTTAATTCCGGCCATGTTAATTCCTTGATCGAGAAGTTCACGAATTTCTAATAATGCATCTACATCATCTAATGAAAACATCCTACGATTGCCCTCAGATCTAGCTGGCTCAATTAATTTATGTTCCTCATAATATCGAATTTGTCTTGCAGTTAACTCCGTTAATTGCATAACCATGCTAATAGGGAGTAACGGCATTGCTCTTCGAAACTCTCGACTCATCGACATCTCCTCCCTTTCATAGCATTATTTTAAACTATGTCATTTATAATA
The DNA here is from genome assembly GCF_014836845.1 of Ureibacillus galli. Classification (GTDB taxonomy): domain Bacteria; phylum Bacillota; class Bacilli; order Bacillales_A; family Planococcaceae; genus Ureibacillus; species Ureibacillus galli. The sequence continues at coordinate 236,314 of NZ_JACSQA010000001.1, forward strand.
GCAATACCATGTTAGAAAAAATAACATATAAAATTTAGATTTTTTTTATCACATTATTAGATGAAACAATACCCCAGTATTACCAAGGGTTTATGACATAGAAACATAAAAAACCCAACGTTTTCACGTTGGGTTTTTTATGCAAAATAAGCTAACAACTGATTGTTTTCACTTTATAAAAAGAAAAAGCTGTTCATTATCGTCATTTTTTATGACATAAATGAACAGCTTTTCTTTATAGTAAATATTACGCTCGTTGATTTTCAATCCAAACTTTCATTGTACGGAAAAGTAAGACCGTGACAATCATGAGCATAATCCCTTTAATAAAGTTAAATGGTAAGATACCTAACACAATTGTTTCTTTTATATCAAAAGTACCCCATCCAAGGAAGTGAGAGTACATTGGTAAAAAGGCTACATAGTTTAATAGACTCATTCCTACTGACATAATAACCGTACCAGCAACCAAACCGAAGATTAACCCTTCTAGTTTAGGTATCTTCTTATAAAAATAGTAGACAGGTAAAATAAATAAAATACCTGTAACAAAGTTAGCTATATGACCTACCGGAACCCCTGTTGGTGTACCTGAGAAAATCCAATCTAACACATTTTTAAATAGTTCTACTAATATTCCAGCTAACGGCCCCATTGTAATCGCTGCGATTAGAGCTGGTGTATCACTAAAATCAATTTGTAAAAATACCGGGAATCCCGGTAACGGGAAGTTAATTAACATTAGAATAAAAGATATACTACTTAACATCGCAATCGTTACAAAAGATCGTAACTTAAGTTTTTGATTTTTCATTTACTTTCTCTCCTCTTTGCTGATTCAACCCGCAAGAAGAAAGGACAGTCTTCACCAATATCGTCTTCTCCATGAAAAATCCCTTATGCAAAAATGCATAAGGGAGAAAAAGGCACATTAAAAATAAGAAAATTCGTATGCGAAAACAAGCGTACTTTAAAAGGATACGCTTAATAAAAGTAAAGTCCATACGAAAACGTATAAACGATACTTTCACATACAGTTTCCTATCCACAGACGAATACTCGAGACCGTACCTTCACCTTCTCCCATCCAGACTATACTGTCGGCTTTGGAATCACACCAAATCCTGCTCAATAGAGCTCGCGGGCTTAAGAAACTATTAGCAATCCCTCCATTTTGAAGAGAATGCAGTCTCTAATACCGCCGATCGGGAATTTCACCCTGCCCCGAAGATGAATCAAATATTATTTTTTAACATTATATCTCGAAACTGAAATATTGTAAAGATGGTTCAATAGGAAAAAACAATTCCTTTTCTTTCCTATTTCCCAACGCTATTATTGAAAAACCGTTGAATATGGAATTTCGTTTGCACCAACTGGAATTGGTAATGTTGTAGCAAAATCAAAACCTTGCCATTCGGTTGGAGTAACATTTTTAAATTGTACACCCATGTTAAAACTTGCTGCAGTTAATAAAATTCCTTCAATCATTTTCATCGCTTGTTGCTGATCAAGAGTCATTAAATCTATTTGTTCTTTAAATGTAACCGTCACAACATCTTTTTCCACCGTTACTTCATAATTAACATTTGGAAGTATTACCGATTGGTAAATGTCATTTGTATTTTCTTTCATTGCAAGAATCGCTTCTTCCACCGTTGTATAATAAGCTCTAAAATTGGGCACTAAATAGCTTTGCCCATCTGGTTGTGTGTATTGAAAATAATTATATTGCGTTGATTCACCATTTAGTTGAATCGGTGTCGCTTCGCCTACTTCACTAAATATAAAGGGTGAACCATTTTCGTCTAATTGAACAACTTCATCATAACGATCTCCAAATGTATCTATTAATGACGCTGTATATGTTGTAAGTGAACCAGTTCCTAAATCATATTGTTGATCATTAGGTAAAGTATGAAGCACTTGATTGTCCTGTTCAGAAATTTCACCTATATAAGGATGATAATTTTCAAAACCAATCGCCTCTTCATTGAACAATGCTGCGTATTTATGATACAGTTCAACCCCAGTCGGTTGTACATCTCCAAAATCGGCTTGAATTCTTTCGTTTGGAATTAAAACAGTTACAGGGATACTATCTGCTGCAACACTTGCTAACCCTAATTTAAATATCGTATTTCCTTCTATTTGATCAGGATATACTGCTGTACGGAGGTCAGCTCCTTCACTTCCTAATATATTCATTTCTTGGTCAGATGAAGATTCAGTCACGAATTTTTCTGTGGCCTCTTTTGATTCATCTGAACGATCCATAACACTTGTTTCTTGGGAAGTTTGCTGGCTCATCATTGAAGGAAGTATAATAGCGATTAAACAAACTGCGGCTATTGAAATAGCAACCGGAACCCAATTAAATCGTTTCCTATTTTTCTTTAAAGGCTCCTCATCAAAGAGACCATCTTCCTTTAATCGTTGAAAGATTTCATCCTTTGAACGTTGATCATGAATTTTCGGTGCATTAGATAATAAATTTTCGATTTTGTCGTCATCCCATTGATCATGAGTCATGTTGATTCGCCTCCTTTTTAGACGTTGTTAAAAATTCACGGAGTTGTTTAATTGCTCGATGCTGTGTCGTTTTTACTTTCCCTTCCGTCCAATTTAAAACTTCTGCCGTCTCGGTAATGGATAGTTCTTGAAAATATCTCATAATGATGACCATTTTTTGATCACCAGTACATTTTTCTAACGCTATTAATAAATGCCTCATATCGTCATTAAGCTCAGTGAAACTTTCAGGAGATTTAGTTGGTGATACTAACTGTTCTGTTTCCCAATTAAATGTATTGAAAGTATGGGAAGATTGAACAGTATTTTTCCTAAAATAATCGATGGCTACGTTTTTCGCAATAGCAAATAGCCATGTTTTCTCAGAGCTCCTACCTTCAAATCGATCATAGGATTTTAATACTCTTACATATACTTCATGGGATAAATCTTCTGCAACTGTTCGATTTTTAACTAAGTAGATTAAAAATTGAAAGACATCTTGATGGTACAATTCATACAAACGATGGAATATGGACTCTTTCAAAATATCAGCCCTCCGTTCCTATTAATTTGTCGTATACAACATAGAAAAGTTTCATTCATTCATAATATTTCTTCTTACTCATTTTCATTATAAATAGACTTTCTAATGATATACATATAATTGTTGAGAAGATTGTCCATAAAGTACACAAAAAATACTTTAAGGACAACCTTTATTTTAACGTTTTTACATATAATGGTACAGTTTAAAAATAAAAAGTCGCCACTTATAGTAAGTACGACTTTAATTTTTCAAAATATTAATTTTCATCTAAAACTAATCCCTTTCATCCCTCTGTCCATTTCTAATTAAAACCCGTAAGTTATTTATTTCATTAATGAATTCAATTCTTGTCTTTCTTTGGTGTGATATATAAAGAAGTAAATTGGGCTATGATTTTTGTTCTAATTGTTTTACGACCATTTCGATTGCATTAATTCTTCTTAATAAATCTCTATGAAGCATTTGTTGTTTCTCTTTTTCTTGCAATACTTTGTTCTGTTCATCAGTTATCTTTTGAATTTCTGAAGTAAAATATTGGATATCCGACTCATTAATGGAGATACTAACTACCTTTTGTAAAACTTGCCTTTTTATTTTTAAATCTGTCTCTTGAGACTCAAGCTTTTGGATTTCGTACTGAACATTCGTACACTCATCTATAATCTCTTGAAATAATCCAAGAACATAACTCATTTAAAAGTCTCCCCCTTTTCCACACAACCTCTTTTAAATTTAGATGACTTTTCTTTTATCTTATGTAAATTTCATTCGAAAAAAACTTCTTCAATTAAAATTGTGTTATTTTTTTTAGGATATTGGTGAATGAAGCTTTTACTACCTTATCGCAAGTCTTAAAGAAGGTTTGCCAATAAAAAAGCTAGAAAACGCTGTAACAACGATTTCTAGCTACTATCACTATTCTTCTTATAATGGTAAATAGAATGTGAATGTTGTACCTTCTCCAACAACACTGTCTACATGAATATTTCCTTTATGCGCTTCTACAATGTTTTTTGCAATGGCAAGACCTAATCCTGTACCACCTTTCGAGCGGGTACGAGCTTTGTCAGCTTTATAAAATCGTTCAAAAACATATGGTAAATCATCTTGTGGAATACCTTCTCCTGTATCAGACACTTGGATTTTTGCATAGGATAATTCTTGCGTAAGGGACACTGTTACTCTTCCCTGTTTAGAAGTATGGCGAATCGCATTATCAATTAAATTCGTTAATACCTGTTCGATTCGGTCTTCATCCATACTAATTTGAACATCCTCTGATAGCTCCGTGTTAAATTGAAGATGAACTTGTCTTTCCTTAGCCACTTGTGTAAACTTTTGCGTTATTCTTTCGATTACTTGGACGACTGGAACATCATCTTTATATAAATTTGTGTAACCCGATTCCATGCGGGCTAAATCTAGTAAGTCATTTACTAAACGACCCATCCTTTGGGATTCATCATAAATAATTCGAGTCATTTCACTGCGTTCTTCTTCATCGGACACTACATCATCTAATAATGCTTCAGAGTACCCTTGCAACATTGCAATTGGTGTTCGTAGTTCATGGGATACATTCGCAATGAAATCGGAACGTAATTTTTCTAGACGAGATTGCTCAGTCATGTCACGAATAACCGCAATAGCCCCTCGAATGGATAGTTCGCTATTTTTTAATGGACTAATCGTAATTCGATAATAGGATCCACCTATTTCAAGATCTTCTTCCAGTTTATCTTCGAAATTTAATACATGATCTAACATTTCAAAAACTTCTTTCGGAATAGGACTGTCATTTTGTCCTTTTTTCCCAATAAACCATTTTTGAAGTAATTTATCTGCAGGCGGATTACTTAATAAGATAGTACGATCCCGGTTAAACGTAATGACACTATCTGTCATCGAAGTTAGTACGCTTGCTAGCTGCTCTTTTTCTTGGTTGATGACTTCTAAATGATGTTTTAATTGTCTTCCCATTTGATTAAAGGCAACGGCTAATTGACCGATTTCATCATTTTGGGTAGTAGGCAACGTTTCATCGAATCTTCCCTTTGCTAATTCAAAAGCATGTTCTCGCATTTTACGTAATGGCCAAGTAATCCGTGATGACAGGAAGAAGGCAAAGAACGTTGTTAAAACAAAGGCGATAAAAGCAGATAAGAAAACTATCTTCGTCGTTTCCTGGGATGTTTCATGTAATGCCTTTGGATTTTGGTAAATGAAAATTGCGCCATGCACTTTATTATCACTTTTTAATGGATAACTTAACACAACATAAGTTTCCATTTTCCCGTCATCGGTTTGGGAAGGTAAGATCATTTCATCGATGATTGGCTCATCCGATTCGTAAATTTTTTCAAAGGCTTTATTTTTAATAATACTATTCTGAATTACTTCTTCATTTATCGCTGTCTGAAAGGACGAAACGACTTCCCTTTCATTTGAAGCAAGAAAGGCGTTTGTATCTTCAGTTAACATTTCCTCAATAATTTCATCAGTTAACTGTTCTAAATCGTAATTATCAACGATACTAGCAATTGTAGAGGCTGTCTGACTTAACGATTTTTCTGCTTGTTCCCGATGATAATCTTCTAAAAACTCCAACATTAAAACCGTAAATACGAACAATACAAATGAAACGAGAAGCAATATGGTAATCCATAGCTTCCCGACAATACTTCTCCATATTTTAATCATTGATTACCTCAAATTTATAACCTACGCCCCAAACCGTTACAATCATTTTCGCTGCATTCTCCGAAACTCGATTTAGTTTTTCGCGTAAACGTTTCACATGGGTATCTACTGTACGTAAATCGCCGAAGAAATCGTAATGCCACACTTCTTTTAATAATTGTTCCCGGTCAAATACTTTATCTGGAGATTTAGCTAAAAAATATAATAACTCATATTCTTTTGGTGTTAAGTTTACTTCCGTACCATCGGCAGTGACACGATGTGCATCATGGTCGATTGTTAAATGTGGGAAAACCACTAAATCCTTTGAAGTAGACGGACTTGAAACGGGTGAAAACACAGATGAGCGACGTAAAATTGCTTTAACACGTAAAACTACTTCACGTGGACTAAATGGTTTTACAATATAATCATCTGCTCCTAGCTCGAAACCTTGTACTCTGTTGGCTTCTTCCCCTTTAGCAGTTAATAATATAATCGGAGTTGTTTTCTTTTCGCGTAATTCTGAACATACTTGTAGTCCATCTTTTTCAGGCATCATAATGTCCAATAGTATACAATGATAATCTTTCTCTAAAGCCATTGTAAGGGCGATTTCACCATTTTCAGCTTCATCTACTTCATACCCTTCACGTTCTAAATACATTTTTAACAAACGTCGAATACGATCTTCATCATCTACTACTAATACAGAAATATTTTCAGACATAGGTTTTACCCCTCTCATTCTTTCTCTTTACTATTGTACATTTTCATTTTAAAAATTTAAAGGAGATATAACAAAACTTCCACAGTTATGTCGTTTTGTGAGATTTTTGAAAATAGATTAGAGAAAAATTGTATGATAATTTGAAAAACTTGGTTCTATAAAGAAAGTTCTTCCCATTAATGAGAAGAACTTTCATCCATTAACTTACTTTTAAGCGTAAGAATGTAAACCTGCAATAACTAAGTTTACAACTATTAAGTTGAAAAGAATAATGGCAAAGCCAATACATGCAAGCCAAGCAGATTTATTACCTTCCCAACCTTTTGATAAACGTAAATGTAAGTATGCTGCATAGAATAACCAAGTAATAAGTGCCCATACTTCTTTTGGATCCCATCCCCAGAAACGGCCCCAAGCTTCTTGAGCCCAAATCATGGCAAATACTAGAGCACCTAAACTGAATATCGGGAAACCAATTAATACGGAACGATAGCCAATTTCATCCAATAAATTTAAATTCACCTTTTTAACTAACGGATGAAGCATACTTAAAATACTGCGACGAGTAATTAAACGGATTAGTATATAAAGAATCGTTCCAAAGATGAATGACCAAAATACAGTTGTTAATTTTTGCGCATTTATAACTGGCGCTGTTTCAACAAACGGTTCCAAAACGTCATCCGTTAATAACACATATTCATTCATACCGAAAACTGCTGGCATGTTGTATGTGATTTCTTGGTTCATACCTTCTTTATCTACATAAGTAAAATCAGCTTCATAACCAATAACTCTGAAAGTAACTGTCGCCAAAATAAACCCAATCACTAAAACCATAAAGTATAGAACTGCTTCTAACCAAAATCGTCCTTTAGTTTTTGCATTTGGATCCGTATCTTTTAATAAGTATAATAATCCAGCAACCGCACTAATTGCTAAAACGGACTGGCCAAGAGCAGCTGTAATAACGTGGATTGTTAACCAATAACTTTGTAATGATGGTACTAACGGATCCACATCATTCGGGAACATCGCCGCATAACCAATGATTAATAACGCAATCGGTAATGCCACAAGCCCAAGAGCTGTTAAACGATACATATAGTAAATTAGAATAAATGCAGCAATGATAAACATACCAAATGCCGTTGTAAATTCAAACATGTTACTTACAGGAGCATGTCCTGTATAAATCCATCGCGTAATAAAGTAACTTAAGTGAGCTATAAAGCCAATAATTGTTATGATAATCGCTAATTTGCCCCATTTATCAGCACGTTTTGCGGCTCCATCCGGTTTTGAACTTTTTATTGCTCCACCGAAGAAAAATGTTCCGACTAAATATGCAATAAATGCAACAAATAACAGATTTCCACTTATGTCAATTAAACTCATAAAGTGCTGTCACCTTCCTTTTCTTTTCCTTCACCATCAGCTTCTTTATCCTCTTCTCCTTGATCAATGTATCGAGGTAAGTGGGCAAATTCTGATAAAGCATTTAAATCTTTCTTTATACTAAACCAGTTTTTGTTTGTATGGGCTGCAAGGCGAATTGTTCCATCTTCCAATTGTTCCACCCACACACGACGGTGATTCCAATATGAACCAATGGCTACACCTAACATAAAAATAACGCCTCCAATTGCTAAAATCGGAATCGTGCTATCTTTGTGTACAGTTAAACCGGACATGTCTCTCATTTCAACACTTTGGAATTCCATTTTATACGTGTTATCACCATTTGGTTCAATTGTTTGCTGAATCGCTACAAAGCTTACTTCCCCTTCTGGTTTTTCAGGTGTTACCATTTTAAAAATAAATGCAGGATTATTTGGGTCCGGTGTCTTTGTTTGCGGTTCCCCATTTTCAAATCCTGAGAAATCAGGATAGAAACCTAATAATTCAACTTTAGTTTGATCATTGAGAACATATTCTTTTTGCGGATTTGTTAGATCAATACTAACTTCACCTAAAGATTCACCTGTCTCTTTTTTCGTTAACTCAAACTTCATCGTTTTCAGTTCATTTAAACGGAAATCCATTTGATAGAAGGAAAATCCTTCATGTTGTAATGGATGATTTACTCGTATAGAGTAGTCTTCCACTAATTCTAAGTTATCAGCTTGACCCGGAACTGCATCTTCAGACTGTTTATATAATTTCACATCAGTTTGATAGTTTTTTGCTACGACATTAACGCCTTGCAACTCTTGGTTTTCTGTCTTTTCATTATCGTGCATTTCTAAGATGAAATCTTCATTTTCAATAAAGTAACCATCCATTCCTGGAACTGCCCGAGTTTCTCCTTCGCGAATCCACATGGATTCATCCACATAAAAACCAGGTACAAGTCGAAGCATCACACCAAATAAGAATATGATCAAACCAACATGGTTTATGTAAGGGCCGTAACGGGCAAAACGACCGCGTTCAGCTAAAAGCGCGTTGCCATCTCGGCGAACTTTATATTTTAACGCTTTCATTTTTTCTTCAATTAAATTTAATGTTTTAGATGGGTCACCTTCTGTAACTGGACCTTCCGCAACAATACGTTGTCGTTTCATAAAACTAGTATGTCTTTTAACACGCTGATTTTTTAAAGAGCGATGTAACGGTAAACCTCTATCGATACTCGCAACAATTATCGAAATCGCTAACATTCCGACTAAAATTTGGAACCACCATGAACTATAAACATTTGATAATCCTAATTCATAATACAGCTTTCCAAGGGAACCGTAAGTTTCTTCATAGTAAGCCGCCTTTTGCTCCTCTGTTGAAACGCTAACATAAAATTCCTGTGGAAAAATCGTTCCAATTGAAGCAGCAACGAGGTTAATAATAATTAATGTTACACCTACTTTTACACTCGAAAAGAAATTCCAAATTTTATCAACGATTGATTTATTTCGCGTTTTAGATCGAATCGCAATGCCATCATATCGCATATTTAGAATTTTACTTTTTTTACCTTCTTCTGTTAAAGGTTGGCCACACTTTTCACAAAGCAAAGTACCTTCTGGATTTTCATGACCACAAGCACATATTATTTTTCCCATTCGAACTACTCCTGTTCTGGCTTAATTGATTCCATATAGGAAGCGATTTGTTGTTCGTTCATTTCACCAGTGATAATTTTCTCAACTTTACCTTCTGGGTTAATTAAGATTGTGGCTGGCAAGAGATCAACATTGTAAGCCGTCATTACACTTTTTGTAGGATCAATTGCAACTGGAAAGTGTACATCTAAACTTTCGATGAAATTTTTCACTTCAAATTCAGTTTGGGCAATGTTTACTGCTAATACTTCGACGCCCTGTTCTTTATAAATGGCATATTGATTAGACATAGCAGGCATTTCTTTCTTACATGGCTTACACCAAGTTCCCCAGAAATTTAAGAAGACTCCTTTGCCTTCATAGTCTGAAAGTCGATGTTTTAAATCACCATTATATAAATCAACAAGTTCAAAATCGGGTGCTTTATCCCCAACTTGTAAAACCTCTACCTTATCCTTAGTTGCCGTGCTATAAACTGTATAGACGATTGCAGCTAAAAGAACAACGAGGATAACACCACGAAATATCGAACGTTTTTGTTTTTTATCCATTTACAGGTTCCTCCCCCGAAAACTATACAATCTTCTTTATTATAGCAAACTTCATTTTTGCATAATCTTTTGATTTTGACTGATTTATGAAACTTTTACTCCAGGGTTAGTCAATTTTTCCTGTTTCTGCTAAAACTCGAAGTAATTTCACTTCATGTTTTGATAATTCTCGATATTCACCAGGATTTAATCCAGCTAAATCTAAAAAGGCAAATCGTTCGCGTTTTAATTTCACAACTGGTGTGCCAATCGCTTCGAACATACGACGTACTTGGCGGTTACGCCCTTCATGGATCGTAATTTCACATATCGCTTTCCCAGCTTTTTCATCAAAGGAAGTCATACTTACCTTTGCCGGAGCCGTTTTACCATCCTCTAACTTTATACCGCGCTGTAATTTCTTTAAACCTTCGATAGTAGGAACTCCTTTTACACGAGCAACATAAGTTTTATCGATTTTAAACTTTGGATGCGTCATTTGGTAAGCAAATTCTCCATCATTCGTTAATAAAAGCAGGCCGGATGTATCATAATCGAGACGTCCAACAGGGAAAATACGTTGATGTACATGTTTCTTGAAAATATCCGTCACCGTTTTTCGGCCTTTATCGTCTGTTACAGCTGATATAACGCCTCTTGGTTTATACAACAAGAAGTAAACCTTATCTTCTTTTTCAAGTTTAATACCGTTTACTTCGATTGTGTCAGAGCTTGATACCTTCGTCCCTAACTCCTTCACAACTTTTCCGTTTACTTTTACTTTTCCTTCTAAAATTAATTGTTCTGCTTTTCGCCTTGATGCTACGCCAGCATATGCAATCACTTTCTGTAATCTTTCCAATTTGTCCACCCCGTTCATTCGTGTCTGCACATTTAATCTGTTGAAAATTATGTCATATTCTGTTTCATTATTAAAGAGAAACAGCTTATATATAAAGTAGTTTGATTATTTCGAAAGGAGCAATGTACAAACAAGCAAAAATATTGCTTCTATTTTAAGAACTATAGATTAATATTACTTTAACCTTTTAAAAATAATCTTAATACTTAAACACAAAAAATAAGACTGCTCGATTTGCAGTCCTTAAAGAATTACCATCTAAATTGTACTGTGCGAAACGATTTATTTGATGTTAACCCTAGTTGAATAAATACTTTCATTATTTAAAAATACATGCCAAATTCCAAAGTTATCTTGTTTTCTAGATAAGTGTACCACGTTTTGTATTTGTTTTTCTTCTTCTTTATTAAGTAATAGCGTAATCGGTTTACTTAACTCTACTGTTTTCTGTTCTGTCGCTTGGTATTCTCCTTTATCCGCAATTGTAACATAGTCATAGTTAGAAAATATTTTGTTTGCAAGCGAAGTATGTACTTGCCAATCATTTGATTCACTTAATGTCACGACAATAACCTTTTTATTATCTTTTTCAAAATAAGTTGCTAACGTTCTTCCTGCCACTTTTGTATAACCTGTTTTTCCTGCAACAGCATCGACTTGTTGACGTAAAAGTCGGTGTTTGTTTTGCCAAGTGACACCATTTTTTGTTGGACTTTTATAATTAATCGTCGAAGCGATTTTTTTAAATTTATCGTTTTGTAAAGCAATACGTAACATTTGAGCCGTATCATACGCGGATGAAAGATGTAATTCATTGTGTAAACCAGAAGGATTTGTAAAATAAGTATCATTTAGTCCGTAAAGATAGGCTTTCTCATTCATTAAATCCACAAAGCCTTCTAAGGAACTTCCTGCATGTTCAGCTAACGCATATGCAGCATCGTTCCCCGAACGTAACATTAATCCATACAATAAAGTTTCCACAGTAACTTTTTCACCAGGTTCTAAGTATACTGATGACCCTTCACTTAAAGCTGCTTGGTGAGAAATGGTCACTTCATCATCTAGTTGACTATTTTCAATCGCAATCAATGCAGTCCATATTTTTGTTAAACTAGCGATTGGCATTCTAGAATGGACATTACTTCCTTCCAATAATCTACCTGTTTCCGCATCAATTACAGCATACGAAGCATTTGCTGCAGTTGTAATCGAGAAAAAAAATACGATGGAACAAAGAAAGGCAAAAAAGATTTTTGCAATTTTTTTCAACTAGCCACTCCTTTTTTCACTTTACTCTTCACTAAAAGCTTCTTGGAATTTCGTCATAAATAAATCTGTTTCTTCATTTTCATCCCCTTGATCGCCTTCAGGTAATGGAGGGAGTTCTTTTATATCTTTTAATCCAAAATAATTTAAAAACTCTTTTGTCGTACCATAAAGTATTGCTCGTCCTGTACCTTCCGCTCTTCCGACTTCTTGTATTAGCGCGCGGGAAACGAGCGTTTGGATCGGGCGTTCACTTTTAACCCCTCGTAAATCTTCAATTTCTGTTCTCGTAATAGGCTGCTTATAAGCGATAATTGCTAATACTTCTAAAGATGCCGTTGATAATACATGGCTATTCGGATTTTCCACTAACTTCTTAATACTATCTGCCATTTCAGGTTTAGTTGTAATTTGGTATGTACCAGCTAATGTTTTTAATGTGATTCCTCGTTCTTCGGATTCATTATAATTTGTTTCCAGCTCACTTAGAGCGGCTTCAATTTCCATTTCATCAACTTCTAATAACTGGGATAGTTGCTTTAAAGATAAGCCATCATCACCAACTACGAAGAGAAGTGCTTCAATCTTGCTCATCAAATTGTTTAAGTTCATCGCCAATATCCTCCTTTTGTAAAATAACAGTTAAATCTTCGAAGTTATTTTCTTGCTCTACAAAAACGACATGGCGTTTTATTAGCTCTAGTAGTGATAAAAACGTTACAATAATCGTTGATTTATCTTCGTATGGGAAAAGTTCGGAAAAGTAAGATTTACCCCCACTTAACTTTAAAGAATCCACAACAGCAATCATTTGATCTTTTACAGATATCTCTTGTCTAGCAACTCTAGTAGATAATGGTTTTTTAAGCTGCTTTCTACGAAGGAGTTTTTGGAACGCACTTAACATATCATAGACATTGACATTCATATCAAAAAGTGCGAGCTGTTCATCTGGCATAAATCCGGATAAATCACTAGGTGGTCGTGTAAAAACCTGTGCTCTTTCAGCTTCTAAATCCTTTAATTCGTTCGCAGCTTCTTTATATTTCTTATATTCTATTAATTTTGTTACAAGCTCTTCCCGAGGGTCAGGTCCTTCAACTTCAAATTCAGCATCATCCATTTCACCTTCGTGAATCGGAAGGAGCATTCGACTTTTAATCGCAAGTAATGTTGCTGCCATTACAAGGTATTCGCTGGCCTCATTTAACTCTAGCTCTTTCATTGCATGAATATGATCAATATATTGTGCGGTTAACTCAGCCATCGGAATATCATAAATATCAATTTCCAAACGATGAATTAAATGCAATAATAAATCAAGAGGACCCGTAAAGGCTTCTAATTTTACTTCATACATGTGTCAACCACCTGACATTTTTGTTCGTTAACTTTATAGTTCGTCCTAATTCTAGGGACACTTAACTATTGTAATTCAAATTTTAGTATAGAGGAAAGAGGATTGTAATGCATCCACTGTTTCATCCATTGTTTATAGATTATTGTACATATTTTAATGGCAATCAAGATTATTTTGAATGTCACGAAGTCCTAGAAGAATATTGGAAAGAAATTGCACCTGGTGATAAAAGTCATCCATTGGTAGGATATGTCCAACTTGCAACTGGCATGTATCATTGGCGCCGTAACAATACGGTTGGTGCTATGAAAATATTAAAAAAAGCGATAAACAATTTCTCTATCAACCAATCATCACCTTTTTTCGAGTTTATCGATTTTGATGAATTATGTAAAAACTGCGAATTGTGTTTGGAAGCTATATTAAACGGTAATGGTTTTAAACCATTTACACTATCTTTCACAAATTCTAAGTTTGCTGCAACTGTGAATAGAAAAGTAGCTGAACTACCCAATGTGTCAAAAGAATTTCTTCTCCATAAACATATGCTACGCGATCGTACAGATATTCTTGAAGCACGGAACATTAAACTCGGCATTTCAACAAAACATAAAGATGATAAATAGTTACACTTTTGAAAAAACACATATAAAAAAAGAAGAAGAAGAGGCTGACGTCACTCGTTGTCGTCCGCCTCTTCTACTATTGGTAAACATTTTTCTATAAAAGGTTGTGTTTCTTCATTCGCTTTTAATTCTTTAAATTGGCCAGTCTTTAAAAGTTCTTTCAGCATGGCAATTGCGACACCTTCACCTCGATAAGAAGGCACTACCGTAATATGTTGAATGATAGCAACAGAATCTTCTTCGAGCACTCCTACAATTCCTATATATTCTTCATCTTTTTTCCACAAATACAAATGCCAATTGTCTTCTTCTTCATAAGCATGTATTGTTTCCATCAAACGCTTTACGTCCTTTTCTTGAGGCATGAACGAAAGCAGACCCATTGCTATTTTTTCAAAAGATTTTTTATAGCGTATTAACATGAATAACATTCCCTCATTTTCTATCAGTACAACATCTTTAAATATACTACATGATTTAAGACAAGTAATCAACTAAATTCCCATAAACTTACAATTGTCAACAACCAATCCTATTTTAAAGATGCGTTTGGAAGGATAATAAATAAATCGATTAAAGCCCAAATTATACAAACTGCTAAAAGGATTCCAAAGAGCCACCATTTCGATAATTTCATTTAATCTCACCCTTTTTTAAAGATAGTGGGAGATCATTTTGAATAATATTTTCATAACTTTCCCTGTTAATAGCTAATTGATGTTGACCCGATTCTACAAACACCACTGCTGGTCTAGGGATACGATTATAGTTTGACGCCATTGAATAACCGTATGCACCAGTACAGAAAACAGCTAAAATATCACCTGATTCAACTTGTTGCAAAGGTGCATCTACTATTAATTTATCACCTGATTCACAAAGTTTCCCTGCAACAGTGTATGTACTTAATCGCTCTTCATTTGCCTTATTAGCAACAACTGCTTCATATTTCGCATCATAAAGGGCTGGACGAATATTATCGCTCATACCGCCGTCAACAGCAATGTAATCACGAATATTTGGAACAGTTTTTTGTGAACCAACCGTGTATAAAGATGTACCAGCGTCACCAACAAGGGATCGACCAGGCTCAATCCAAATCTCCGGCATTGTTAATTTTAGCTTAGCAGCATATTCTTGTACAGTTTTGATCATACCTTCAACATAAACATGAGGCTCTAGAGGTGTATCTTCCTCAGTATAACGAATACCAAATCCACCACCTAAATTTAAAACGGTACTTTCGAATTGATATTGTTCTTTCCATTCACCTTGTTTTTTCATTAATTTTTCTGCAGCAAGGCCGAATCCGTCTGTCTCAAAAATTTGAGACCCAATATGACAGTGTAAACCTAACAGTTCAAGGTATTCATGATCCTTTACTTCTAAAAAGGCACGATCAGCTTGACCATTATTTAAATCAAATCCAAATTTCGAATCGGCTTGTCCTGTTGTAATGAAGTCATGAGTATGGGCTTCCACTCCAGGAGTCACACGTAATAAAATACGCATATTCTGTTTTTTTACTTCAGAAATTTCTTTTAGTAGCTCAATCTCATAAAAGTTATCCACAACGATACAGCCGATTTTCGAATCAAAGGCAAACTCTAATTCTGAATAGGATTTATTATTCCCATGGAAATGAATTCGTTCTGTAGGGAAACCAGCTTGAATCGCCGTAAACAATTCACCACCAGATACAACATCTAACGATAAGTTTTCTTCTTTCGCAATTTGATAGATCGCAACACATGAAAATGCTTTCGACGCATAAGCAACTTCTGCTTTCACACCAAGTTTCTTAAATGTTTCGATAAATCCACGGGCACGATCTCGAATTAGTTGTAAGTCATAAACGAAAAGTGGAGTGCCGTATTTTTTGGCAAGTTCTACTGAATCAACTCCACCTATCGTTAAATGTCCATTTTCATTAATTTGTTGTGTTCCATAAAGATGCATATTCTCTCCTCCGCTCGATCGGAAAAAGGAGATCCTTTTTCCATTTAAAAAATACCTTAGATGAACTTTAACATAGGTAATTTTCTTTCGCAACGGATGATTTTATATACGTTTTCTCTGTTTAGCTCCAACAATATATGGTCTGAGCGCATCGTCGGCCATCGGAAAACGTATGAATACACGTAAAAAGGCTTTCGGGAAAAAAGGAACAAGAGGCCACATATATGGAACTGTCATTGGCTTGAGTGAACATAAATAGGAGAAGACAATGAAAATACCGATAAAGAATCCACTTGGACCAGCAATGACGGTACCAAGTAATATGATAAATTGGAAGTACTTTACCGCACTACTTAATTCATAGGTTGGAATCGTAAAGGTGAATATTGCTGTAATGGCAGAATAGAGTACAATTTCCGCAGAAAACAATCCAACATCGATTGCAATCTGTCCAATAATAATCCCCGCTACTAACCCCATAGCGGTAGAAAGAGGTGTTGGCGTATGAATCGCAGCAATCCTCAAATATTCCAAACCTAAATTGGCGATAATTATTTGTAGAAATAGCGGTACGGACGATTCTTCCTTCGCACCGATGAAATCAATGGCATCCGGCAAATATTGATCATGGGTGGCCAGTAAATACCAAATTGGTAGTAACGTCAAACTAAAGAATGCTGCTAAATATCTTAATAGTCGAGTAAAAGATCCAACAAAGGGTGCTTGTCGATATTCTTCAGCATGTTGTAACAAATGGAATAAGGAAATTGGCACAACAATTACAGAAGGGGACGTATCCACAATAATTGCGATATGTCCCTCCAATAAATGAGCCGCTACAATATCCGGTCTTTCCGAATAACGGACAAACGGTAAAGGATGGAATTTTTGCTTAAACAACCATTCCTCGAGAGATTTATCCGCCATCGTAAGGCCATCATGTTTGATTTCCTCTAACCTTTTTTGAACCCATTTTAAATGCTTTTTATTCACAATATCCTTCATGTAACAAATGGCCACATCGGTATGTCCTATTGTGGTAATTTTATGCAACTCAAACCGCAATTGGGGATCACGAATCCGTCTTCGAATTAAAGCAGAGTTCAACATAATGTTCTCTGCAAATCCGTCTCGGGAACCACGAATAACTTTTTCATTATCCGGTTCGTCCGGCTGACGCCCAGGATAACTTCTAAGCTCTAATAAATAACCATAACCGTGTAATGTAATAATCCCCACTTGACCAGCTAAAACACCAATCATGAACTCTTCCCGATCTTTAGGTTCTGATTTTCCGTAGAAATTAAAGTGATCATCAAAATACTTGTCTTCATTTTCAACATCAACGTCTAACTCAGAAAACTTTTCATCCTCTTGATGATCAAAAAATAATGGAGTTAACTGGACAGTCGTTGCAGTCCCATCGACAAGTCCACTAATATAAACAATTAATATTGGCAAACTTTTTACATGCAAGTCTTTAATACAAACATCATAGGATTCATCTTTACCAAATTGACTATACAAATAATCTTTTGCTTCATCTATTGATGCAAAAACTCGATTACTCATTTATTCACCGTCTTTTTTGTAGTTCGTGATGTATTCGTTTCCATCCACGTTTTAAGTTGTGCTAAAATCTTCTTTTCTAAACGTGAAACTTGAACTTGAGATATCCCTAACCTTTCTGCAATATCGGTTTGTGTCAAATCTAAGTAATATCGTAAGTAAATAATGGCTTGTTCTCGCTTATCCAATTTTGCTAAAACTTCTTTTAAAGGAATATATTGAAATGGAAGTTCAGACTTCTCATCTTTCATTTGGTCCATTAAAGTAATGGAATCCCCTTCACTTTCAAAAAGCTGTTCATGTAAAGAAGCCGGGTCACGCATTGCATCTGTCGCAACAAGTACCTCGTCCTTCGTAACACCTAAAATGTCTGCCAGTTCTGAAATAGATGGCGGCTTTTCATTCGTTTTCAAAAATTCATCTGTTGCATGGCGAATTTTATAATTTAACTCCCGAATCGAACGGCTTACTTTCACCATTCCATCGTCCCTTAAAAACCGTTGAATTTCGCCAATAATCATCGGAACAGCATAGGTTGAAAACTTCACATCGTAGGACAAGTCAAATTTATCAACAGATTTCATCAGTCCGATGCAACCGATTTGAAATAGATCTTCAAGCTCTACTCCACGGGAAGCAAAGCGTTGAACAATCGACCAAACGAGCCGCGTATTCCCTTCAATCATTTGCTTTCTTGCATCAATATCACCAGCTTGTGCCTTCTCAATTAGGCCACGCATTTCCTCTTGCGTTAACAAAATATTGGACGGCTGTTCGATTGTCCTCATCCCCCTTACTTCTATCAAATACGACCGTATTTGCGTCCACATAAAATTGATAGTAAAAACAAATTGTTAAAAACAATTAGGTGCTAAACACCATTCACGTGACGACTAGTTTCGCAAAAATAAAAGCTACTTTAAGAGATTTGAGGCATCTTTACCGAGTAAAATTTTTTTGAAAAGGTTACAACCGTTCCAACATTCGGTTCAGATTCAACTTGAAGGTCATCTGCAAAGCTTTCCATAATCGTAAAGCCCATACCAGAACGTTCCATTTCAGCTTTCGAAGTAAACAATGGTTCCATTGCTTTCTTCACATCAAAAATCCCTTTTCCATTATCTTTAACAGCTACCGATATAACATCCCCATCACGAACAGCGTGAACAGTCACAATACCCTTCCCGTCTTCGTCATATCCATGAATAATTGCGTTGGATACAGCTTCTGAAACGATTGTTTTAAACTCTGAAAGTTCGTCAATGGTTGGATCAAGTTGAGCAATAAAGCTTGTAACTGCCATCCTTGCCAAACTTTCATTCTCACTAATTGCTACAAATGAAAGCGTCATTTCGTTATCCATTCACAATCCCCCTTGCATGTAAAATTGCATCTGCTTCTGTACCCTCCATAATGAATGAAGCAAGTCCTGAAAATTGAAAGATTTTTTTCATTGTATTCGAAGGATTTAAAATGACTGTTTGACCATTTACGGCACTAAGCTCCTTCATACGACCTAAAATCAATCCAATTCCTGAACTATCCATAAAATTCAATCTTTCTAAATTCCAAATAATCGTGTTCAAATTTCCTTGTAAAATCGTTTTGGAAATATGTGTGCGAATTTTTTCTGTTTCGTGATGGTCTAATTCACCATATAGCCTGATGACTGCTATATCATTTAAGTGCATGTTAACTTCATAGTTCATTTTGTTAATTCGCCTCCTCTAAGTTCGCTAATTCAACATTTTATTATCAGATTCCTTTTTACTGACAATAGTAGAAGAAATTCGCTGAAACTAGTGAAAATACGACAAAAGGAAAAGTGGATAGATTTATCAAATAAAATAAAAAAATGATTGTATTACCAAAATAAGTATGGAAAAAAACTTTACATTTTAAACATTTGAAAAGAGGATTTTAAAAATAATCTCTATTGAAAATAAAAAAAGTTAGTAACGTTTTTCATTACGTTACTAACTTTTAAATAATAAATTAATTTGTTATTACTTCTTTAATTAGAGTTGGCGCTTCTACTTTTTCTGGCACAATGACAATGTGGTTATAAAGTTTCTCCATCACTTCTGTAACATCTTCACTATTTGAATGAATTGTTACAAGGGATTCCCCTTTTTGAACCGCATCGCCCACTTTTTTATGTAGGACTAAACCTACCGATAGATCGATTGTTGACTCTTTTGTCGCACGTCCTGCACCTAATAACATTGCTGCAACACCGACATCATCTGCTTCAATTTTCGCTACATAGCCCGTTTCCTTTGCAGGTAACTCCATTTGATATTTTGCCTGTGGCAATAAAGAAGGATTGTCAACGACAGAAGCATCTCCCCCTTGAGCAGCGACAAACTTCTTAAACACCTCTAATGCTTGGCCATTAGCGATTACAGTTTGCAGTTGAGTACGAGCTTCTTCAATACTATTAGCTTTTCCGCCTAATACGACCATTTGGGATCCTAATGTATAGCACAATTCCATTAAATCTTCTGGACCATTTCCTTTTAACGTATCAATGGCTTCTTTTACTTCTAATGCATTTCCGATGGCAAAACCTAATGGTTGACTCATATCAGAAATAATCGCCATTGTATTACGACCAACGCTATTGCCAATTTGCACCATTGCATGGGCTAAACTTTTCGCATCTTCAAACGTTTTCATAAACGCACCTTCGCCTGTTTTCACGTCTAAAACAATGGCATCTGCACCCGCTGCAATTTTTTTCGACATGATCGAACTTGCGATTAATGGGATGCTTGGTACTGTACCTGTCACATCACGCAATGCATATAACTTTTTATCTGCAGGAGTTAAGTTTCCACTTTGACCGATAACAGCAGTTCCAATGTCATTTACTTGTTTCATAAATTGTTCATTGGAAAGCTCTACATGAAATCCTTTTATAGACTCCAATTTATCGATTGTTCCGCCAGTATGACCAAGGCCGCGGCCACTCATTTTGGCAACAGGAACACCACATGCAGCAACCATTGCTGCTAAAGATAACGTAGTCGTATCCCCTACTCCACCTGTCGAATGTTTATCAACTTTTATTCCTTCAATACCGGATAAATCGATTTGGTCACCTGATTCAACCATTGCCATCGTTAAATCAGCCCGTTCCCTATCATTCATATCTTGGAAATAAATAGCCATCATTAAACTACTTACTTGGTAATCTGGAATTGATCCATCTGTATAACCTTGTACGAAAAAACGAATTTCTTCGGTTGTTAATTCTTCACCATTACGTTTTTTCTCAATAACATCAACCATTCTCATGTGGAGAACCTCCTACTTTAAATTCGTTAAGAAACTTAAACCAAATTGTGGTGCTTTTACATTAAAGTTTTCAGCTATCGTTGCTGCGATATCTGCGAAAGTTTCACGAAGAGGTATTTCATCCCCTTGTTCAAATCTTGGCGAATATACTAATAATGGCACATATTCTCGCGTATGATCTGTTCCAGGGAAAGTCGGATCATTCCCATGATCCGCTGTAATGATTAATAAATCGTCTTCTTTCATTTCATTAAAAACTTCCGGTAATCGACGATCAAATTCCTCTAAAGCGTTTCCATATCCAATTGGATCTCGGCGATGACCGTAATTCGCATCAAAGTCAACTAAATTTAAGAAGCTAATGCCATGGAAATCTTTTTTAACAACGTCAATGAATTTATCCATTCCATCTGTATTATCTTTTGTACGAATTGCCTCTGTAACGCCTTCACCATTATATATGTCAGAAATTTTCCCAATAGCAATGACGTCAAATCCTGAGTCCTTTAATTCATTCATTGTTGTGCGACCAAAAGGTTTTAACGCATAATCATGACGATTGGCTGTACGGGTAAAGTTCCCTGGTGTTCCAACGAACGGACGAGCAATGACTCGACCGACTAAAAATTCTGGATCTAAAGTAAGCTCCCTTGCGATTTCGCAAATTTTGTATAGTTCCTCTAATGGAATAATGTCTTCATGGGCTGCAATTTGTAAAACAGGATCTGCCGATGTATAAACGATCATGGCACCTGTTTCCATATGTTCTGGTCCTAACTCATCAATAATGCCTGTACCACTAGCCGGCTTATTGCCAATAACTTTACGACCTGTTTTCATTTCCAATTGTTCAATCAGTTCCTTAGGGAAGCCTTCTGGATAAACTTTAAATGGTTTATCAATGTTTAAACCCATAATTTCCCAATGACCTGTCATCGTATCTTTCCCGACTGATGCCTCTTGCATCATCCCAAAATACGCTTTTGGTTGTGCTACTTTTTTAATACCTTTTATTTCACGAATATTTGATAGTCCTAAAGATTCCATATTGGGCATTGTTAATCCATTCATTTTATCAGCAATATGCCCCAATGTATCAGCACCAGTGTCTCCAAAACGGTCGGCGTCAGGTGCTTCTCCGATTCCAACCGAATCCATTACGATTACATGTATTTTTTTAAACGGTTTCATAAATGTGTCCTCCTCTTCCATTTTCTATATTAAACAAAGGTCAGACATCTTACAAATAATTTTATATGTAATATTTGTCATCCTTTAATGAAACTTTTATTTTTCGGCGTTCATATTCCGTTCCAAATCTTTTATGCCCTTGGATGGAATTGTTTATATACTTCCGAAAGTCGCGTTTTACTTATATGGGTATAGATTTGAGTTGTTGATATATCCGCATGTCCTAACATTTCTTGAACCGCCCGAAGATCAGCACCATTTTCAATTAAATGGGTTGCAAAACTATGTCTTAACGTATGGGGGGTTATTTCCTTTTCAATTTGGGCATTTTTAGCATGCTCCTTTAATAATTTCCAACAACCTTGTCGTGTTAAACGTTTTCCCCGCTGATTTATGAAAAAAGCATCTGTTTTCGGATATTTCCCCTGTAATTTGAATCGGGCAATTTGTAAATATTGATCTAATGTATGAATGGCACTTTTCCCCAAGGGAACAATTCGTTCTTTTCCACCTTTACCAAAAACACGAACAAAGCCCATTGTTAGATGAACATCGTCTAAATTTAAACCAATAAGCTCACTTATACGCATACCTGTCCCATATAACAACTCTAACATCGCTATATCCCTAATTCCCTGCGGCTTTTCCCGATTAGGTGCTGAAATTAACCTTTCAATTTCCTCGATTGATAAAACTTTTGGAAGCCTTTGTTCTATTTGTGGCATTTCCAAATGAACAGTTGGATCAGTATCGGTCAATTTTTCTCTCAATAAAAACTGATGGAAAGAACGAATCGATGAAATGTGTCTCGCTATCGTTCGCGCCGAAATACCTTCACCCCTTAATGCTTCTAAATGGATTAATATATGTGACCGTTCGATAGCTTTTAATGATTGTACTGCCTGTACATTATGTATATGCTCGATATAGCTCTCGAGATCCCGGCGATAAGAAGATAATGTATTCGTCGATAATTGTCGTTCAACTTGTAAAAAATGAAGATAATCTAATATCGCTTCTTTTGCTTCTTTCATCGTTCATCACCTATCCTTCTTATTCTTACTATAGATTTTTTCGAAATTGTCTACAAGTATAGCAGTTACTTAATAGAAAAGGATGTACATCCGTCATAAACGAAATGTACATCCTTTTTCATTGTTCTTCATTTTGGCCATGACATCTGTGGCAAATACCGTGGAAAGTTAATCGATGATCTTTGATAATAAAGTTCCAACGTTTTTCAACAATCGCCTCAACATCTTCTAGTAAATCCTCTTGGATTTCATCTACTGCACCACATTCAATACAAACTAAATGATGGTGGAAGTGTTTTGCGCCTTCTTGTCGAAGATCGTAGCGAGATACGCCATCGCCAAAGTTAATTTTGTCAACAATTTTCAATTCAGTTAATAATTCTAATGTCCGATAAACAGTAGCTAAACCAATTTCAGGTGCTTTATCTTTTACTAATAAGTAAACGTCTTCAGCACTTAAATGGTCTTCCTCATGTTCTAATAGCACTGCAACTGTCGCTTCACGCTGTGGCGTCAGTTTATAGCCAGCACTATGCAATTGCTTTTTTATACGGTCAATACGGCTTTCCATAAGACGCCCTCCTAAACTCATTCTATTATACCAAATGAGTAAAAGCTATTACAAGAGAGGGATGAATTATAAAATATAAGAAATTGCAACAATCTCTCCTGCGCAAATTATTGTTAGCGCAACTATGATTGTTACAAATAATCGTTGAGAAAAGAAATGCTTTCGATTTGGTCCCATTTTCTTTGTTGTGTAGACCGAACAAAGGACAAATAATAACACACAATAAATTAATTGGAATGGAAACCACCAAATACTGTAAACTAACAAAGATTCTTGTTGGGTTAATAAAAAAACTGAACTAAATCCAAAAAATGTAATTTTTACTGCGACGATAAATTTTGATAAAACATGTAAATACGGGTGAGTAGCAAAGAACAGCACGAGTACTATCCAAGCAACTAACGGTATAATGGTATTCCAAATGGAAACATCGGTTAAATCTAAAACTCTCGGATCTACATAGCTTATTAATTTCATAGACTTGTCCAAAGAAAACACTTGAAAACAGACGACACCGCTTATAAAACTAATTGCTAATATAACAGCATATTGAATAAATAATACAGAACGAAACATAAGCATTCTCCTTTCGTTGGTATAGCTTATGCTCGTCCTCTATCAATATGTCCTAAAACTATGTTCAAATTTCAAAGAAATCTATTAAAATTTCGTCATACATTTTATAATTCAGTGGGATAGTTAGAGATTCAGTAAAAGGATGAATCCTTTACAAAATGAATTTTATTTGTTCATTTTCATCCAAAGTACGGCAAAGGCCGTTTTTGCATCATAAATTTGTTCATTGGCTACCATTTGTTCCGCTTCTTCAACAGTAACTTCTAATAGTTCTACAAATTCATCCTCATCTAATTCGGCTTTTTCCTCTATTTTGTATAAATCTTTGGCAACAAACAAATGAATTACTTCATCGGCAAAACCAGGAGAAGTAGCAAAAGTTTGCAAATAGTTTAGCTCGTTACAACCATAACCCGTTTCTTCTTCCAGCTCTCTTCTTGCTGTAACGGCTGGCTCCTCACCAGGCTCTAATTTTCCCGCCGGAATTTCAACAATCGAACGTTCCAATGCTTTTCGATACTGTTCTACTAACACCATTTTCCCTTCTTTTGTTATAGCAATAATCGCAACTGCTCCAGGGTGGTTCACAATTTCCCGCTTCGATTGCTTTCCATTTGGCAATGTCACATCATCTACTTTTAATGAAATGACTTTTCCTTTAAAAATTGGATTTGAATCGATTGTTTTTTCTTCAAATTTTTTCATTTTAAATGCCCTCACTTGTCCTGTTGATTCATTTCATTGTACCATTAGTGAAAGAATTTGTTTGGGAGAAAGTGGGTTTGTACATGAAAAAAAGAAAAGTTGGTAATAGTTCAATCGAAATTTCAGAAATTAGTTTAGGCTGTATGTCTCTACCGACTTCTGTTTTTGAGGCGAAGGATATTGTAAATACCGCCCTTGAATATGGCATTAACTATTTTGATACAGCAGATTTATATGATAAAGGAATCAACGAGGAAATTATCGGGGAACTTTTAAAAGCCCATCGGCATGAAATCATCCTTGCAACAAAAGTTGGTAACCGATGGAACGATGGTGAAGAAGGTTGGCATTGGGATCCATCCCCTTCTCATATTGAACAAGGAGTAAAAGAAAGTTTACGCCGTTTAAAAACAGATTATATTGATATTTACCAATTACATGGTGGAACTATTAATGATCCTTGGGATGACATTATTGCAACCTTCGAGAAACTAAAAAAAGAAGGTTATATTCGTGAATATGGTATTTCATCGATTAGACCAAATGTTTTCAAACCTTTTTTACAAAAAAGTAATGCTATATCAAACATGATGCAATTTAGCATTTTAGACCGTCGTCCCGAAGAATGGTTTGAAGATATTTCAAAAGCAGGTGCTTCTGTCGTAACCCGCGGCTCTATTGCAAAGGGATTACTTACGAAGGAATGGCCAACGAGATTAGAAAAAACAACAGGGTATTTGTCTTATTCGAAAGATGAATTACAGGAAGTATTAACAAATCTACAAGAGGAATATGATGATATTCATGCATTAGCACTCGCCTATAATCTAAGTCACCCAGTTGTTGCTTCAACAGTTATTGGGGCTAGTTCTAAAAAACAATTACTAGATAATATAGCAGCCTACGAAAAAGTCCAATCCATACAAAATATATCAATGGTTCAGCAATTAACGAAAAAAGAGATTTATACAGAGCATCGATGAAGAAATATATCATTTTAATCTTCGGTATTTTGATAATGTTGTTTTGTATTTCAAGTATGACCTATGAACAACAAACTATCGTACCAACATTGCAAGAAACATTGGAGAACAAACCATTTTACAATTTATTAAGCAAATTGGAAGTAACCTATTGGGGACAAACCATTTCCGTTGAAACCCGTGGCTATTATTATTTTGTAGAATTTTTAATTCGTAAAGGATTACATTTTGCTGGCTATGGCTTTATTGCCATTTTAATTTATCGTATTTATCGAAAGTTTCAATTTCAATTAGCTGGAATTTGTTCTGTGTTAACGATATTTGTTATTGCTTCAATGGATGAATATCGTCAGACGTTTGTTGATGGGAGAACAGGGATTTTTGATGATGTTCTTTTAGATACATATGGTGCCATCACCTTCGTCATTTTATTTAAAGTTATTGGCACGCTGTATCGAAAAATGAAACAAAAAATGAATGTTGAATCATAATTTTCTCTTTTGTGCTTTTTTTGTAAAACTACTCTAGAAAATGACAATATTTTATCAAAAATCCCCCGTTAGCTATTTAATCAAATTGAATATTTTTATAATCATTGATAACATTACACAATGTATACAAAATAGAACTATATCCTTTTATGGATGTTCTTTTGTTATCAAATTTAATAGCGGTGATTGCTATGGGATGACTATAGCAGGAGCAATTTCTGGAGAGATCGCATCTTAGCGACGCCGAAGGGTTCACAATCTCAGGCAAAAGGACAGAAAAAGTAACAAATAATAACCCTCGAATAGGGATTCGTGATAATGATAACTTTTTATGTAGGAAAGGATTTCCCCTTCATTTTAAAAGTTTATTCGTTTATCTTTTTGTTATTTTTTAAATGTCGAATGAGATAGGATATCCTATCTCATTTTATTTTTCCCCATTGTTACTGTTTGTTTCTGACTTACTTTAGGATTTGGTTAAACTTGGGCAGTAATTTGTTGAAAATGAAAACATTTCATTTCAACTATTTATGTTCCTTTTTACCTTTGATTAAAAATCTGAAAGAAAAGTTCATTACAAAATGCAATGCCGCTATAGTTGGGGGCATAGGAATGGAACAACAAGAATTAAAAAGAGAATTAAAAAACCGTCACGTCCAATTAATCGCCATTGGAGGAACGATTGGAACTGGTTTATTTTTAGGATCTGGTAAGGCGATTGAAAAAGCAGGTCCCTCTATACTGCTCGTTTATATGATTATCGGAGCAGCCGTCTTTTTCGTTATGCGGGCTCTAGGAGAACTATTATTATCAAATAAAGGCTATCAATCTTTTAACGATTTTGCAGTGGATTATATCGGTCCTTGGGCGGGTTATGTAACAGGTTGGACTTATTGGTTCTGTTGGATTATGACGGCAATGGCAGATATTATTGCCGTAGGGGTTTATGTTCGATATTGGTTCGATATACCCCAATGGATTCCGGCTATTATATGTCTCGTGATATTACTAGGATTTAATTTGTTGACTGTTAAACTATTTGGAGAATTAGAATTTTGGTTTGCCTTAATTAAAGTCGTCACAATTATTGCTTTAATCGTGATCGGTATTGTAATGATTGTCACTGGTTTTGAAACAAATGATGGTAAGGTTTCAATCTCAAACTTATGGGAACATGGCGGATTATTCCCGAACGGAGTGACTGGATTTTTACTTGCCTTTCAAATGGTTCTATTCTCTTTTGTAGGGGTAGAGTTAGTAGGCGTTTCTGCAGCGGAAACTTCTAATCCAGGAAAGAATATTCCATCAGCAATAAATAAAATTCCATTACGCATTTTGCTCTTTTATGTTGGAGCTATTTTCGTAATTCTTTGTATTAATCCTTGGACAGAACTGAATGCAGAAAGCAGTCCCTTTGTACAAGTATTTAGTTTGGTCGGTATTCCAATAGCAGCGGGCATTATTAATTTTGTTGTATTAACATCTGCCGCATCTGCTTGTAATAGCGGGTTATTTTCAACAAGCCGTATCATGTATAACTTAAGTAAAAATAAACAAGGTGCAAAAAAGTTAAGTAAATTAAATAAACATGCTGTACCAGCAAATGCCCTTTTCATATCATCCGTTGTTTTATCCTTTGGGGCACTATTAAGTTATGTCATTCCTGATTCTGCGTTTAGTATTATCACAACAATTAGTGCTATTTGTTTTATTTGGGTGTGGAGTATCATTTTAATTTCCCATATACGTTATAAAAAAACTCGACGGGATTTACATAGAAATTCTACTTTCAAAGCGCCCTTTACACCCTTTATAAACTATGTGGTATTAGTGCTGTTCGTAGGCATTTTACTCATCATGTTCATGGCTGATGAAACGAGAATAGCATTATTATTAACGCCTATTTGGTTTATCCTTTTATTTACTTCTTACGCATTTAGAAAAAAACAATCAAAGAGAAAATAAACCGAATAAAAAGAAAGTAGTTTTACTAGTTTTATGAACTGAACCCCTAATAGACACTTAAAAAGTGCCCTATTCGGGGTTTTTTCTTTAAAAGAAGCCTATTTTGTGGACACACTCTTTTTAAAGTGTATCTACGAAGCATTTTAAGGGAATGTTGGTCGTAGGCTTTATATGAAAAGATTTGAGTTACTTGAAAAACCAGTGAATCCAAAGAAATTCGGAGACTATTATATTAGACAAATCATTTTTTTGCGAAAATCCACAGTGCAAAACCCGTATAAACTAATGCAAAAGCGACTAAAAGAACATAAGACATTACCAAATTTATTAAATCAGGTTTTACACAACATGAACTGGGAAAAGGATTTTCAAACGATATAAATTATCTAAAGTATCGAGGTAAATGCGTCAAGACAACAATGGAATTTAAAAAAGATGACTCCGGTAAAATATCGAAGTCATCTAATCACCTTTTAAGCAGCAAGGAAACTTTTTTAAACTGTCCAAAATTTAGAACGAAGTTTCAGAATAACTTGTTCCTATTAAATGTTTTAGGAGTAAATTTTGATCCATCCTATGAATGAATGTATGTACAGATGGGAAATTTATCATACATTATGGATATGAACTCGAATTGTATCAGTAATAAGAAGGACACATTGAAAAAAGTGAAAATATATGATAAATTTATAAAGTTATATATCTTTTAATTGCATTTAATGTATATGTACCCAATATAATTATAAGATATATTTAACGATTAGTCAACCTTTTTAAAGGAGTGTTTGCTATGAATTTAAATGTTCGTCATGAACAACAACGAGTTGATCGTATCATGCAAATCATTGCTGATCGAATTCGTGAAATGGAGGAAGAAACTTCACGGCGGCAGAATGAAGTGGTGAATATTCGCAGGCACTTTTGGGATGAAGTAAAGGTGAATACGGATACCTTCGACGATTATCTTGAGACCATTATTGGATTGAGACAAGAGGCACAAAATTTGTCTGTGAACGAAAGCACCCAAAGACATGCATCGAAGAGATTGTCAACGCTGCGACGTATGCAGGATATTCCCTACTTCGGACGAATTGATTTTATCGAAGAAGGAACATCAACTCCAGAACAAATCTACATTGGAATTTCTTCACTTACAGATAAAAGCGGAGATGATTTTCTTATCTACGACTGGAGGGCACCTATTTCGAGCGTCTACTATGATTATCAACCAGGGCAAGCTCAGTATAAAACACCAGGAGGCATCATCCATGGAATATTGGAGAAAAAATGGCAGTACCTTATTCGTCATGGGATTCTTCAATCTATGTTTGATACTAGCCTCACTATTGGAGACGAGATTTTACAGCAAGTACTAGGTAAAGGTTCTGACAAAAAGATGCACAATATTGTAGCGACCATTCAACAAGAGCAAAATCGAATCATTCGTCATGATAGTGGAAAACTGTTGATTGTTCATGGAGCAGCTGGAAGTGGAAAAACATCTGCTGCACTTCAGCGGATTGCTTACTTGCTTTATAAGTATCGTGATAGGTTAAAGGCTGATCAAATTATCCTATTTTCACCTAATTCATTGTTTAACAGTTATGTATCTAATGTACTTCCGGAGCTCGGTGAAGAGAATATGCAACAGGTCACTTTTCAAGACTACCTAAACAATCGATTGAGTAATGACTTCGAAGTTGAAAATCCCTTCGAACAATTGGAATACATTTTAACTGTAGAGGATTCTCACGTCTATAAAGCACGAGTTGCGAGCATCCGATTTAAAGCGTCTGTTCGCTTTTTCGAAGTAATCGACTTATATAGGAAGTCATTAGAATTATCCGGAATGGTATTTAGAGATATCATCTTCCGGGGAATGCCGATTGTTACTGCTGAACAAATCGCGGAAAGATTTTATAGTAGTGACACCTCGAATCGATTCCATAACAGACTTGAGAAGTTGAAGAATTGGTTATCACAGCAATTAAATGAAGTAGTGAAGAATGAATCGAGTAAGGAATGGGTAGAAGAAGAAATTGAACTGCTTAGT
Source organism: Ureibacillus galli (assembly GCF_014836845.1). Classification (GTDB taxonomy): domain Bacteria; phylum Bacillota; class Bacilli; order Bacillales_A; family Planococcaceae; genus Ureibacillus; species Ureibacillus galli. The sequence goes on from NZ_JACSQA010000001.1 coordinate 266,890, forward strand.
AACGAGGAATTTCATAAGGCATATACCTACTTAGCTGAAAAAAAGGGATTCAAAAGAGATTCACTTTCCGACTATGAACTGGAACCCAAAGCACTTGCCCGCTTAATTGTTCGACAAAAATTGCAGCCTTTACGAAGAAGAATCAAGGCGTATCATTTCATTGATATTCAGGGGATATATAGAAATTTATTTGCTGATTCGATGACTATTAAAAAATGGTTTGATGGAGAATTGCCTACAGAATGGGAGACTATTTGTCAAAAGACGCTGGAAACACTTGATGGTGGAAAGCTCTCTTACGAAGATGCTACACCGTTCTTACTTATAAAAGAACTAATTCTGGGCTTTCAAACGAATCGGTCAATCAAACACATACTTGTTGATGAAGCACAGGATTATTCACCATTTCAATTTGAGTTTATAAAGCGATTATTTCCCGCTGCAAAAGTGACAGTGCTTGGTGATTTTAATCAAGCAATATTCACCCATGCTAGTCAAATGAACGATTTCCAAACACTTTCTAGTATTTATGGAGAGGCTGAAACAGAGATCATTAATATGACTCGAAGTTATCGATCCACAAAACCGATTATTGAATTTACACGCAGACTAGTGCCGAACGGCGAACACATTATCCCTTTTGAACGGGAAGGCGAAAAACCTGTATTGACTCGAATATCCAATCACGCCGGATTGCACAGTTGTATTACATTCAAGGTAGAGGCTTTACAAAAGCTTCAATATAATAGTATCGCTATCATATGTAAATCAGCTGAAGAAAGTGAGCGTGCATACGAAGCCTTATCGAGTATTGATAATATTAAGTTGTTGAGAAAAGGCTCAACAGAATATGAACAAGGGGTTATTGTCATTCCATCCTATTTGTCCAAAGGAATCGAATTCGACGCAGTTATTATCTATGACGCATCGGAGGAAGTATACGGTGATGAGAGCTTACGTCGAGTTTTCTACACAGCTTGCACTAGAGCGATGCATTATTTACAGTTATACAGTGTAGGGGAACCTAGTCCCTTTTTGGAGAAGGTATTGCAAGATGGTTTCATTGAATTGATGGAATGAATTCAATCATATGGTTAATGATTATTTGAGTTTTTATAATGCATTAAGACGACAATGGAATTTAAAAATGATGACTCCGGTAGAATACCGAAGTCATCTTTTCGTCGCTTAAAGCAAGGTTACTTTTATTAAACTGCCCAAAATTTAGGGCGCAGTTCATTACCTTATACTGTTTTTATTTAGTTTGAGGAAGTTGTGTAACTAAAACTTCGACCCTTGATCTCCATATTTCTCAAGTAATTCTTCAAAAGACATATTTTTTTCCCGCTGTTTTCTTTCAAAGGCTAACTGCGCTTGACGTTCTTCTTCTTTAGCCTGCTCTTCTTCTACTAAATTTTTCTTCGTTGCTTTTAATTTTGCTAACACATCACCGTTTAATTGATCTTGTAATGTTAATGTCTCTTCATTTTTGGACAGTTGTACTGAAGATACTGTTTTTTTCTTTTTCGCCATTCTATTCACCTACTAGCAATTTCATATTTATATATTAGTTTATCATGATTTTGAAAAAAACTCTTTCATCTAAATCATTCTCCTTTTTGTCACGAACTTAAACAAATATCGTTGCGTAGGATAGTAAGAAAGATATTTTCCACACATTGAATTCAACGGAAGTAAGAGCTAAATAAATTTCTTTCCTTTTCGTCATATAACCGTGAATATTGACAGAATAAAGAATAATACTACTATTAATGAATCGAGGTGTTTTTAATGAAACGAAAATTCTTTTGGGTTTCAAGTATTATCACCACCATTCTTTCCACTGCAACTACCATTTTCGGCTTCGCTGCTTCCAATCGACTGATGTATATTAAAAATAAAGACGCAAATTTTATTTTCGATCGTGAATTAAAAGCACAACGTTTTGATGTAAATTGGTTCAATCAATGTCCAAAAGAAGAATTAAGTATTGACTCTCCTAATGGATATCCGATAAAAGGCATTTTCTTTCAACCGCTTGAAACGAAAAACACGATTATCATCTGTCATGGTGTTACAGAAAACAAAATTAATTCAGTAAAATATGCTCGCATGTTTGAACGACTTGGTTATAATTCCTTCGTATTTGATCATCGACGTCACGGTGATTCAGGAGGGAAAACGACTAGTTATGGTTATTATGAAAAATTTGATATTGCTGCGGTCGTCCAAACGGTGAAATCGATTGTTGGTGAAGATGCCATTATTGGAATACATGGTGAATCAATGGGGGCAGCAAGTATGATTTTATATGCTGGTCTAGTTGAAGACGGTGCAGACTTTTATATAGCAGATTGTGGATTTTCCAATTTTTCCGAGCTTATATCATATATATTAAAAAAAGAAACGATTTTACGAACGAAAATTCCAATCCATTTAGCAAACATTTTTTTAAAAATGCGTGATGGCTATACATTAAAAAGCATCACACCGAAGGAAGCAGTTAAAAATATTCAATCACCGATACTTTTTATCCATAGTCTAGAGGATGATTTTATTTTGCCTTATATGACCGAAGAAATGTATGAAGAAAAAGAAGAACCGAAAATGTTAAAGTTATTTGAAAAAGGTGCTCACGCCCAATCCTTTAATCAAAACTCAAAAGAGTATGAAGAAACAGTATTAGAATTTTTACAAAAATATGTTTATGTAAATTTGGAATATATTGAAAAAGACATATCATGAATAAGTTGGAAGCCGAACTTCCATACAAAATATTAAAATCTGCCCTCTTCATTAGTTGGGGCAGATTTTGTTTTGGATGTATTCGACTACTTTCTTATATACCTCCCTTTTTATGTTTGATTGTTATCCGATATATTCCGTATATAAAATGTCGAGTCAATCCTAAATATGATCGATAAGATGTAATTGTAAAGGAGGGAAAATAGATGATTGAAAAATTTAATCATTTAATGGACTACATTGAAACACATTTAACGGAAGAGATATCTGGAGAAGAGATATCAAAAATTGTAGGGCTATCTGATTATCATTTTAAAAGAATGTTCTCTTATATGGCTGGCATGTCATTAAAAGACTATATCAAAAATAGGAGATTATCTGTTGCAAATGCTGAATTAATTAACGGAGCAAGGGTAACTGATATTGCTTATAAATATGGTTTTCAATCGATAGAGGGATTTTCAAGAGCCTTTCGTGAATGGAGTGGATTCTTACCTTCTGAAGTAATAAAGAACAAAATTCAAAAATCCTTTCCCAAATTTACATTCATTATCGATATAAAGGGAGGAATCTCAATGGAATTTAAAATTGAAAAGAAGGAGAATTTCAATATTGTTGGCGTATCGAAAAGGGTGCCTATTCAATTCGAAGGTGAAAATAAGGCAATCTTAGAACTAGCCCAATCAATCACTGAACAACAACGAAATGAAATGCATCAATTAGCTGACCTATACCCCTATCAAGTGTTGAATGTATCGTATGATTTTGATGATGGTTTTTTAGAAGAAACAGGCTATTTAACGCATATGATAGGGTTTGCAACAACAAAAGAAAATCCATTCGATGATTTAGAGCAAATTTCTATCGACGAAAGCCTTTGGGCAATTTTCCCTAATCACGGACCATTCCCGTCTACATTCCAGGATACCCATGCAAAAATATATGCTGAATGGTTACCATCTTCCGGTTATGAAGTAGCAGATATTCCAGGAATTTCTTTTATAAAGCATAATAATTCTTCAGAAAATGTATATAGTGAAATATGGATTCCAGTAAAAGAAAAGAAGTAGCGTAAAACATAGAATGGTAAAATTCACAAAAGTTTAGTCCATTAAATCTAAATCCAAACCAGTTAGTAAAAAGACTAACTGGTTTTTGAAATAACAGATCAATTATTTGCTCCATCCCAATTTATTTTTCCGTTTAATACGAACATACGATTTCTTATTTTTAGCTACAACCACGATTATATTTTTCTAGGATTCATTCCTTTTGGAATTTTTAACTAATTAGGAATTTGTGGTGAATTGAGAAGAAAGTCGGATCAAAAAGGAGCCCTACATTGAAAAAGTTTAAATGGTCTACTTTTTTATGGAAGTTGCTATGGGTTATCGGATTGATTATTTTATCATTAATAATTTTAAATTTGGAGACACAAGTCCGAAGTTACGTAGATTCAACATATATTTTCAGTCTAATATTTTGGGTTAACTTAATGGATTCGATTATATTAGGAATCTATATTTCTCTTATTTTCGTAAAAAAATGGTCACTGAATATAAATCCAACTTTATTATGGGGTGTATCAATTCCTTGTTTATTCATTTCAATTTTTTCCCCCATCATGATTACTTTAGGAAAATCAATTCATTATTGGATCATACAAATCTCTACTTTCGAAGTGTTCGGCATTGTTTCAGGAATGACACTTATTTTAAGTCTTTTTAGTAATCAATCAAAAATTGAACAGTTATAGAACGATTTGAACTTTATGTCAATAAGAAAACACCTTATATTACAGCTTGTTGACATTATTTTACCAGCTACTGAATGTTCAGCAGTAGTTAAAAATTTTTCGTATTGGAATACACGTTATACGGTTTGTTTCTAGCGACATTTCACACTTTAGAGGGTAAATGTTTCAATTGGAGAAATAGTAGGCACTCCTTTTTTAAAAAGGAGTGCCTACTATTTAAAAGACAATCATTCATATAAATTGGTGCATAGAAAGAATTAAAGTGCCGTGATTCCACCATCAACGATGAATTCAGAACCTGTAGAATAACTTGATTCATCAGAAGCTAAATAAAGAACAAGGTTTGTTACTTCCTCTGGTTGGGCGACTCGTTTTAATGGAATCTGTTTAGAAAACTCTTCTACAGCAGCTTTTGTGTCCTCTTGAATTACCATTGGAGTAGCGATTACACCTGGGTGTACCGAGTTAACTCGAATGCCATAATGGGAACATTCCATCGCTGCTGCTTTTGTTATACCGCGAACTGCAAATTTTGTATCTGTATACCCAATAGCTCCACCAACAATACCGTTAATCGAAGAAATGTTAACAATTGAACCACCACCTGCTTTTTGCATAGATGGAATAATCGTCTTCATCCCTAAAAAAACTGATACTTGATTAATATCAACAATACGACGGTATTCTTCTTCGGAAGTTTCAAGGATGGATTTTGCCATCGTAATACCAGCATTGTTTACTAAAATGTTGACTGGACCAAATTTTTCTTCCGCTTTTGCAACAACAGTTGCCCAATCATCTGCCTTTGTAACATTCTGTTTTACAAATAAAGCATTTTCTCCTAACTCATTTGCTAAAGCCATTCCTTTTTCTTCATTTAAATCTGTAATAATCACTTTCGCGCCTTCTGCTATAAAGCGTCGTGCGTGGGATTCCCCCATTCCTTGAGCAGCCCCTGAAATAATTGCAACTTTACCTTCTAAACGATTCATTTGTGTAGTCCTCCCTTTTGGCTTTCGATAACTGTGTTATCGGTTCTATCAAATCATTAAGTCATTTAATAGAAAATATTTATACTACAAATGTAAATTAACAGAATTTTGATAGGAAGTCAAAAGGAACGAACACTTTTTCAAAAAACAGACTATTATTTCATGATATAATTTTAAAAAGAAGGTATTTGACAAGGTGGTATTAAAATGGCTAGTGAAGATCGCCGAATTATAAGAACTCGAAACAATTTAAAGAAAGCGATGATGGAGCTATTAAAGGAAAAGAACTTTAAAGATATATCGATTACTGAAATATCTAAATCTGCCCGCTGTAACCGAGTAACCTTTTATTCCCACTATGAAAACAGTACGCAGCTTTTAGCAGATATTTTTCAAGATTATTTAAATGAACTGGCACAACATTATAAAGAAAGTTTTAAAGGGAAAAAATCATTTTCCTTATCTGATTATTCAAGAAATATTCCAATCTTTGAATTTGTATATGAAAATCAATTTGTGTTTTCCCTCATGTTAATGGGTGAAGTCATACCGGGTTCCCAAAATCATTTTTGTGAAACAATTTCAACTATTAGTAGAACGGATTTAACATTAAAGGATGAAATTTGGTTTGATATTGAGGCAATTAACTTGTACAAAACATATGCCTTATTAGGATTATTTATTTATTGGATTAAAGAGGGGTTCGAAAGTTCCCCCGAAGAAATGGCCAAAAGATTATCCTTCCTATACTCCACAACAATAGGTGAGGCGATCGTTAAAAAGGAATAATCATTGCTTATCCACATGCTACCTCCTATTTCCTAATCGTTTCGATTCTTTTTTAGTTTTAAGATTACTTTGATTTATAGGAACAAGTGTTCTAAACTGGATATAGACATATTGGGGAGGTGAATTGGTGAGACCTAATTTAGCAAAGGATATTAGCATTCAAAGTTTTAAAGATTACTATTGGTTAAAAGAAGAGTTACAAAACTTTTGTAGAGAAAATGGACTAAGTTCAACAGGTTCAAAATTTGAACTTTCCCATCGAATTGAAACATTTCTTCAGACAGGAGAAATTAAAAAGCCTAATAGAAAATCGAGTACAAATAAAAAGAATGAACAAAGTACAAAATTAAATTTAAATACCGTCATTACAGAAAATCATCGATGTAGTCAAGAGGTGAGGACCTTTTTCAAAACAGTCATTCCGAAGTTCCATTTTTCTACATATATTCAAAACTTTTTTAAAAATAATGTAGGCAAAACCTATCAGGATGTAGTAAATGCTTGGTATGAGGAAGAAATACGAAGGAAAGATCCCTCATATAAAAAAGTAATTGCACCTCAATTTGAATACAATCGATTTATTCACGACTTTTTTGAAGACCCGAAAAATCAAGGGAAAAGTCTTAAACAAGCGATTGAAGCATGGAATAACATTAAGAAACTTCCCGGTAACAACAAATATGAACAACATCATTAGCAAAGAAACCAAAAGTTTGAATCCGATCCTGTTTCGGGCTCAAGCTTTTTTCATTAACTCGGATGTCTCTAACAAAAAACTAATTTCTCCATGTTGTTATATTAAAAAACCGACAGATTTTATAATCTATCGGTAAATAGTAATATTCTTTTTAAATCAGTTCACGATAATAAAATCGTGTTAATTCAATAAAATACTTAAAATGGTCCTCCATCTTCTTATCTTTATGCCAAGCTAGTTGAGTAAAAATAGACTCAAGTTGGATACCCGAAGTTAATGCTTTTAATGTACCCTTCTCTAATTCTTGTTCAACGACCATTTTCGGTAAGTAGCTAATACCTAATCCAGCTATTGTACATTGTTTAATAGCCTCAATGCTTACGAACTCGATTACTTGTTTAGGATAAATATTTTGCATCGTTAACATATTTTCCAATTGGTTACGATAGGAGCAACCTTGTTCTGTTAAAAGTAAGGTCTGGTTGGAGAGATCCGTTAAAAAATCCGTTGAATCCCCTTCTTTTGCAGTTGAAGATGATGTAACAAATATAATTTCTTCCTGTACAAGGGGCTTTATTTCAAGTGTTGGCAACGATTTGAAAGTGTCTGTAATAAGCGCAAAATCTAACTCTCCTCGATGAATCATTTCCTGTGCAATTTCTCTCGTATGGACTGGTTTAAAGATGACCTGTATTTTCGGATACTTCTTCTTTAACTCAGCTAGAATAGCAGGTAAGCGGTAAGTACATTGACTCTCTTGAGCACCAATAGTAATTTTTAAATACTTTTCTCCTAAACCTGTTACTTCCTCCATCATCTCAAGGTGAAGGTTCACCATTTTTGTAGCATACACTTGAAATTCTTTTCCTGAAACGGTCAGGATTAGTTTCTTCCCTAATCTTTCAAATAATTCAACCCCTATTTCTTCTTCCAATGCTTTAATTTGGGCTGTAATACTTGATTGGGCATAGCCTAATTGCTTTGCTGTTTGGGTAAAATTTAACGTTTCAGAAGCAACTAAAAAAGTTTGCAATTGCTTTATATCCATACAAAAAACTCCTTAATCGTTTTTTTCGATTGTTTTCATCGAATTATTCAGCTTTTTAAATGATTTATTTTACTATAAACTTCTTTTAGATAAATAGAAAGGGAGTTTTTAGATGAATATTACCGTATTTTTTGGAAGCTCGAGAAATAATGGCAATAGTGAACTGTTGGCAAAGGAAGTAGTAAAGGGGTTTTCCTATGAAGAAATTCGATTGCAAAATTTGAATATTGTTCCCATTGAAGATAAACGACACGATTTAAATGGCTTTTCAATTCAAGATGATGACTATGACTTTATTATCCATCAAATTTTAAAAAGTGACGTTTTAATTTTCAGTACACCAATTTATTGGTACAGCATGTCAGGCACAATGAAGGTTATGATTGACCGTTTTAGTCAGGCGATTCGAGATGAACGTTTTCCGAATTTTAAGGAGCATTTACAACATGTAAAAGTGATTGTGTTAGCTGTTGGAGGAGACGAACCACGTATAAAAGGACTACCTATGATTCAACAATTTCAATATATTTTCGACTTCTTAGGTATGTCCTTTGATCAGTACTTAATTGCAGAAGGAAACCGCCCTGGGGATGTTTTATTAGACGAAAAAGCAATGAATGAAAGCAAATTATTAAATAAATGGCTTCATCAGTTAGAAACTTCTATGTAGAAATATGTAGGCAAAGTTATTTCGCTGTTTAATAGGCTGATATAATGCCGTTTATGGAGGTGTTCGGATATTTGGAGACACGTTTATCGTGATTTTAGTGACCTATCAAGAACAGAACAATTAGCGTTGTAGTGCTGTCCATTAATCTAACTATATGACAGTTGAGATGTTTAGAAGAAGTGCAAGATAAAAAACCTCTAAGTAGAGGTCAATAATTTACTTTTCTATTGTGATATATTCATCATCCTTTAATCTTGTAACTTGGCACCCTTCAAGTATTTCAAATTCTTTTAGTCTATCTTCAATTGTATTGTTTGTACTATCCTTGAACAAATCTTCTCGGTCATAGTGAGGAAAAACAAGTTTGTCCGTTAAGCCTAATGCAGAAAAATCCTTAGTGTTTAATGTATTCATTTGCGGTGTGAAGAAATGAACGACTTTAATGTTTGGACCAAGTAGAACAGCACCAGCACTTACACCTACAATAACAACATTTTTGTTCACTAAATCTCGAAAGACACTATCTGCCCCATTCTGTTTAGTATGAAATAACAAATTAAATGGATTACCACCATTGATGTATATGACATCTTTATGTGCAAGACTTTTTGGGTTATCAAACTCTATATCAATGAAATCGATGTTTTGAAATCCCATATCCTTAAAGTCCTCTTTTGCTTTCTGAGCAAACCTATTATTATCCTTTTGTGGCGATGCAGTTGTGATAATAGCAACATCCAGTTCGTTAGGTTTGCCCTTAATGAGTTTTAAAAATTTCTCTTTGATAGCATCATTGTAAAAACCATTGGAGGTTAGTAACAATTTCACTATAATCAACCCCATTTTATTCTCTATTTCGTATTAAATGTATCCTTATTTTACCAGATAAAATAGAGAATCAGAAATTTTCATCATAAAACAACATTCTTTACGAAAACAGCGTACTATTTAAATGAATTCATTTTATTTTTGTATAGCGACGATTATGCAAAATAAAAGCACTTAACCTTTTAAAGTTAAGTGCTTTTATTCAATTATCTCAATTGACTTTATTTCTAGTTCTCCCACAAAGAAGTCCTCTTGACCGTCAGGTTTAAAATGTAATTCATCATAATCTGTATCTTCTTGATCTATATAGTCTCTTATAAAGCCAGTTAAAACATCACCATCTTTAAACTCAATTTTAACTCTTTTTCGAGTGTATAACCAAAGTTTCATCATTTAATCTTCCTCTACAAAAAGTATCCGAACAATTTGATTTCCTTTTTCTTAAACGGTTATCTTTAGGGAGTTAGACACAATGTCCATTTTATTTGTACATTTTGGATTCTACTTGCTTAAGTTTAAAGAGAATTTGAAGAATGTCTTTCCTTCTTTTCGCAACTTTTCAACTTCCTCTTTAGATAACTTTCTTGGTTTTCCCGGATCTGATAGTCTTTTTTCAAAATCTAATTGAGCTTCTTTTTCCGCATCATTTTTTTTACTCATTTTATGTCCCCTTTAAAATCTAGTCATCGAATTATTATGCAAACAAATAAATTCAAAAAGAATTCATATGTTTTCAAATAAAATTAATACTTAACGAATGTTGTGACTCCATGATGGGATATGTAATTGCGATGGCTAAGTTCTTCTAACCATTTTTTTGGATTTAATTGAAACAAACCATAGACGTTTCTATAAGTATATCTTTCTACATTGACCTCAATTGGCTCAGGTCGTTCTTCCATATCACGTCGATACTGATCAAAATCACTTTGACTTGGGACATTATAGATTTCGATTACATCCCCTACTTCCATATATTTTGCTAAATAGGTGAGAAATAAATGATTACCCACTCCGTAAGCTTCATAGATATATGGCAAAGAGAATAAACCTTCAACTGAATTTTTCCATTCATTATCTATTTCTTGAACTGAAAAAAAGAGAACGTCTTCCTCTCTTTCAAACACAGTTATATTATTATTTTCTTCTATTTCCTCTGGTATTTTAAAAGGTTTCGAAGATGCTAAAAAAGTAATTTCAGTCAATCGTTATCACATCCTATATCAATTGTTGAACTAGTTAATAGCTTTTGGCAATCCTTTGTCTCTCTGTCTTCTTAAGTGGCTAAGTTTTTAGAGGTAGAATTCCCTTCTGATTTTAATCCAATATAAACTTAAAAATTACCATTTTTTGTTAAATAAACTAATCGTTTTCATTTTTTCCATTTTGAAAAATACTTAACATGAATGTTAAGCCTGCAACAATTTCAATCATGCCAGAATGAATCACTTTTAAAAACCATACCCCTAAAAATGGCACTGAAATCGAAAAGGCAGCTGATATCGGGACAATTAACGAAAAGAAAAAACATGGAACGAAAACGCAAATAAACAACGGAAAATTAAATTTAATAGACCATTTTTTGATTAAAATAAGTGATAAGTACATACCCCAAATGAAGTAAATTATAAATTTAGACCAGTATACAGGAGTATAATTAAACTGTGAACTATCTTTAATTTGATTTTCAATATCAAAACTAAGGATTGTTAGTAAAAATAAACCAATGACCCATATAATTTTCCAGCAATAATAAGACCATTCTTTCATAAATCAAAACCTCCCCCTTTCATCTTACGATTAAATGCAAAATAAGTTCCAATATTTTACACATAACATTCAATTACTTTTTCATTTTCTTTATCCCATAAAAAAGGCGCTGACCCTTGGATCAACACCCTTTTAATGAATATTCTAATTACTACTATAAACATAGAGATAACTCAGTTTAATATACAAGTTTTATTTTTTCCTTAGAACGATTCTGCTTTCGTTGTATAATCTATAGAGTTTGCAATTTGTACAAGTACTTCTGCCGCCACTTTATCAACCACATCTGAATCTATACTTAAAACATATTGCCAACCATCTCTTTCAAAAACTAATAAATTAAACCCAATATTCGGATCTTCAATATATGCTGCTTCACTACCATTTTTCAACTTAAAGACTTCTGAAATATACTTATCAAAAGAAACTTTGTACTTGATTGACCGAACTATAATTTTGTAATGATGTTGGGCGAATTGATCACTGATCATCGTTATTTCAAAATGGTCGTTCATTTCACCACTCAAATTAGAAAATCTTCCAAATTGATGGGTAAAACTGATGGGCGGCACTCTGAGGGGCAGTTTCAGTTCTTTTTTAAAATGTTTTTCAAAATCCTTTGTTGCACCTTCTACCGTTTTGTACCCTATTTCAGGATAAATTTCTTCCATCGGTTGAGGAGAATCATTTTTGGAATATACCGTTTCATGATTTGTTCCATAAAAGAAGACAGCAAACAACAATATAAGAGGAATCGTTTTTTGCATTTTGAATCGCTCCTAATTCTCATTATTAGGTTTATTTTCTCCAAAACGTTGACAACTATCCTCTTAAACTAAGTTATTGAAAATACTTCCTTTCATCAATTACTATCCATAACTATTTCTATTTCATTTGTCTACCATCTAACATTTGATAAAGCAATTGATTAAAAGAAGGATCTTCTTGTGGCTTTAATTTCATCATTGCGCCAAAGTATTGTTGTGCGGTTGTAAAAGTAATAAATGCACATAGTTCGCTAATTTCCTCTTCCGTAAAGTAATCCTTTAATATATTAAAATGAGCATCAGATATATCTCCCTTTTGTTTTAAAAAAACTTCTGCAAATCCAACAGCGATAGATGTTTTTTCGTCAAACAATAGCGGGTCAGGTTTCCCTTTTGCTTTGCAATATTCACATCCATTACTTTGGGCTAAAGTTCTTCTCACTTGTTCTTTCAATTTTGCCGGAAGCAAACCGTCATTTTCTAACACATCTCCTAAATGGGACCATCTTTCCATCACTTCTTTGTTATGCCCTAAAAGTCTTTGAAATGGGGTTTCTCCATATTGTGACTCTACAATCCTTGCCATATCATGACCTCCTTGTTATATTTAATATGGTTTAATTATAATGAAGAAAAAAACTAAATCACATTTAATTCAAAACGAATAACAGGGAAATTTTTTTAATAATTAACGAAATTTGGGGGTATCACTTTAAAAATGAAAATTGATGATATGGATAAAAAAATTTTGGATGAATTACTTCAAAATAGTCGCTTATCAATGAGTGAACTTGGAAGAAGAGTGAATTTGTCTTCCCCATCAGTAACTGAACGAGTAAGACAAATGGAGTCATTTGGGATTATAAAAAAATATACGTTAGAGGTTGACTATGAAAAAATCGGTTTACCGATTCAATGTTTAATAGAAGCAACGATAAAAAACGGCGAATATCTATCTTTTAAACAATATATAGCATCCCTTCCAAACGTAGAATTTTGTTATCGGATTGCAGGAAATGCCTGTTTTATGCTTAAAATGCAATTTGATACTCTTGCGAAAGCAGAAGAATTCATTGATGCTGTCGGTCCCTATGCCCAAACTGTAACCCACTTTATTTTTTCTAGCGTTCCAACAAATTTAAAATTTGATTTGGACGAATAGGAATTAATTGTTTACAATGAAGCTACTCCCTATTGAAGGAATAGATTGTCACCCTTGTTTAATCCTTCTTCTCCCTTAGAAGATGAACATAATTAAAAGAAGGAGGACCACTCCCATGAATAAACCTGCACATCTGATGGGTGGCTTAACAGCAGGAGTTGCTGTCTCAAAATACATAATACCAACGATAAATAACGGAGCGATAGATGGGATCGTGAATATTGGAGTAGTACTTTGCGGTGCTCTATTAGGATCACTGTTACCAGATATTGATCATCGAAATAGCTATATTGGCAGAAAGCTTAAAATTGCCTCTTTTATAATTAGTAAAACACTAGGGCATCGAAGTATCGTCCATACACCGATTGTCATTTTTGCATTTTCGGCATTACTTTACTTCCTTACAAACCAATTTACAGGTACAATCCATAACTTATCTCGCTTATTTGTTATTGGGATTAGTTACGGAATGTTTAGTCATTTATTTTTAGACCTGTTAACGAGAAGGGGCATTCCTCTCCTTTATCCTTTCAGTTCAAAAAGTTTCCGTATTGCTAAATTTAAAGGGGGCGGCATCGGCGATTCCCTAACAATGGTAATTGGCCCAATTTTAATTGTTTTAATGGTACTAGATACGATCGTTCCATTTGTTTTCTAAAAATACCCCAAAAAAGGTGTTATCCTATTTTTACAAATAGATAACACCCTTTTTTAATGAGCACTTTACAATTTGAACTTACCGGTAATAGATTTCCCATAGGTGAATCTTTTCAAAGAGCAGTCGGTACTAGATTACATTACTTCTTCGCAAGGAGGGAATAGGCTTTAACGTTCAAGAATTTAATCGTTAGCTTGAAAAAAATATTATTTTACTATCCTTTATTTAGTAATAAAGAAGGAAATCCCATTGTTTAGTGTTTTACGAATCGAAGTTAGATAAACTGTTAGGAAGTTTGATATTAAACCAGTCACTTACATCACATTGGCCATATTCATTATTACCTACTGCAACAACCGTGCCGTCCGATTTTAGACCAACCGTATGGGCACAACCTGCCGATATCGCCACAATATCAAACCAATCACTTACATTACATTGACCATACTCATTCCAACCTACCGCTACTACCGTGCCGTCTGATTTGAGGCCGATTGTATGATTACTTCCTGCTGCAATTGACACAATCTCTCGCCAGTCACTTACTTCGCATTGTCCATGTTTATTGAAACCTACAGCCATCACAGTTCCATTTGATTGCAGAGCAATTGTATGAAGATAACCTGCTCCGACGGCTACTATATCAGCCCAGTCGTTAACATTGCATTGACGATAACGATTATTACCTGTAGCCAATACGGTGCCGTCTATTTTAAGACCGATTGTATGCCAATCACCTGCAGAAACTGCCACAATATCATGCCAGTCATTCACATTGCATTCACCGTCATTATTTCGACCTACCGCTACTACCGTACCATCTGATTTCAATCCAACGGTATGACGCCAACCCGCCGCAATCGCCTCAATATTATGCCAACTGTTTACATTGCATTGATCATACTTATTCCAACCCATAGCCAATACGGTGCCGTCTATTTTAAGACCGATTGTATGAACATTTCCCGTGTTTGTCGCCATATGAACTTTACCAGCAGCGACCGCCGTTATATCTCGCCAGTCATTTACATCACATTGGCCCAATTTATTATCACCCACAGCTACCACCGTGCCGTCCGATTTAAGTCCAACGGTATGCCGACGCCCCGAGGCAATGGTATCTTTTGGCCACTGTTTTATCTGTAACATCGCTTTTTCGGACGAAATAAAATCCATATTTTACATCCTTTCATAAAAGTATCCTAGTAATTATTTAAACTAGTACATTTAATTCATGGATTCCCTACCTCTACTGTTTATTCAAGAAGTAGGTTTTTCTATACTATAATTCATTATAATCTTTTTCCGATGGCAAATGCAGTTGTTCATTTCTAAGAAATTTAGAAAAAAATGTATTTAACTAGCAATTTATTAAGTTGACTGAATTTTACGATTATAGTATCATTGGTATACCACATACCAGGGAGGTTAAAGATGAAAAAAATTGAGACAGGGATGGCTTTAAGGGAAATTGCTTTTGAAGAAATTAAAAAATCCATTCTGAATTATGAACTCTTACCGGGTCAGGCAATTTATGAAAGAGACTTAAGTGAAAAATTAGGAATAAGTAGAACTCCTATTAGAGAAGCACTCTCGTTATTAGAACGAGAAAAATGGATTGTTTCAAAGCCACGTGTAGGTACGTTTATTAATGAAATTACAGAAGAACAAGTTTTAGAAGTAATGGAAATCCGAATTATGTTTGACCGTTTCTCACTTGAAAAAATTTGCGGAAATATTACGTCAGAACAAATTAAAAGATTAGAAGGTTACATTGAGGAACAAGAAAAAAATAAAACAAACCATCAGAAATTTATTGATTTAGATAAGGAATTCCATTCCCAAATCGTATTATTAACTAAAAATGAGCGATTAGAAAAATGGTTTGAGGAAATTGGAGATCAAATTAGATGGTTCGGCTTAAAAGCTATCACGAAAGAGTCACGGATTGAAGAAACAATTTCGGAGCATAAAGAAATTATTGAAGCTTTAAAATCACAAGATATCAATCAGCTTCTAAAAGCTTCAAATACCCATGTGGGCAATACAAAAAATGAAATTATTAGCCAATTAAGGAGGAAATCAAATGAAGAAAATGATTAATTTACACCTTTCCAATGGAGAGATTAAAAAGCATGAAATTCATATTAAAAAAGTAATTGTTGTTGGGTATGGGGGTAGAAATATCGAAAAAATCCAAGAACACATTGATGAATTGAACGAATTAGGGATTGCACCCCCATCTAGTGTACCGATGATTTACCCACAACAAATTGATCAACTTAATTTTTCAAATGAATGTCATAGTAGCAAAACTTCTTCTGGAGAAGCCGAATATGTCTTATTCCATGACGGAACAGAATGGTTAGTTACCCTTGGAAGCGATCATACCGATCGGGAAGTAGAAAAGGAAGATATTTTAAAGTCTAAATTAATATGTGATAAACCAATTGCATCTGATTTTTGGAAATTAGCAGATTTGAAAGATGATTGGGATCATATTATTCTCCGTTCCTATGTTACATCCAATGGAGAAAAATATTTATATCAAGAAGACACTTTAGAGGCCCTTTTAGAGGTTGATATTTTATTAAAAAAACTGGACGACTTAGGGGAAAAGGATTTAGAAAACACTGTAATTTATTCCGGTACGGTGCCTACAAAAAATGGATTTATTTTTGGTGAAAAATTCGAATACGAAATCGAACATCCGAAGTTAAACAGAAAAATTAAGCACTATTATTCTATTGTTAATTAAGGAGTGGAATTTACTTGAAAAAGAAACCAACAAAGGTTAGATGGGGACTAGCATTTTTTTTCTTTATCATTGGTGTAATCGCTTACATGGATAGATCGAATATTTCAATCATTGCAAAACCAATGATGGACGATTTAGGTTTAGATAAAGTTCAATTTGGGATGCTTGCATCATTATTCTCATTAGGGTATGCGTTAGTACAAATTCCCGCTGGCCTTTTGGCAGAAAAATTTGGACCAAGGAAAATGATTACTTTCGCTTTAATATGGTGGTCGGTATTTACTGCATTAACCGGTTTAGTTAAATCCCACGGTTTGTTATATGCCGTTAGATTTTTATTTGGTGTAGGAGAAGGGCCAATGTTTCCAGCGAATGCTGTATTTAATACAAACTGGTTTAGAAGAGATGAAAAAGCTCGAGCATCCAGTGCCTTATTGGCTGGTTCCTATTTTGGACCCGTTATAGCCCCTATCGTTACAGTATACATCTATCAATTTTTTGGCTGGCAAGCAGTATTTTATATTTTTGGGATAATCGGAATTATCATTGCGGGTGTATGGTGGGTGATTGCTAGAGATTATCCTGAAATTCACAAATTAGTAAATGAACACGAAAAAGAATATATTATTGAAGGTAGAGAAATTGTTAATACCGACAAGGCGAGAGCACCATGGAAAACATTTTTGAAAAGCTATCGATTTTGGGCATTAGGCGTCCAATATTTTGTAGTTTTATATATCATTACGTTCTTTTTAGTATGGTTACCTACATATTTACTAGAAGATAGAGGATTCTCATTAACTAAAATGGGATTTGCTGCAAGTCTACCATGGTTAGCAATATTAATAACTGTCATGTTAGGTGGTATTCTTTCAGACCGTTTAGTACGCAAAGGTTTTTCAAAACAAATTTCTAGATCATCATTAGCTATTTCAGGCCTAATTATATTTATTATTTCAATGTACTTAGCTGTTATGACTGTTTCGCCCTATTTGAATGTTTTATGGTTATCATTATGCTTAGGTTCACTAGGTTTCACCGTTGTTTGTTCTTGGGCTACTGCTACAGATTTAGGTAGAAACTTTTCCGGTTCCGTTTCAGGTTGGATGAACTTGTGGGGAAATCTAGGAGCATTCGTGTCACCATTGTTATGTGGTTGGTTAGCGGAAGAGTTCGGATGGAATATGACGTTAGGACTAACGATTGTCCCAGTATTCATTGCAGCTATCTTATGGTTGTTAGTGAAACCGGATACATCATTATTAAATACAAATGAGGAGTGACCAATATGAATTATTTAGTATTTCAAATGGAATTGGAAGTTGGAAAGCCAGAAGAGAATAGAAGAATCATAGAGAGCTGGTTAGAAGCAAACTACAGTAATGATTTAGATATCGTAGTACTTCCTGAAATGTGGTCTACCGGATATGCGTTGGAAGAATTGAGAGATATTTGTGAAGTGGATGGTTCGCAATCCATTACATTTTTACAGTCGTTAGCTAAAAAGTTTAATGTAAACTTAGTAGGCGGTTCAATGGCCATATTGGAAGGTAACGATATCTTTAATCGTGCTGTTATTGTCAATCGAACGGGTGAAATTGTTCACAAATACGATAAGATGCATCTTGTCCCAATGCTTGATGAGCCAAAGTATTTAAGTGCCGGCCTTAATCAAGTGGAAGTATTTGAACTTGAAGGTGTAAAGATGGGCGTCATTATTTGTTATGATTTACGATTCCCTGAAATTATTCGTGATTTAGCCTTACAAGGTATTCAAGTGCTCCATATTGTAGCGGAATGGCCACTTGCAAGGGAGAGTCACTGGAATACGTTACTCCGTGCGCGTGCAATTGAAAACCAAATGTATGTTGTCGCATCCAATGTTACGGGGACAAAGTTAGGAGTAGAATTTGCAGGTTGCTCACAAATTATAGACCCGTGGGGAGATATCGTTCAAAAATTAGATCAAGAAGTTGGTGAGCTTAAAGCAAATTTAGATTTAGATAAAGTACCAAAAATCCGAAAAGAAGTTCCGATATTCGAGTCCAGAGTACCGGAGAAATATAGAAAATTATAATAGTGGAGCTACTTCAAGATAAATCTCTTGAAGTAGCTTTTTCTCTATTTCTTTCCATCGAAAAATCTAAAAGAAGAAGTTCATTAAAGCTTCACTTCTACTACAGTTCCATCCTTCAATTTCGTTTCAACAAGTGTAACACCACTGTTATGAGAGATTTCCTGCAACAAGTGCTTTAAATCTTTTCTTTCAATTTCTGGGAAAATGAATTTGCTACTTTCCTTTTTCATTGCGCGATTGATAATGCCAGTGATCCTTTTGGATGTAATAAATAAAGTAACGACGTGTAAAACTGCATAGGGAACCGGAATAAAGTATCGTTTACCCTTAACTGTCATCTTAACTTTTAACATAATTTACTCAATCACCACAGAAACTTTATCGCCATTTGCCGATGTAATGTCAACAATTTGTCCGTCCAATTCATTTTCAATTGCTTCGATAAGCAAGTCAACGTTTATATCTTTTACATATTTTTCTGCCTCAGGTATTTTATCCGCAATATTTGTACCTACTTTTAAAACAGCCTTTACTAGATTAATCGGTAAATTCACATTGACATTATCACCTTCTTCGGATTTCACACGAACTTTTAACATTTTACTCCCATATGGGACTTCCTTTTTTAACGTTCCTTCGTCCGGTTGATCATTACCTTGTAAAATACTAATTAATTCGCTCGCTTTTTCCTTATCTATTTTTCCTTCCTCCACGAGCGTTAAGACCCTTGAAATTTCGTCCTTCATTTATAGTTCCTCCCCTTCTTTTAACAACTCAATGGCTTTCTCTGCCGTAATTTCCCCTTTTTCCAATAACGATACTATTTTTTTCTTATCTACTTCTTCTTTTGAGTGGAATATCCCAGAGTAGAGATAATTTCATCTAATTTTCCTCTGACCGTTGGATAGGAAATTCCGAGCTCCTTTTCGACCTCTTTAATATTGCCGCGGCATTTAAGAAAAATCTCAATAAAATGGAGCTGCTCTTGACCAAGTGTCGCCAGTTTTGTAACTTCAAATTCATTTTCTATTGTTGTCGTGCAGTGGTTACACTGTAACTTAGTTATTTTAAGTGCCTTACTGCAAACAGGACAATTAGTAAGTAAAGGATACGCCATACTGTTCTCCTTTCTTTATTTTAATCCTATCATACACCATTCATTTTATTTTTTAAACTTATATTTAAATTTATTTATAATTTTTTATAATTTTATTTAAAAAATTAATTAATAAGTTAAATAAATTGATTTTTTGGATGTGGTTGACTCGTAAAAAGCAAAATACTTTATTTAATAAGAAATAATATCATCCTTTAGCTTGATAACTAATAAAGGCACGGAAATATTCTCCTCGCCTTTAAAACATTTAGTTATCCCAAGAGATACTAGGCAAATGGTGTACTTACCCTAGCTGCCGTTTAAATGCTCTACTTGCAAAAAAATAAGCGATGATCATGATGCCGACGCACCATGCAAGTGCAATCCAAATATCGTCGCCAACAGCTCCTTCATACAAGAGGGTGCGAATGGCGTTTACGATTGACGTTACAGGCTGGTTCTCAGCAAATAGGCGTATAAATTTAGGCATTGTTTCCGTAGGGACAAAAGCGGAACTAATAAAAGGTAAGAAAATTAGCGGGTATGAGTAGGCTGTCGCCCCTTCCATAGACTTCGCTTTCAACCCTGGAATGACCGCCAACCATGTCAGTGCTAGCGTGAACAGACCGATTATTCCAGCTACAGCGAGCCAATCTAAGAAATTAGCGCTGGAACGAAAGCCCATTAAAAGGGCTACCAAAATAACTACTACTAACGTTAACCCATTGGAAACAAGAGAGGTCAACACGTGAGCCCACATTATCGACGAACGCTTAATAGGCATCGTAATGAAACGGGCCATTAATCCACTCTTTACATCTGTAAATAACCGCAAGGATGTGTAAGCGACACCGGATGCGATTGCCATCAGTAAGATTCCCGGTAATAAATAATTTACGTAATTATCTGTTCCTGTTTCGATGGCCCCACCAAAAACGTAGACAAATAGTAACATCATCATAATCGGCGTGATCGCCACCGTAATAATCGTATCTGGACTGCGCATGATGTTACGCAGTAAACGACCAAGTAAAACCCCTGTTCTGTTTTTCATTTACATTTCCTCCTTTTTACCAATAATCGCGAGGAAAATATCCTCTAATGTCGGCTGCTTTTCGATGTACTCCACTTTTGCTGGTGGGAACATCTCTTTTAGTTCAGTAAGGGTACCTGTCGTGATGATTTTTCCTTCATGCAGAATGGCGATTCGGTCCGCCAGTTGTTCTGCTTCTTCTAGATATTGAGTTGTCAGTAAGATCGTCGTACCACCATCTGCAAGTTCTTTAACGGTTTCCCACACTTCAATCCGTGCTTCGGGGTCTAACCCAGTTGTTGGTTCGTCGAGAAAAATAACTGCTGGAGTACCAATTAGACTCATGGCGATATCAAGCCGACGCTTCATCCCACCTGAATACTGGTCTGCCCGACGATTGGCCGCATCCGTCAAACTAAACCTCGTTAGTAAATTGTCTGCGACTTGAGTAGGATTGGAAACTCCGCGTAATTTAGCAATCATCATTAGGTTCTCTCTCCCAGTGAGCATGCCATCTAAGGCTGCGAATTGCCCTGTTAAGCTGATACGCTGACGAACAAGATCGGGTTGGCGCTGGACATCAAAACCACAAATAGCCAACTCTCCTCCTTCAGCTTTCATCAACGTGGAGAGAATATGAACCGTCGTCGTTTTACCTGCCCCATTAGAACCTAATAGCGCAAAAATTTCACCCCGTTTCACATCAAAATCTACACCCTTTAATACTTCCTTGTCTTTAAAAGACTTCTTTAACCCTTTTACTGATATGGCTACATTGCTCATATTTTTTCCTCCTTTTTAAGTAAACATCTTACAGATTTATTCACCAACTACTTAGTTTCACAGATATTCAGTATCACTTACTACCACCTTAAAAAATAACTGAATAGTTTAGGTACCATTCATTTTTGTAACTATCTATTCAGTCGGTATGATCTATAGAATTTATTTTTTTCCGAATCGGTTCTTGATACTCTCATTTAAATTTTCACGATATTTGGCAACATAGGTTTTAGCGTTTGTCACTAGTTCGTCTGCGAAGGATGCCACGTCTTCCCCTGTAATATCCAGTACTTCTCTGCCATCTGCAGCACCCGCTTCAAACAACTCGATTAATTCGTATTGAATTTTCAGCATATCCATGCCGTTACCCGAAG
The DNA here is from genome assembly GCF_014836845.1 of Ureibacillus galli. Classification (GTDB taxonomy): domain Bacteria; phylum Bacillota; class Bacilli; order Bacillales_A; family Planococcaceae; genus Ureibacillus; species Ureibacillus galli. Next base: position 288,893 of record NZ_JACSQA010000001.1, read on the forward strand.
CGAAATTCCACATGTAATTTTGAATTTTTTTAAATACAAACTGATAGTCCTCTGGCAAAGCTTCAACCCGTGCCATCATCATTTTGTACTCTTTTTTATCACCAATCATTTTTTTGAACATTTCCATCATTTTATTTATCCTCCTTTTTTATAAAGCTGAATAAGATTTTCTAAAAATATTGAATAAAATATCTTATGCCGCTATGTTGACTTCAGAACGTTAATTTTCGATGATACAAAATCCCATTTTTTCCAAAATAATTCAAGCTCTTGACGGCCAGCCTCATTAAGGGAGTAAAACTTACGGGGTGGCCCCATATCTGACGGTTTTTTTACTACGTTCACCAATTTTTTCTTTTCTAAACGCATAAGAATGGTGTAGACAGTCCCTTCCACCACTTCAGTAAACCCAAGCTGATTTAAGCGGCGAGTTATTTCATAGCCATAAGTTTCATGACGGCTAATAATTTCCAACACACAACCTTCAAGTGAACCTTTTAGCATTTCAGTTAAATTTTCCATGTTCAGAGCCTCCTCTATTCTGTCTGACTTATATTCAGTATTACTTAGTACCAGAGAAAAATTTTACTTAATAGCTTTTTGGAAAAAGGCTATTAAGTAATACTAACTACAACTACATTGTAACACTGAGTAGTGTAGGTGTCAATTTTAAATTTAGCAATTTTTTAATTCCACTAATAAGCACTACAGATATCAAGTAATACTTACTACAGGTACATCGTAACACTAAGTAGATTGACTGTCAACTGGATTTATAAAAAATTTTAAAGTTCTTTTATCTATTCTGTTCATTATTTCTGGGATGATTCATTGCCAACAATTTATCCCTTGAACTATACATGAAGAAAGAGCACAAATTCTACTTTGAATTGCGCTCGATTGTGGAAATATAAAATTTTATTGAGCCCTTTTCAATAACAACTGTTTACATTTATTCCTTCGGTAATATTCCTTTAGTAATTTTCAGTAACAATTTGTTTAAAATCATTACACTTATATCGAGGACAATCAAGACGATGATAAGAAAAACAATATATTTAAGGATATTATTCGAAATTAATCCTACAATCCAATTTCCTCCATAGTATATTAAAATAAAGCCAATTAATGTTGCTAAAAGATAGGATAACCCGATCCCTAAAATTTGGCTTTTTGTCAGCTCCTTTAACGTTATTCTATTTTTAATAATCCGGTAAATGATGATTACAATAGATATAGTAATCAATAAATACTCCATCACAATAACCTCCCCACTATTGACATAAGTGACGAATTAAACTCTTTATGTTTTTACCGTATTTAAATAAGGGTCAAACGTAATTTGGAACTTGAAGATGAATTCGGTATAAACATTTACTCGGGCTTTACAACTAGAATTTTATAATAAAAAGAACAAAATAAGAATACGTATAGCCTTATTTTTGTCATAAAAAAACATATATTCTATTCATTTACATAATAAAACTTCCCCTCTCAAGATTAGAGAGGGTTCATTTTTACATCTCATTTGGTGCTTTAATACCTAATAATCGTAAAGATTCTTGTAAAAGGAGCGAAACCGCATAAGCAACTTTCAAACGCTCATTTTGTAATTCATCGTTCGTTAAAAACTTCGTATTTGCATAATATTTATTAAAGCTTCTTGCAAGTTGCAAACTAAATTTTGCGATAGTTGAAGGATTTGCTTGAACAAAAGCAGTTTCGATTACATGAGGAAAAGATTCAATAAGTTTTATCACTTCCCACGCTTCCCCATCTAAATAGGTTAGATGAGTATCCGTAAATGAAAATTCTCCTTTGCTTAGTAAAGTATGGATCCTCGCATTCGTATATTGAACATACGGTCCCGTTTCTCCTTCAAAAGTAACCATCTTTTCAATAGAAAATTCGATATCATTCATACGTTCATTTTTTAAGTCATTGAAAATAACCGCTCCAATTCCGACCTCATTTGCTACCGTTTCTTTGTTTTTAAGGTGGGGGTTTTTTTCTTCAATATTTTCTCTCGCAGCTTGTATCGTTTCCGCTAACACATCGGCTAGTAAAACAACCTTCCCTTTACGAGTAGACATTTTTTTACCGTCCTTTAACATCATTCCGAACGGAACATGCATTAAATTTTCGGACCATTGATATCCCATTTTCTTTAACACTGCAAACAATTGTTTAAAATGGAGGGACTGTTCATGACCAACCACATAAAAAATTTTAGCTGGTTCATATGACTTGTAACGGTAAATGGCCGCTGCTAAATCGCGGGTCGCATATAAAGTGGCCCCATCCTTTTTCATTATTAAACAAGGTGGCATTTCTTTTAATGGAACAACCATCGCCCCATCGGATTCTTCAAGTAATCCTTTATTTGTTAATTCTTCTACAACGGGACCCATTTTATCGTTATAAAAGGCTTCACCATGGTAGGAATCAAAGGAAACACCTAACATTTGATAAATGTCTTCAAACTCCTTTAACGAAGCATCTCGGAACCATTTCCATAATGAATGGGCTTCCTCATTGTCATCTTCAAGCGCTTTAAAAGCTTCTCTTGCTTTGTCATTTAACGACGCATCTTTTTCTGCTTCTTCATGAAACTTTACATAAATTTTTAATAACTCTTCAATAGGATTTTGTTCAATAGCCTGTTGATTGCCCCACAATTGATAGGCAACGATCAATTTCCCAAATTGGGTACCCCAATCTCCTAGATGATTAATGCGGATAGCTTCATAACCTAACTTCTCAGAAATGTTTGCTAACGCATTACCAATTACCGTGGAACGGAGATGTCCCATCGAAAAGGGCTTCGCAATATTGGGGGATGAAAAATCTAAAACGACTTTCTGACCATTTTTCCCTTTTGTTCCAAATTGCTGTTTTTCCAATAGCACCTTTTCAATTACATTTTTACCCACTTGTAGTTGATGAAAAAATACATTGACATAGGCCTGTTCCGCACGCACTTCTTTTATAAAATCCCCTTGAATTTTTGCGGCGATTTCGTTTGCTATCAGTTGGGGCGATTTCTTCAACTTTTTCGCTAATGTAAAACAAGGAAAAGAAACATCCCCTAAATGGGCATATTTAGGTTTTTCTAACATTAATTCGATTTCCTGTGCCGATAGACTTTCATTTAATGCCTTCGAGATAACGAATGCTAATTTCGTTTTCATTTTTTTCATCCTCCTCTAAATAAAAAAGCTCCCGTCTCTATAAAAGAGACGAGAGCATAAATTCCCGTGGTACCACTCTAGTTGCCACAAACGTGACCGCTTTTCCGTTCATAACGGGGTGACTCCCCCGATCTTCTCTACTAAGTTTCAAGAAGTTTCTCCAAAGTGCGTTTCACTAATATTTTCAGTATTAGGCTCCCACCATCCCTAATTCGCTTTCCCTTCCATATTAGCTACTGTCTTTTTCATCGAATTTTTCATTCATTAAATTTAAATTGATTCTACAGAATCGTGAAATAAAATGCAAGAAAATTTTAATAATACAGTGATTTGAGCATTTCATCCATCGTTACGAGTCAGCTAACGTTAATACCGGATAAACATATGGTTCCGTCGGCTCATCAATTACTTTCCAGCTAGTCGCTTTTATAACCGGTATTTCATATTCCCCGTATTTTGTAACATCTAACACGCCTTCAATTTCAAGCCAAGTATCTTCTTTAAAGGAATTTGCCTCTTTAAATTCCGCTAAAAGTCCTAAAATACTAGCATCCGCTATACAATGGGTGATCATAAAGCGGGATACTACTAATTGATTTGAATTAACCCCATCTTCTTTAAAAACAAAGCCGCTCATTTTAATTGTTCTTCCTACATAATCTTTTGGTTGTTCATTTAATTCTTCATAATAAGTACCAAATATATCTTCTTGCATTTGGATCGTCTCACTATTCTCAAGTAACAATAACTTTTTCTCATATTCTTCATTTGATAAATAATTGTTATTAACTAATGGGACATGGTCACTAGAGTAAATATCAATATTTTCTTTATCTGTAAGAGTTGTTTCATTCAAAGGGGAAGTTTCCTTTTGATTTACTTGGGAAAAAATCGATCCTTTATTTGATGCAATGGTAGAATTTAAAGTAGCTGGTTCAAATGCAAATCCCGTAATAATAGGAAAAATCATCACACTGTAACTGAATAATCTTGATAAATTAAATTGTTCATTACCATGGTCATGACCGTGATGACACCCAGGACCACATCCATGATGATGTCCTTTTCCTTTTCTTTGAAAAATACGGAAAAGCTGTACAAAAAACAAAACGATAAATATCCCAGCTGCTAATTTACTAATATTTTGATATTTCGGGTTAATATATTTCATAATGTCACCAGACAAATGTAAATCAAGGAAAAACAAAACAAAAACGCCTAATACAATAGCCTTGATAAAATGTTGCAAGTGAAACTGCATAGAATCACCCCTATAGGAAACTAGTGAGCGTTACAAATAAATAGACAATAGACGTAATCAGTAGAAATAGTACGAAAACAAATCTCGCTTTAAAGACACTTAATAACATAATCATATTTTTCAAATCAATCATTGGACCATACACTAAAAAGGCTAGAATCGAAGTGGAAGGAAACAAATTTCGAAAGGAAGCTCCGATAAAGGCATCCGCCTCTGAGCATAACGATAAAAAGAATGCTAATCCCATCATCACAATCGTTGAATGATAAACACTATCGCCAAATGCTAACAATGATTGGGCGGGGACGAAGGTTTGTAAAGAAGCTGCCACAAAGGCACCAATAATTAAATACTTACTCATGTCAAAAAATTCATCAATCGAATGTTGGAACATCCCTTTTACTCTCTGATATAAAGGTGGTCGTTTTGCTATTGAATTTGAGACACTACGTTCCTTTTGTTTTAATTGATTGGACTTAAATAAAAAACTAATTACTAAGGCAATGGCTAACGCTGCGATGAAGCCAACCCCCATACGTAACAAAGCCATTCTCATATCATTCCCAAATGCCATGTACGTTGAAAGAATAACAATCGGATTAATTAAAGGACCAGTTAATAAAAATCCAACACCTGCATACAATGGGACACCTTTATCGATTAATTTTCGAACAATCGGAACGATCCCACATTCACAAGCAGGGAATAATGCACCAACAATACAACTCGTCAACACTGCCTTTACTTTACTTTTTGGTATCCATGACTTGATATGTTCTTCCGTTATAAATATTTGAATAAAACCGGCAATCAGAACACCTATTAAAACAAATGGAATGGCTTCGATTAAAATGCTAAGAAAAATTGTATTTAACTGGGGTAAAGAAGTCATTTTTTCCGTAACGAAAAATGGACTAAAAAAAACGAAACCAAGGACTAAAAGGAGGAAAATGATCGTAGATAGATTAAAAGAGGATTTTTTGCTATAGGGCATTGAAACTCACTCCTTCTACATATTTTCATAGGACTAGTTGTTCGTTAACATTTATATCTACCTTGTTCTAAATTTTCTATTATCAAAATTACAACATACTATTTTTCAAATCTCCTATAGTAATTTTAGTATGGAAACATTAAAACATGCTAAAAAAATGATTATTTTTCAAATGACAAAATAAATTACTTAAAAAATGAAAAAGTGCAATTTCAGCTTAAAGCTAAAATTACACTTTCGAAAAATTTTACTTAACCATAGAAAGTAAAACAACAGTTTAACTTATGCAAACTGTTGTTGAGATTACAATTATTTACTTTGTAATTTGTTCATTTGTGCCATCATTTGACGAACTTGCTTTTCAGATGGTTTACGTCCCATTTGAGCCATCATGACACGAATCATTTGTTCATTGATTGGTGGGTTTTCTTTTAAATATTTCATCATATACTGACGTGCTAAAAAGAAACCTAGTGCAACGCCCCCTACTAGAGCGATAATTACGATAAGAATCCAAGCCCATGTAGCCATTTTGTGCCTACCTCCTCCACTGCCGTTGATACCATGAATCAAACTTTGTTCAACCGCTTTATATGCATGGAAAATCAAGTTTTACATTCATATAAAGAGAACAAAGATAAACTCTCCATGAAGGATTATACACTATAAACTGCTTAGATACTAGCTTTTCAACTGTTTTTTCTATAAACGTTATCTCAAACCCATCCGCCGTAAAAACTATTCATTTCTAGTAAGATGCATGTTTAATCGGTTTTAACCAGCCACATTCCGATTCTTCCGTGTTGAAAGCTATAAACGAATCATTCATTTGGCTCAAACTATGGAATAAATCCAAATCTAACATGCGGGATCCCTCACAAATGGCCTCTATATGATAATTACATACTTTTATTTTTAAACCACCTTTAAGTCGGTGTTCAAATTTTAAATAATCATCTACCCATTGAATTGTCGGGAAACTCTTTTTTAAATGCTCGTAAATTACACCATGTACCATTCTTCCTTCGATTGGTTCACAGAGATAGCTTAGCTGCTTATCCGCAGAGGACTCGAGAGCTTGCTCTTTAGTCGATACCATTTCAAGAAGCATTCTTTCCCTTCCAAATACAAAAGACTGGTACTGTTTTTTTATATGAAATATTGAATATGTTCTCATGTTACGTCCTCCTCTCATTACTAACATTATAAAGAATAGATTCTGAATATTTTGTCAAAGGGTGTCATGACTTTTCTTCTATTTTTGTCAAAATAGCATGAATGACTAATTTCGTTCACTTTTCCTAGATTCTCTCAGCCCCAAGACCTAGTGAAAAATGCAATTCGAGTCCGTTTTAAGAAATATCTTTAAGAGATAACATAAAGGTACAACAGAAAGGAGCAAGAGAAATGAAAAAATTATTTCTATTATTAGTTGGAGGTATCACTGCAATCGTCGCCCTTTGTTTAGTTGGGCCACTACTTGGCTTTGCTTTTTCTGCATTACTAGTCTTCTTAGGTATGCATTATTACGTAAAGGCAACATCAACAATGATGAAAGTAGTTTGGGTTGCAATTGGTCTTGTGGGTATATTTTCAGCCATTTCAAATGTACCAGCGATTATCGGTTTAGCTGCATTAGTTGTTCTATATATCATTTATAAAAAATGGAACAACGAAGAAGTTTCTTTGAAACAAATAAAAGAAGATTCGAGTGATCCATTCACAAACTTTGAAAAAGAATGGGCAAAATTAACAAAATAAAGGAGAGATAAGAAATGGTAGGTTTATTAAAAAGATTTAAATATACGGTAGAGGCAGATTTACACGAACTTTTCGATAAAAAGGAAAGAAAAAATCCAGTTGCAATGTTAAATCAGTATATACGAGAAGCGGAAAAACAAACGGAACAAACAGGGAAATTACTACAAAGACAGGAAAAATTAAAGGAACAACTAGAAAGTGAATTAAAAGAAGCAAATGACATGCTAGAAAAACGCACTGCACAGCTACAACTAGCTGAACAAGCAATGGAAGAAGATTTAATAACATTTGCCCGTTCTGAAGTTGAAACATATAAAACGCGTCAAATTACGTTATTAGAAAGTCTTGAAACAACAAATAAGGAATTTATCGCACTTGAACAAAAATTTGAAACAATGAAGCACAAAATTAAAGATATGAAGGTACGTCAGCTTCAATTAATGGGAAAAGAGAATGTTACACGCGCCCATCATAAAATGAACGCCGTTATTGAATCAAATCAGGAATCGAATTTCGATGATTTATCTTCTTACATTGATAATCTTGCGAATAAAATTGAAAAAGATTATGAACGGACTCAATTAGAGGCACGTTTAGCTGGACTTGAAAAAACTCATCATAGTAGCAATGTAAAAGAAATAGAACAGAACACATCTAGTACAAACGACTAAACATGTTATAATAACCAATATTAGGAGAAGGCTTTTACGAGTCTTCTCCTTAGATTCTGTATAAAAGACTCATTTTTAAAGGAACAGCAACTTAAATCGTAAAAAGGAGGAACCATCTTGAACAGATTGAGTACGGACCTATTAACATTCATCACAATCACCGTGTTATTAATTGTGTTCGTTGAGCTTACGATTTTTAATAATGGTGGCGCCTTTTTACTTATTATTGGTGCTCTCCTACTCTATTATAGCTTTTCAAAAAATAAAAGAATGTTTTTCTGGGTTGGTAGTTTATTTATCTTTTTCGCTATTTTATCGGTTTGGAGTTTACGACTTCTAATCGTTGGTATTTTAATTTATCTCCTTTATAAGCATCTTACAAAGGAACAAAAAACCATTATGATCGATACCCAATTAGTTCCAACAACTTTAAAGAAAAATGACCTTTTTGGTAGTACTACTTCCCCCCTTGAACAATATAAATGGGAAGATGTGCATATTCAAAAATTAATTGGCGATATAACAATCGATGCGACGGAAACAATTTTACCGGCAGGAACTTCTGTCATCTCAATCCGTCAATCCATCGGCAAAGTAACTATCGTTTTACCATATGAAATCCCTTTCCGCATCCAATATTCCACGATATTAGGGGAAGCGAGACTTTTAGGGAAATCCAAAAGACTGATAAATGAAAAGCTTGTTTTCGAAGATGGTCATCCTGAGGACGCTAAGCGCAAACTAATTATCCATGTAGCAACTTGGTTAGGAGATGTGGAGGTGATTCGAAAATGATATCCTTTGTTTTTCGTATCATCACACTATTCCTATTATTAAGTAGCATGACGTTTGGTTTTATCTATTTATTTGAAGGAACCCCAGATGAAGATTGGAGTTTTTTATGGGAGCAAGATGTTGAAAATTTCCCTATTCTTACGATTATCCTGATTGCTCTCTTTATGATTAGTTTTATTATTAGTATATGGATGAGTGCTGTGGCTAAATCGAGGGAAGTATCTGCTACTCGTTACGTAAAACAGTTAGTAGAGCCTGATTTTTCATTGAAGAAAAAGAGAAATATTTCATATACATTAAAAAAGGCTTTAACCCAAGCAAATGAATTAATTGAAACGCAAAGAAAAAGCTTACAGCGTTTATCCAATGAGAAAGCGGAAGCAAATGATAAAATTATCCAAGAACAAATTATTGCGGAAAGGCAGCGGTTAGCTAGAGAACTACATGACTCTGTATCACAACAACTGTTTGCTGCATCTATGTTATTATCTTCTATTACCGAGCGAGATGAGGATCTCGGATCTTCAAAAACGACTTTAACTCAAGTGGAGAAAATTGTTCAGCAAGCCCAATTAGAAATGAGAGCTTTATTACTTCATTTACGTCCAATTGCCCTTAGAAACAATACGCTTGCTCAAGGATTAACCGAGCTCATTCAAGAACTACAACAAAAAGTCTATTTCAATATTGAATACCAAATCGAAGAAATTGTCCTTTCAAAAGCGGAAGAAGATCATTTATTCCGTATTGCACAAGAGGCATTATCCAATACATTACGGCATGCAAAAGCATCTGAAGTAGAACTACTATTGATTGCGAGAGACAATGTTGGCATTTTACGTATTCAAGATAATGGCCAAGGTTTTCATATGGAAGAAGATAAAAACACTTCCTATGGATTGAAAAATATAGCAGAACGGGCAGTGGAAATCGGTTGTACTTATAAAATTGTTTCTGTTCCAGGGGAAGGAACGATTGTGGAAGTAAAAGTGCCAATTAAACACACTGACCACATTGAACCATCGAAAAAAAGTGCTTCTATAATTGAGAAAAAAGAAGATGGTGGAAATCATTAAAATTGAAAGTTTGAAATGGGAGATGGAAATATGATAAGAGTGTTAATAGTCGATGATCATGAAATGGTACGGATCGGTGTATCGGCCTACCTTTCAGCACAACAGGATATGACCGTTGTTGGCGAGGCGACAAATGGTGCAGAAGCGATTGAAAAAGCCCTCGAATTGAAGCCTGATATTATTTTAATGGATAATGTTATGCCCGTTTTAACTGGTGCGGAGGCAACCGCGCAAATTTTACAAAAGTGGCCGACTGCAAAAATTATGATGGTAACTAGTTTCTTAGATGATGACAAAGTTTATCCTGCCTTAGAAGCTGGTGCAGTCAGTTACATATTAAAAACATCCAATGCAAAACAAATTGCAGAAGCGATTCGTAAAACAATGAATGGTGAAACGGTTTTAGAACCAGAAGTTACAACGAAAATGATGTCACGAATGCGAAGTAACTCCTCCTCCCCTCTTTACGAACAACTGACGGAACGGGAAATGGAAGTACTTCTACTCGTAGCCCAAGGCAAAACAAACCAAGATATTGCCGATGAATTATTTATCGCCTTAAAGACGGTCAAAACTCATGTTAGCAACATTTTAGCCAAATTAGATGTACAGGACCGTACGCAAGCTGTTGTCTATGCATTTCAAAATGGGTTAGTAAAATAATAATCCTAACATCACTATTATCTTTCCATTTTAAAGCCATTCAAATTAAAAATAGTATTGTTGATGAAAAGGAACATTGTATACACAACCCTCTTTTTCATCTTTTTTGGCTTTGTTAAACTCTATTATGTTTTTTCATAAAAATTTTCGGGACTTCTTATTTGAAGTCCTTTAGTACTTGTTATATCGAAAATTCAAGAAATAAATTCATTTGAAATTATTTTTACATACGTTCCTTCCTCAGCTTTTCTTTTAGCGTTTTCGTTCATTTTTTTAATTTCAGTTGATATTTCAGAAGAAGGTATAAGTTGAGCATTATAGAATACTGATGGATCAATTAGCCTTAATTTATTTTTACGATGTAAATGATATTCTACTGTATCTTCTTCAACTTTTACGCTTTGATGTATTTGATTTAAAAGATTTTCAACATCTTTATCGTTGGATAATCGTAAGAGGTTCAACACTTCTTCGTCAGTTCCCAGCAATGTATTCATAGTGATTATTTTTTTATCCAAAGCAATTTTTAAAGTCTTAGCCAATAAATCATAACCATAAATATTTAGTGGATTCATAAAAAAATCAATAACCTCTTTGTAATAAATTTTTACAAACCATTCAGCAGTATTTATATCCTTTAGATATATTTTTCCTTCTATAATAATTAGATTATGTAAGAAGATTTCAATTTCTTCTATTGTGATGTTCTCGTAGTGATACATATCTCTCAAAGTATAATCTATCCTGTCAACGCATAACTCAGGAGCAGGCTGTTCGAGCAAACTCCATTTACTGTTATCTAATAGAAGACTTCTATAATCGTATCCGTATTTACTAAGAATATAAGGGATTTCTGAATTAGTGATGATTTGATCATAAATTTTTTCGTGGTAATCCTCGTCTCTATTTTCAAACACAAAATCTATAACATGTGAAAATGCAGTATGCGATATATCGTGTAATAATCCAGCAATTTGTTCTTCTAAAGAGCCACCAAGTTTTTTTATTAGGAGCATTACGCCTACGGAATGTTCATATCTTGTTACATCCCACTTTTCATTAACAAAATAACTTGCTCCTCCCTGGTAAACACCTTTCAATCTTTGAACTGGATTACTATAAATAAGTTCTTCAAGAATTCCATCAATTACATAGTCTCCGTAAATAGGATCTATTATCTTCATTTTACTTACCCCTTTATGCACGATTGCAGAAAATTGATCGCCTATGCCTTTCATGTTACTGTTGGTGAAAAACATTTACCAAACCGTACTACTTTTTTAAAGGGCATAAGTTTAACTGTCTTTGTATTTCGTTGAGTTACTTCTTGCAATACAGGTTCCCTTGTAAAAAGTTTTTTAACGATGTTGAAACTATTCGACTTTTTAATCTCCTCTAGCAATTCTACTAAAAACAATCCTTTCAAACGAATGTTCTCTATTTAATTGTAGAACATTCGTTTGTTCACTTCAATTATCAATAGAATGATTTAACTAAGCATTTTTTATAATTATAAGTAGGAAAACTCGAATTAGTAGCCTTTCATTATTACTAAGCACAAAAAAACTACTACAAAAGATTCGTTGTAGTAGTTAAAAATATAAGGTTTGCCTAACTCCCCAAGAAATCCTTCCTGAAAAGTAATATAGTTTATGAGAATAGGATTGAAATCATGCTAACGATCTATATTTTTTTTATAGTTGGTCGATAATCTTATCATCTCTGTTCCAATTTTATATCGTTTTGTCTGTTCATCGACAGTTAATAGATTTTCATCTCGTAATATAGTTAAGATGCGATGTAATGTACTAGGTGGTAAACGTAAATATCGAGCTAACTCATTGACTCCCCACTGAGGTTGTTCATCGATGAAGGCACGCAAAACAGCAAAGGCTTTCGAAATTGAATTATTATTCATAGATTACTCCTCAAGTGAAAAAGTAACAGCAAAAACAGGTCAAAGATTTTGAAATATTATTCTTTAAATACTAAAAGTTTTAACGGACTTCCATCTCTGCTAAATCTTTGGCGATTGAAAAGGACGCTTCTGTTTTATTTTTTATTTCTTCTACCGTTACTCCAGGTGCGGTTTCTACTAGAATCATACCTTCATTCGTAAAATCAAACACGCCTAAATCGGTAATTAAACGATCCACAACTCCTTGACCAGTTAATGGTAAAGTACATTCCTTCTTCACTTTCGATTCCCCGTTTTTTGAAACATGTTCCATTATGACAACGACTCGTTTTGCACCATGTACTAAATCCATTGCACCCCCCATGCCTTTTACCATTTTCCCTGGAATCATCCAGTTTGCTAAATCGCCTGTTTCTGATACTTCCATTCCACCTAAAATCGCAATATCAACATGTCCGCCGCGAATCATCGCAAAGCTTTCGGCAGAATCAAAAAAGGAAGCACCTTTTACAGTCGTAACGGTTTCTTTTCCTGCATTAATTAAATCTGGATCTACCTCTTCCTCTGTCGGGTAAGCACCAATTCCTAATAATCCATTTTCGGATTGTAATAGCACTTGATAATCAGATGGAATCTCATTCGCTACGAGGGTTGGCATGCCAATACCAAGGTTAACGACCATTCCATTTTCAATCTCTTTTACTGCTCTTTGTACGATTAATAATCGATTAGACATTATACATTCACCTCTTTACGAGTGATTTTTCGTTCAATTCGCTTTTCAAAGTTCGAACCGAGGAATACATGTTGAACGTAAACAGCAGGTGTATGAATATGATCAGGATCAAGACTACCTGCTTCTACAATTTCCTCTACTTCAGCGATTGTAACTTTCCCTGCTGTTGCAACAATTGGATTAAAATTCCGTGCTGTTTTCCGATAGACAAGATTTCCTAAAGTATCGGCTTTCCATGCTTTCACAAAGGCAAAATCTCCTACTATCGCTCGTTCTTCTATATAAGTTTTTCCGTCAAAAACCTTTGTCTCTTTGCCTTCCGCTACGAGGGTCCCTACCCCCGTAGCAGTATAGAAAGCAGGTATACCAGCACCACCTGCACGAATCCTTTCTGCTAAAGTTCCTTGTGGTGTTAATTCTACTTCCAGTTCTCCATTTAATAGTTGTTGTTCAAAAATTTTATTTTCTCCTACGTAGGAGCCAATCATTTTTTTAATTTGTTTATTTTTTAATAGCAAACCTAACCCCCAATCATCGATGCCACAATTGTTACTGACCACGGTTAGGTTTTTAACTCCCATCTTGGCAATTGTTTGGATTGCATTTTCAGGGATACCACACAAACCAAAGCCACCTACTAAAATCGTATCGTTATCTTTTAATCCTTCTAATACTTCTTCCATTGATTCAATTATTTTTGACATTTTTCCACACCTCCTTTATCTATATATGATAGAAACAAAGCTATCATTCCACTATGCCGAATAGTTTTTTAATTTTTTTATAAAAAAGGACCTATGAACTAAGTTCATAGGTCGAATTTGTGATTATAATGCTTTTACTTTTGCGACAACATTGTCAACTGTAAAGCCATATTTCTCCATAACGATTTCCCCAGGAGCACTTGCACCAAATTGATCAATCGCAAGAATATCTCCTTCGAAACCTGTATATTTATGCCAACCAAAAGAAGAACCCATTTCGATTGCTAAACGTTTTGTTACAGCTTTCGGTAATACAGACTCTTTATATTCAGCTGATTGTTGTTCAAAACGATCCATAGATGGCATCGAAACAACGGATACGTCCATCCCTTCAGCTAACAATTGTTTTTGAGCCTCTACCGCTAAAGAAACTTCTGATCCAGTAGCAATTAAAATAGCATCTGGCGTTTCTTTTGTTGCTGGTGAAACAACATACGCCCCTTTAGCAACTCCATCTTTTGCTAGCTTAGCTGTCGTTTCTAATACCGGTAAGTTTTGACGAGAAAGAACAAGCACTGTCGGTACATTTTTAGATGACACAGCTAATTTCCAAGCTTCAGCAGATTCATTTGCATCAGCTGGACGAATGACAGAAAGATTTGGCATAGCTCGTAAGGAAGCTAAATGTTCTACTGGTTCATGAGTTGGTCCATCTTCTCCAACTGCAATTGAATCGTGAGTAAATACATAAGTAACAGGTAATCCCATTAATGCAGATAAACGTACAGCTGGACGAACATAGTCAGAGAATACAAAGAATGTTCCTCCAAATACATTTAATCCGCCATGTAATGCCATACCGTTTAAGGCCGCACCCATTGCAAATTCACGAACACCAAACCAAATATTGCGACCTTCTGGTGTATCAGGGAAGAAATCGCCTGCACCTTTAATCGTTGTTTTGTTAGAGCCCGCAAGGTCTGCACTACCACCGAAGAAGGAAGGAACTTTTTTCGCTAACGCATTAATTACTTCCCCTGACGATGAACGAGTAGCGATTGATTTCCCTGCTTCATAAACAGGAACTTCAGCATCATAGTCTTTAGGTAGTTCATTGTTCATTGCTTTAATGAATTGCTCAGCTAACTCTGGGTATTCCGCTTTGTAGCTTTCAAATTTTGCGTTCCATTCTGCTTCTGGTTGAACCCCTTGTTTGTCAGCAGCTTCTTTGAAGATGGAATACACTTCTTCAGGAATTTGGAATGGTTCATGTTCCCAACCATAAGTAGCTTTTGTTAAAACGACTTCATCTGTACCAAGAGGTGCACCATGGGAATCCGCCTTACCTGATTTGTTTGGCGAACCATAACCAATCACCGTTTTCACTTCGATTAACGTTGGTTTTCCTTTTGATTGTTTCGCTTTCTCAATAGCTTCATTGACTGCATCTACATCCGTACCTTCAGCGACATGAATATAGTTCCAACCATAAGATTCGAAGCGTTTTTGTACATTTTCAGAGAATGATTTCGCTAAATCACCATCTAAAGATATATCATTCGAATCATATAAAACGATTAATTTATCTAATTGTAAGTGTCCAGCTAAAGAAATCGCCTCAGCAGCAACACCTTCCATTAAATCGCCATCGCCACATAATGCAAACGTATAATGATCAACGATTTCATGACCTGGTTTATTATATGTAGCAGCTAAATGACGTTCAGCCATAGCCATCCCTACTGACATGGCAATCCCTTGTCCAAGCGGACCTGTTGTTGCCTCTACACCTACTGTATGTCCATACTCAGGATGTCCTGGAGTTTTAGAACCCCATTGACGGAAATTTTTAATTTCCTCCATGTCTAAACCATATCCACCAAGGTGTAATAAGCTATATAGTAACATTGAACCGTGACCAGCTGATAAAACAAAACGGTCGCGATTATACCATTTTGGATTTTGAGGATTATGACGCAATTGTTTTGTCCAAAGTGCGTAAGCCATTGGAGCCGCACCCATTGGTAAACCTGGATGACCAGAGTTTGCTTTTTCGATTGCATCAATAGATAAAGTTCGGATAGCATTAATTGCTAAAAGATCCGCGTTTTGTGCCATTATTTGACATCCTTTCTCGTGCTAATTATTGTTCTTATACAGTTTAGACAAGATTTTCTAATAAAACAATCCTATTCAAAGACATTTTAGAATTATGTCATACTTGTTTGAAATATATCACATTTCTATCAACTATTAATTGAGTTTATTTCGTTGAATTTTTTTAATTTTATCTGGTGTAACGTCGTTTCCATTGGCATCATAAACTTGTACATTTTCAATTGTATTACGGAATGAAGAACGGAAAGATTCTAAATACTCTTTTCTAAGTGAAGTACGCTCTTTTGCCTCTGCTTCCGTTAATTTACCCTCTTTTGCCTTTTTTGATAGCTCATTAATACGAGCAATTTTTTCTTTTGATAACATCCTTTTCTCACCTTTCTATCTCAACCATTTAGCATAATAAATTCTTATCATTCTTTTAAATACTAAATGAAGATATTCAATACTTCAAAGGTAAGAAAAAAAGAGAAGAAGCGCAAGTAAAACACCTTTAAAAAGTAGAAATTAAAATTGATAATAAGCACGTTACAATCATGAACGTTTTTTCAATTTATAATAAAATTCTACTTTGTAACTCAACTAGGGAATAAAAATGATGGGGTCGAGGTTCTTTTAGAGAGGATAGGAAGAATGAAAATAGTTGCCTTGTGTATTTTTGACATTTGACTGCTTAATTTTTCTCCGTATAGAATATTTCTGTTTTTTACTTAGAACTAAAGGCCTGTCCAGAAGGAGGTAATAGTTAAATTAGTATTACCCCCATTTACACTAATTCCATTTTTAAATTAATAAAATAATACCTGCAATAGTAGGGGTTAAAATAACGGTAGTTTTTAATATTTTCTTAGGTACAATGCCCGTAAACTTTGCTCCAATATAAGCACCGCATACTGTACCAATTAAAACTTGAATTAGTAATAAATAATTAATAATACCTTCAAAATAAAAACCAATTCCACCACCAATAGCGAGAGGAATTGTCACGAGCATAGTAGTTCCTACTGCCTGCTGAACAGTTAGTTTTAACAAAACGAGTAACCCAACTTGAATAAATGGGGCTGAACCGATTCCAAACGTACCCGATAATATACCGCAAATAATTCCTAACAATATCGCTTTTAGCCATGTTAAAGGACTGTTTATTTCCAAAACTGGACTAGTTTTTTCATTAAAAATAAGCAATTTTAACAACAGTAAAAGAGCCGATAAAAATAACATACCCGCTGTCATCAAAAGTAAAGATTGAGCGGGGATGAAAGCAGCTATTTTAGCTCCAAAAAAAGAGCCAAACGCGGCAAAGACTCCTACAATCAAACCGATTTTGACATGTGTATTTCCTTCTCTATAATGGCTAAACGCTCCCGACATACTTGTAAACGCCATGGCCGTAAGGGAAGTAGCTAAAGCCATATGAATGGGAATATTAAAAATGGTAGTTAAAACAGCAATGACAAAACCAGCTCCTCCACCACCAATAAAACCGAACAGTATACCTAGTATTAACATAACTAAAACAATGAGCATGTGATTTCCCCCATTATTGTGCTGATACCTTATTACATAAGTGTTATAATCGTATAATTACTTTTTGAAGTATTTAATGATCCCCGTACTACACGACATAACATAGTACGGGGATAGGTTATCGTTTAAAGTTACAGTTTAAAGACAGGCTACTACTTGTTGAGGGCGATACAAAACCCAATGGGGGAACAATAAACAATTATTGGTTGTTGATAACTAACCGATTATAGTATTCTAGAATTGCTTCTGCTTGTTTAATAACGGGCAAATCAATCATTTTACCATCTAAGTTTACAACACCTTTTCCTTGCTTTTCAGCCTTGTGCGCAGCATCAATTATTTTCCTTGCTTGTTCAACCTCAGACTTTGAAGGAGTAAAAACTTCATTGACAATTTTAATTTGAGCCGGATGGACAATTAATTTCCCCTTAAAACCTAATTCTTTACTTAAAGTTGTTTCCTTTCTTAAACCAGATTCATTATAAATATCCGCATACACAGTATCAATTGGTCCCTCCAATTGCGCTAGTCTTGATGCCAAAACTAGTTGTGATCTTGCAAATAGGAGCTCTAAACGATGATCTGTTTAAATCTTCATAGCCTAATCCCCATTTTTCAAGCGTTCCCGGTCTAAAATTTTCAATAATAATATCTACTTCTTTCACTAATTCCTTAACAACAGCTTGTGCCTCTGCATTCTTTAAATCTAACGTGATACTTTTTTTATTTCGAGACTGTACATACCACCAAAGGGAATTACCATTATGTAATAATCTCCATTTTCGAATTGGATCACCTTTCTTCGGAGGTTCAATTTTTAATACCTCTGCACCAAAATCTGCGAATAATCTTCCTGCAAAGGGACCAGCGATTAATGAACCTAATTCCAATACTTTAACCCCTTCTAACGGGCCAATAGATGATTCCCCCACAACACCCACTCCTTCATTACATTTTTTGCTCTTTTAATCCATTTTTTTCTACAACATAATTTAAATATAAAAGATGCGTCCATCATTGTCAACGGTCGACGGTCAACTTTTTTGCTTTTCAACATAAACTGATTCATGTAAAATATAGTAAATAATTACTTTAAAGAGAGAGATGATGTTGTAATGACTAGGATTATTAAACATGACCTTTTACATAATCAGGTATATTCTGTGTTGATCGAAATGATTATGAAAGGCGAATTTCAACCAGGGGATAAATTAGTTGAAACTAAAATTGCAAAAGAATTAGAGGTAAGTCGGGGAACTTTAAGAGAAGCATTACAAATGATTTTAAAAGACGGATTAATCTATAAAGAAGACAAAAATATGTATATTTATAATCCAGAAAAAAAGGATATTTTCGATTTATACGAATGTAGAAAAAGTTTAGAATCACTAGCAGCGAAATTAGCTGCAGAAAATATAACAAAAGAACAGTTGGCTTTACTTGGAGAAATTATTGAAAAGTCGAAAGAGGCAAATGAAAAAAAAGAATATAAAACGCTAACTAAATTAAATCAACAGTTCCACGATCTTATTGATGAAGCATCGCATAACGAACATTTAATCCAAATTTGTGGTTTAATCAAAAATAAAACTCTTTTTATTCGTAACCATGTTTTACAAGCACATATTACAGATTATCAAGATTATGTAGCTGACCATGAAAAAATCTTTTTAGCCATTAAAAGTGGAGATGCTGAGGACGCTTATGAATTGATGAATCATCACATAAATCGAAGTTTTATAGAAATCAAAAAATCCATCAATAAATAATTTTTAAAGAAGTGGGATTAAGAAATAGGCTGAAGCATCAAAACGCTTTAGCCTATTATTATTTAATAAAAATAATATTTTTATCTTGCTAAAAAATACTAGAGACGCTATCCCCTTGTATCGGTTCTTTTCCATCATTAAAACGAATTCGAATCGAGTTCCCTTTTGTAAAATCTACAGCATCCATTACTTGGAAGTGTACATGGGGTTCAGAAGAATTCCCTGAATTTCCGCATAAACCGATAAGTTGCCCAGCAGTAACAGTTTCTCCTTCATGTACTTGAATGGAGTGTTGTTTTAAGTGAGCAAGCATACTGTATTCTTTATGCTTATGTTCAATAATGACACAATTACCTTCCGGAATATTTGGATTCATCTCCCCTGGGACATTATCTTCTATATCCTTTATAATTTTCACAACTTTTCCATCAGCTGGGGCAAGTATTTCTTGTTTAAAAGCGTAGTAATTTTCATTTTTCGATGGGTTGTCTTTATAAGTCTTGTTATTCTGAACTTGAACTAAATCATAAGCATAACGTTGACTCTCATACAAATAGTGATAATTGATAAATTCATTGCAACCACCCCAAAAAACAAACCATTCCCCTTTAATGGGCATCGTGTAAATATTCTTCGTTAATCGTTTATCCGTTTCTGGATAGGTCATATATGGTTTCAATAAAAGTCTTTGAATAATCCCCTTTTCATCGAAGGAGACGGAAATCGCTTTTTCTTCTCGATCGTCTAACCAAACATAATGAATGGAATATAACATATTGGTACGAAACTTAATGTGGTAACTCGTTACATTTGCGTTAAAAGAACGGGCTAATTCTATAAACTGCTCTAGGGAAATGAAGTTTTGAAATTCTTCAGTCGTTTGTCGATAGATCGTTTCATATTCTCCTGAAAGAAAATACGCACCAAACTCTTCGGGAGTAATTACTTTAAATATTCCCATTACTAACACCTCCATTTTTGATAAAGGGCGATTTATATTAATAGATACGATTATTTTGTAAATATGTTTCAATTCACTCTAATTGTAACTATCATCAACCAACTATGAATTCTTTCATTTATGTATAAAAAATGGGACATGTTCCGTATGAACAAGTCCCATCAATTCGTTGTTTATTCTTCGATTTCTTCCATATATTCAGTATATCGTCGATGTACGGTTGCTTTACTAACTTGGAAACCTAATCCTCTTAACGTCGATGCAATTTCATGGAAAGTTAGTCCCTTATCTCTTAAATTAACAATTTCTTCTATCGGTACATCGATCCGTTCTCTACCTTCATGTAAATGGCGATTTTTAATATTTTTTTCTGGCCGGTAACCATTTTCAACTGCGCGCTTCATACCCCTCTTTATTTTAGCATTATGTATTTTCCGTTGATATTCCTCTACGATTGCTAAAATTTCTAACAACATCGTATCCATTTCATTTAGAGTAAGGGGCCCTGCGTTATTTAAGGAATATACGATTGTCCCATTTTTTTGAAGCAAATGTAATACTGCCATTCGTGCATTACCACGTCCTAAACGTGTTTCGTCTTGTACAAATAAGGCAGGTACATTATTTTCTTTAATATAATCTAGCATTTCAAGAAGACCTTCACGTTCTACTTCATAACCACTATGTTGATCTTGAAATGCTTGAAGGATCTCATAATTCATTTTTTCAGCATAGTTTCGTAATTCTTCTTCTTGGCGAACTAAGGACGTTTCTTGCGTATTTTTTTCTGTACTTACCCGCGTATAAATGACGGCTTTGTTATTTTTACTCATTTATTTTTCATCGCTACCTCTACTGAATGAAGATTGTCTTCATTTTCTAATTTTGCCATATAAACACTATCTTCATTAACTAATACTGTTATATCATGGCCTGCAACAATGTTCTCTCCAATAAGATTATTTTCATTTTTAACTTTTTGGATCCACTCTTGTTTAGTCATTTTACCACGATATTGTTCTGCTAACGTCCATAGTGTATCACCATGTTGAACCTCAATTTGTTCGTATGTTATATCACCATTGTCTGTAATCAATAAAATTGCTCCCATAATGAAGAAAGCGACGAATAATACGGCAATATAGCTGTTTTTTTGTAACCATTTCATAACTCTCAACCTCTTTTCGAATGTTTGTTCGGAATATATGTTCTTAATTTAATACGAACACATGTTTTTGTCAACACTATTTTCGAACCTATGTTTGCTTTTTTGTTTTATCACTGATATACTATATGTAATTAATAGAGATACATATTCACTTAAAGAGGTGAGAGAATTGAAAAAAATATCAAAAAGGCAAGAAGATATTTTAGCATTCATAAAAGAAGAAGTTCGGACGAAAGGATATCCACCTTCTGTTCGTGAAATCGGCGAAGCGGTAGGTCTAGCTTCCAGTTCCACTGTACATGGACATTTAGCCCGTTTAGAAAGTAAAGGACTTATCCGACGCGACCCTACAAAACCGCGCGCTATTGAAATTTTAGATGGTGAAAATGATACAGTTCAAAAACAGTCCGTTGTACATGTTCCCCTTGTAGGGAAAGTAACAGCTGGTTTACCTATAACTGCAATTGAAAATATTGAAGAATATTTCCCGCTACCAGATACTTATGGTGCGAGCGAAGAAAACTTATTTATGTTGGAAGTAATGGGAGAATCCATGATTGAAGCAGGGATTCTAGATGGCGATTACGTTGTCGTAAAACAAACTTCTACTGCGAATAATGGCGATATTGTTGTGGCTATGACAGAAGATGATGAAGCAACAGTAAAGCGTTTCTTTAAAGAAAAAACTCATTTCCGCTTACAACCTGAAAATTCCAGCATGGACCCAATTCTAGTGAACCAAGTGAGCATTTTAGGTAAAGTAGTAGGCTTATACCGTCAAATTCATTAAAAAAGGTTGTCTCGTAGTCTAAAGGACTGAGGGACAACCTTGCTTCGTTTAGGGATTACTGCTTTGTTAAACGAACAATTTTAAATTTCATTACTACATGCATTAATAAAGGCTTTAAATAATTTTTGAGAATGTTCTTCTTGGGCAACTGCCATTTCTTCAGGGTGCCACTGAACCCCAATACAAAACGGATAATCTTTTAATTCGATCGCTTCGATTATTCCATCCGTTGCCTTTGCGGAAATCGAAAAAGAATTTGGAACGTTTTTAACTGACTGGTGATGGAAAGAGTTTACGGCAATTTTTTCTTTACCAATAATTTGGTGCAAATGACTATTTGACTTAATTTCTATATAATGGGAAGCTTCTACTCTACTCGCTTTTTGTTGGTGAAGAATCGGTGTACTTTCATATTGGGAATTAATATCTTGATAAAGATTTCCCCCCATCGTAATATTCAACAATTGGATTCCACGACAAATACCGAAAATAGGTATTTTCTTTTCTAACGCCACTTTAGTAAGTGTAATTTCCATTTGGTCTCTTTCTAACATCACATGCCCTAAGTTTAAATGAGGCTCTTCATGAAAATAATGAGGGTGAACATCTACCCCACCTGTTAGTAATAAGCCATCCATTTTTGTGACCAATTGCATAGCATCTTTTTCTACACCAAAAGGTAGTACAAATGGAATACCGCCTGCATTTAAAATAGATTTTACATAGGCTTCGTTTATACAATACTGTCCATTGCTCTCCGTCATTGTCACACCAATAATCGGTTTCATCTAAACACCTCCAGAATCAATCTATAACAAATAAAACTGTTATAGAATATTCTAGATTGGGTTAATTATCTCCTTTAAAAGGATTTATCTTTTCTGTTTGATGTTTAAAAAAGACTGTTGGACGATATGAATTACGCTTTTTAATAACAAAATTGTTTTATGTATTAATAATATGGATTTTTTCTGCCTTATTGGTCGATTCATCCCAAACCGTTTGAATTTCAAAAGTACCTTCTTTGAAAAATAAATCAAATCGTATTCGTATATCTTCCTGCATCGGTAAATATTTTACTTCACTCATATTGACCCACATTAGCTCTCCTTCTGGAGGATCAGTAAGTAATATTCCTTTAAAATCCTTTGTCCAATAATTTAATATAATATAACGCGCTTTTGTCTTTTTGTTGACGAATTCTGATATTCCTTTAAAAACAAGGTTACTTACTTCAAGTCCCGTTTCTTCTTCACTTCCCGAATAGCCCCTTCCACAAAACTTTCCGGGAATTCGACTTTTCCACCAGGTGGAATAAATCCTTTAAAATCGTCGTGTTGTCGATTCAAAAGCAGAACTTTATTTTCATGTTGTATCATGACAACAGTCCAAAATTTATATTTTACACTACTTTCCATGAACTTCTCTCCTAACCTCTTTATTACAATGTAATACTCTACTAATATTTCAAAATACCTTTCGAGAACAATGGATTGCTAGTTTTATTATTGCCCACGGCTCTTCCTTTTGGGGGTGGTCTAGATAAAAATCAATGATGAAAAAAGTGATACTTCGTCAATGAAGTATCACTTTCAGATAAGTATACCAATAAATAAATTAACTCTACTAAGTCAATTAAAGAAAATGCTTGCTCAATTTTATCGATGTATGGAAATTAAATGAAAGCAATCAGCAGCCTTTTCTCCTTTTTTCTCGCAATTATTTATGAGCTGTTTTATTTGTTACCAATGCATTAGATTTCTTTTGTTTTAAAGTAAATGCTACTAATAGCCCTATTAGAGCAATTATAGCTTCAATAATTAATGCCATCTGCACTGCCTCAGTCAAAAGATCATTCCCCATATGTTCCAAAGACCCACTCGTATTCAATGTAGCCGAAACGATTGCCATAATGACAGCCAACCCAACTGCGGAGCCAATTTGTTGACCTGTGTTTATAATAGCAGATGCAACCCCTTGTTGTTTCATTTCAATACCGAGACTAGCAGCAATAAACATTGTTGTAAAAACAAAAGCCTGACCTAATCCTATAATAATCGTACCTATTATCATTGCCAAAATAGAGCCATGTACAGTTAATTGGGTAACAATGATGAAACCTATCGCCCCAAGAACCATTCCAGTCCCCATTGTGCCAGCAATTCCTATTAGGTTAATCATTCGATTAATAAACTTAGATCCTACTAAAGCACTGAGAGTTAAAGGGAGGAAGCTCACTCCTGATTGAATCGCAGAGTAATGAAGTACTTCTTGAGTGTAAAGCGTCAAAAAATAATAAAGTGTTCCGAAAGATGCAGAAAACAAAGCTGCACAGATAGTCGCACTAATTAAACTACGGATACGAATCAGACTGGATGGAATTAATGGTTCTTTCGTTCGTTTTTCAATAAATACAAACAATAGTAGCAAACATAAACCTATCATTCCTGGAATAATAGTTGCATAATTTGTCCAGCCCTCAAGTGGGGATTGGATAAGATAATAAACAACTAAAATCATTCCTACAGTTACTGTAATCGTTCCTGCTAAGTCATAATGCCTTGTAGTTTGTTTTACTTTACTCTCTTGAAGAGCAACTGGTGCTAGTAAAAGAACTAAAATTGTAATTGGCACATTCACTAAGAAAATTGCTTCCCATCCAAAATAATTCGTCAAGAAGCCACCTAGCAATAACCCTAAGGATAATCCGACTCCTCCCATGGCTGCCCAAACTGACATCGCATTATTTCGTTCTTTACCTTCCTCAAAATTTGACATAATCAACGATAAGGTTGCAGGAGATAATAATGCTCCACCTAGTCCTTGAATTCCTCTAGCAACAATAAGCATTATATCCGAGTTTACTAAACCTCCAAGTAAAGAACCAAAACCGAATAGTGCAGTTGCTATCATAAACATTCTTCTTCTTCCTAATAAATCTGATAATCTTCCTCCGATTAGTAATAATCCACCATAGACTAAAGAAAATGCACTTACTACCCATTGTAATGAATTTGCCGAAAACCCTAATTCTGTAGCAATAGAAGGTAAACCAACAAAAATTATCGTGTAATCAAGTGCTAAAATTAATTGTGATACAGCTAAAAGCGTTAGAGCTAACCCCTTAAATTGTCTCTTTTCCATTAATTGAACCCCTTCCTTTATAGACCAATCAGTCTATAATTTGAATAAAAAATAGAATTGGATAAGAATATAAAAATAATAACCATAACAGACCGAATAGTCCGGAATGATTAAAAATAGAATGAAGCCTTTAATTAAGCTTCACTTTTACTCCAATGTCGTAAGAATAACAGAAACAAAATCATCTAATACTTTAGGATCCGATGATAATTTAGCTACTTGCGTTAAAGAATATCGAGAGTGATTCAAATACTTAGCTAGTGCGGCTTTATCTTTTTGTTCCCCTAGTTCTCCCTGTTCTTGAGCACGCACTAATGCTTTATAAAAAGCCTCTTCTAACCGCTTTAAATCTTGGTTAAAAAACTCTGCAATTTCCGAGTCATGGGGTACTTGAGCGATTGCACTATCCATAATAAAACATTCTTTACGTTTTGCATCATCTTTTAGGACACTTATTGCCTCAAAGAATATTTCACTAATAGCCATTTTTGCTGACCCAGGACTCTCCAAACGTGCTATTACAGTAGCAGTTTTTTCATTTATATAATGTTTCACTGCAGAAATAAATAGGTCCCTTTTTGTCCCATAAGTGTCATACAAACTTTGACGTGCTATTCCTAAACCTTCTAATAAGTTTTGTAGAGATGTGCCTTCATAACCATAATGACCGAATATTTCCATAGATTTACGCAGTACAATAGACGGGTCGAATTCTTTACTTCTTGCCATTTTTCAACTACCTCCTTTCCGATTATTATTTTATTCATTTTAGACTGAATAGTCAATAATAGAATGCTAAAAACTGCGTATTTTCTGTTATAGTTTAGTGAGAGATGAAGTAAAATCTGAATTTGTAACACGATTTAAAGACAAAAATCTAACAATCATTTATCGTAGTGGTAGTGGAAACGGAACTAACTTGACTCCTAGACCTCATGATACTGGTGGGCTTTCATATTATCTAAAAATGCCTAGCGGACAGTTCACGGCTACTACTATTCAAGCTGTTAATAAGACAGGATCATTAAAAGCAGTTAAGGATGGTAGTAATCATGCTTCTGTAAAAACAGTTAAAGCTTCAGAAATGCAAGGTTGGATTAACAGTAGAGGTAACGCTAATAGCAAACCACATAAATTCACCAAGATTCTTCAAGGTATTTCTGTAAAGGTTAAATAAGTTGATGGTGTAATGAAGGGTGTGTATTCTTTATGGAAGATGATTTAGTTGTTTATTATTCATATAATCTAAATTGGATTTTGCCAAAGGAAATCCAAAATGAAGCGAAGGAGTTTCTTTACCAAATTCCAAATGGAAAATTACCACTTATTTTTCAAAAATATGCAAAAGAATGTTGGGAAAATGCAGTTGACATCGTAATCTCCATTGGATATCCAGAAAATGAACTAGCTTTGCCAAAGTTATATGAATTATTTAAAGATATGAATTGGCCTGGGGCATTAAAATCGTTAGAGTATCTCAAAAGCTTAGAGCGTTCTATAAATAGTAAACACTTAGAAAATGCTTGTTCCAAAGCTGTTGAAGAAAAGGATCTAGAGTGGTTATATTTTTTATTCGAAGTAAGTAAACAGCTTAACATTCAAGTTCAAGATTTTAGTAATTTTGATTTATATCATCAAATGAAAAATGCATACGAGGAAGCCTAAACCAAAAGTAACTATACATTAGAAAAATAAGAGTTTCCAAATTGGCAAAGAATTTGTCAAATTACCTATATTGAAGAACAACCAAAGGTGGAACTATTTATAAATTAACCCCCTCCTAAATTAGAACGGGGTTAATTCTTGCATGAGCTGTAGAATAATTATTAATTTTTTACAATCCACACATTAAACTACTATAAGTTACCTATATACCAATAAATAATTTTTTCCCCATAGAAATAAACGAAAATAGCAGAAATAGCAATTGCCGGACCAAAAGGAAATGGAGTCTTTTTGCCTTCACCTCTTATTTTTAACACTATGATCCCCGTAAGTAGTCCAATTACTGAAGCTAAAAACAAGGTCAATATCGTATTCATCCATCCTAAAACAAGCCCTATTAAAAAGAGGAGCTTAATATCTCCTCCCCCAACTCCTCCTTTTGACATAACTGCAATGAAGTAAAGCATCCCAAATCCAATCATAGCACCTAAAACACTATCCCACCAAGGATCAAGAGGCTCTAATATTCTACCTAAAATTAAAAAAGGTAAGAAGAAAAGTAGTATTTTATCGGGGATAATCATGTAAACAATGTCGGAAACAACAATAATGATTAATAGAGAGATAAATAAGAGAACTACTGCTAATTCCGGAGTAAAACCGATTTTGTATGTAGCCATCGCATAGAGCATACCAGTCAAAAGCTCAATCCATAAATAGAGCGGAGAAATTTTCATTCCACATGTTCGACATTTCCCCCTTAAACATAAATATGAAACTACAGGTATTAAGTCGAGGGATGTTAACCGCCGTTTACATTTTGAACAATGGGAAGGTGGTGCGACGATTGATTCATTTTTCGGAACTCTTAACCCTACTACGTTAAAAAAGGAACCAAATACAAGCCCGATGATGAATGGGAATACTACAAAACTAATTTCCATTTACAACACCTCTAAAACTTGTTAAATTAAAATATTTTAAAGTTATTAGAAATTTTTGTTAATATAGAGATATATTGGGGGTGATATTATAATGCTGGTAGAAGTGGAATTTCCAAGCTTATTAACTATTGGTTTTACCATTGTCCTATTCATTTTTGCATTATCTACTATCATTTTGTGGGTTAAAAATAGAAGAAATGGTGTAGCCTATGCTTTTATTTTATTACACTTATTGCTATTATCAATTAGTTTTTATTTCTTTATGAATGCCTTTAATTTAGAAATCGATCAATATCATCCAATGGCTTCAGAAGAAAACTCTGCTCAACTCGGTATGGCAAGTTTCTTTTGGGCGATCAGTATGATTAGTCTATTAATCGCCATCTTTCAATTTACGACATATACGAAGAATCGTTAATTGAAAGTAACTACTTTCCCTATCTATGACTACCTTTTACGAAGGCATTTTATACTTATTCCTTCATAATCAAAAAAACCCGGTACACATCAATGTATACCGGGTAGTGAAAATGACGATTAGTACATTTTCATATATTGTTCGCGTTCCCAAGGGTGAACTGTTGTACGGAACATATCAAATTCAATTTCTTTTGCTTCTTTAAAGTTCGCATAGATATGTTCACCTAGTGCACGTTTTACCACTTCATCTTTTTCTAATGCAACAAGTGCATCATTTAATGAAGCTGGTAGGTTGTCAATACCGTTCGCTTTACGCTCTTCTTCACTCATGATATAGATGTTACGGTTAATTGCAGCTGGTGGTGTCATTTTTTCACGAACACCTTCTAAACCAGACTCTAAAATAACAGCTAATGCTAAATAAGGGTTCGCAGATGGGTCTACTGAACGTAATTCGATACGAGTCGATAAACCACGGGAAGCTGGCACACGAATTAAAGGTGAACGGTTTTGAGCTGACCAAGCTACATAACATGGCGCTTCATAACCAGGCACTAAACGTTTATAAGAGTTTACTGTTGGATTTGTAATCGCTGTAAATCCTTGAACGTGAGCTAATACACCTGCCATGAATTGCATTGCCGTTTCAGATAAACCGATTTCAGCTTTTTCATCGTAGAATGCATTTTCTTTCCCTTTGAATAAAGAAACGTTACAGTGCATTCCGGAACCTGCTTCACCAAATAGAGGTTTTGGCATAAATGTCGCATGTAATCCGTGTTTACGTGCAATTGTTTTTACAACTAATTTGAATGTTTGAATGTTATCACATGCTTCGATAGCATTTGCATATTTGAAGTCAATTTCATGTTGTCCTGGAGCTACTTCATGGTGAGATGCTTCAATTTCAAAGCCCATCTCTTCAAGCTCTAGCACGATATCACGACGACAGTTTTCTCCTAAATCAACTGGCGCTAAATCGAAGTAACCACCATTGTCATTTACTTCTAATGTTGGTTCACCTTTTGCATCCAATTTAAATAAGAAGAATTCTGGTTCTGGTCCAAGGTTGAAATGCGTGAAACCTAACTCTTCCATTCCTTTTAATACGCGTTTTAAGTTGTTACGTGGATCCCCTGCAAACGGTTCACCAGTAGCAGTATAAATATCACAAATAAAACGTGCTACTTTACCGTTTTCAGTAGTCCATGGGAATACCATGAATGTGTCAAGATCAGGATATAAGTACATATCAGATTCTTCAATTCGAACAAAACCTTCGATAGAAGAACCATCAAACATCATTTTGTTATCTAATGCTTTGTCTAATTGACTTACAGGAATTTCAACGTTTTTAATTGTTCCTAGAATGTCAGTAAATTGTAGACGGATATATTTTACTTCTTTTTCTTCTACAAGACGTTTAATATCATCTTTTGTATATTTTGCCACAGTATTCCACACTCCTACTTTTCCCTTATTTAGCAAACTTCAATTTATAATTCACGCGCTTTATT
Organism: Ureibacillus galli; assembly: GCF_014836845.1. GTDB lineage: Bacteria > Bacillota > Bacilli > Bacillales_A > Planococcaceae > Ureibacillus > Ureibacillus galli. The sequence goes on from NZ_JACSQA010000001.1 coordinate 318,686, forward strand.
GATAGAAGCGCGATAAATCCCCTTGTCGTAAAGAAGTTTTTTGATGGCGTCCAGTCATCCGCATTTCTTCACGTAATATACGACGCAACTCTGAATCTGAAATCTCTTCTTTTTCTTTTACAGCTTGAACCGCAGGATTGTTTTTCATTTCAAACACTTTCTTAATACCTGCCATGTTCACGCCTTGCTCTAACATATCTTTTATATCCAGAAGTGTATCGACATCATTTAAAGAAAACATTCTTCGATTCCCTTCCGTACGGTGTGGCTGAATTAAATCGTGTTCTTCATAATAGCGAATTTGACGCGCAGAAAGTTCGGTTAATTGCATAACCGTACCAATCGGTAATAGCGGCATCGATCTTCGTAATTCACTTGATCTTCTTTCACTTCCCATTTAATTCACCTCCCTTGTTCATATCATACCTCCAGTAAGGTTGCTTGTCAATTCTACGTTAGAAAAACTAACATTAATAAAAAAACTGACAAATATTCTTTTATTTTAGTCAGAATTTGCTCACAATTGAATATTTTTAGTTTCTTTATTGTGACATGTACTGTTAAAAAGGGATTAAAAAACAGTAGATATACCGAAAAAATTTCCTATGGATGTTAGTCATATATTAAAAAAATTGAATAAAAAACTGCAAAAACCATGGATTTACCAACGGTTTCTGCAGTATAACCCAATATATTAAACATTCTACATAAAAATGTGAGGTATCTTTTGATTTATAATTTCATTAACTAAAATCGAAACTTTTTAGATGAAATGCCTAATTCAATCACAAGGTAAATTAAATTTAAATATAACCTAAGTGCGAAGAAAAGAATTTCACTTTCTCGAATATAATAATTTCGCATCAAATCGATTTCATAGACTGTATAGAGGGCAAAGGCTAATACAATGATTCCTGCTACTACAAGGAAGAACGTACTACTTACTGGTATGAAAATATAAATAAATCCAAAGACAACAAAAACAATTAAAACAGTAAAAAAGTAAATTAGCACATCAGCAACAACGATAATATATCGCATTCCAATAAAAGCTAGTAATAAAAAAACAATAATTGTACCAATAAACACTGAGACGACGAGTGCCGCGCCAAGCCATTCAATCAAAATGACAAGTAATAGGAAGTGGAGAATTCCCATTAAAAAAGGAATAATAAAAATGATGGCACTTCCTAATCTCATTAAAAACGTGATAACAATCATCCCGATACAAATAATCGATAGTAGGATAACGACTGAAATAGGTAATAAAAGAGCAAACAATACGCCAATAACGGTAAGAACCCACATCAATATGAAATGTTTTAAAATGAGGTCGTAGTTCCGATTTCTACTAATTTGCCCCATACACAACCCCAATCATGGAAAGTTTTATTATTACTATATTTTTTAAAGGGAAAGTATATTAATAAATTTCATAAAGATTCCTTTATTTTACTGGAAAATCAAAAAAGACGACTTACACACTTAAGTCGCCTTCCTATCTTATTTTAATTTTTGCACTGCACTACAAACAGCATATCTCACATGTTCGTAAGTAAGTCCACCTTGAATATAAGCGGTATATGGGGGACGAATTGGACCATCTGCCGTTAGCTCAATACTAGAACCTTGTACAAATGTACCCGCTGCCATAATTACATCATCTTCATAACCAGGCATATATGCTGGTACTGGGGCAAAATGAGCATTAATCGGTGATGCGGCTTGGATTTCTTGGCAAAACGCAACCATTTGATCAGCAGTTTGGAAAGAAACCGATTGAATTAAATCTGTACGTTTCGCTGAATAGTGAGGATATGTTGTCATACCAATTTCCTCTAACATGGCCGAAGTAAAGACAGCACCTTTCAAACTTTGTGCTACTACATGGGGTGCTAAAAAGAATCCTTGATAAAAGTCTGCTAACGTATTTAAAGAAGCACCTGCTTCCGCTCCAATACCTGGTGAAGTCATACGATAAGCGCATTTCTCTACTAAATCCATACGACCTGCAATATACCCACCTATTTTCGCAAGTCCACCACCCGGATTTTTAATTAACGAGCCTGCTATCAAGTCGGCTCCTACTTCAGTTGGTTCCTTTTTTTCAACAAATTCGCCGTAGCAATTGTCAACAAAGATGACCACATCGGACTTGATTTCTCGAATTTTTTTACACATTTCTTGAATTTCTTCTATTGTAAAGGAGGGGCGTGTAGCATATCCTTTCGAACGTTGAATTGCAACCATTTTTGTACGGTCACCAATCGCAGCGTTTACCCCTTCCCAGTCAATATATTGATCTTCGATTAAATCAACATGGGAATAACCAATTCCGAAATCTTTAAGAGAACCTGTATCCTTGTCTCCCCCATCAACAATCGATTGAAGAGTATCATACGGTTTTCCTGTAATGTATACTAATTCATCTCCAGGTCTTAACACACCAAATAAACTTAACGTAATCGCATGAGTACCTGAAATAATTTGACTACGAACGATGGCAGCCTCTGCTCCAAAAGTTTCCGCGTAAACCCGTTCTAAATTATCCCGACCTTCATCATCATAACCGTAACCAGTAGATGGATGTAAATGAAAATCACTAACTTGATGTTTTCGAAAAGCGGCCAATACTTTTTGTTGATTGAAAAATGCCATTTCATCAATTTTTTTATGAAATGGCATTATTTTTTCTTCCACTTCTTTTGCTAATTGCAACGTCTCAGGCTGCAGAGTTGAAATAAATGCCATGTTTAAAACTCCGTTTCTTTTTACTACAGTAACTAAATATCCTATATCATCTTATCAATTCTGAGAAGCATTTCAACTATTTTAGAACAGAAAGTAGAAAGAAACGTTCCGACACCCGATTCAAAGGTAAAAAACATTTATTCATTAACCAAAGAATAAGTCGAGTATATTCGAAGCTGTAGAAGCTTGTTTATTATAAAATTCCGAATAACCACAGTTCTTACAGTAAACTACGATAAATTCATTCTTTTGGACATCAAACATTTTTGATAACCCTGTACCTGTCATTGCCACTTCTTTTTTCGCTGCATTTTGACTACCACATTTTATACAACCATTGTTTGCCATGTAACAATTCCCCCTTTACATTTAATTTATATACGACCATAAATATGAATAGTTTCATTCACACGTTTGACTATTTTTTAAGGACAAAAGGAACAATTTTACCTTTCGATATTTGCAATTATCGTTGTGTTTCTTTAGGGTTAAAGGATTTTCATTAAATTAAAAAAATTCTCTTTACTATCCTCGATGAAACTGCTATTCTCAATGTTGCATGTTAAATGAAGGAGGCAATTTTATGGCATGGGAAGTATTTAGTATCATTGGGACCATTGCCTTTGCAATATCTGGTGCGATTGTAGCCATGGAAGAGGAATATGATCTTTTTGGTGTGTACTTACTAGGAATTGTTACCGCATTTGGCGGTGGTGCTATTCGAAATTTATTAATTGGTTTACCCGTATCCACATTATGGAGCCAAGAAATGATGTTTCAAATAGCCATTGCAGCTATCACGATTTTTTTCCTTGTACCACATCATTTAATTAAACATTGGAATCGTTGGGGGAATTTTACTGATGCAATCGGTTTATCTGCTTTTGCCATTCAAGGAGCAATTTATGCCGTATCATTAGAGCTTCCCATTAGTGCCGTCATTGTCGCAGCCGTTTTAACTGGTTCTGGTGGAGGAATCATTCGTGATTTATTAGCACGGAGAAAGCCTTTAGTACTCCGTGATGAAATATATGCTGTATGGGCAGCAGGTGCAGGTTTAATGATTGGGTTAGATATTATAAAGGGGGATCTTTTCCTTTACGCTTTATTTGTAGTCATTACAACTTTACGTATCCTCTCTTATATGAAACATTGGAGATTACCGGTAAGAACGTTAAAAAAGACTGAGGAAAGCCCAACTTTTAAATTCTCAACTCATAACAGAGCACATTGATAAGTCCAATCAAATAAACGCCCCGTAAACTTTCGTTTACGGGGCGTTTTTCGGTAACTTTGAAATGTCATAGTTATTTTATGGATGATTATTTAAATTCTAATTCACCATCGTACGCCATCATGCCGCCTTCTAAATTCACAACTTGAAAACCTTGGGATTCAAGATACTCCCCAGCGTTCGCACTGCGTACGCCACCTTTACAAACCATAATATATTCTTTTGATTTATCTAATTCAGAAGCACGTTCTGGGATGGAACCTAGCGGAATATGAATTGCCCCTGGAATCATTCCTTGCTCTACCTCAAAATCTTCGCGTACATCGATAATATTTAAATCTTCATTCGCATCTAATAAATCGATTAACTCATCTGTTGTCATTGTTTTCATCATCCAAACCTCCAAATTTAAAACTATAGTCATTATAATGAAAAACTAGTTCACTCGCAATTTAAGGGATTGTTTCGAAATTAAACATTTCGACTAGTTTAAGAAAAACAAAAGAAAAATCGGCAAGTAATAAACTGCCGATTTTGTTTACGATTGACCTTCTCCTTCTGGCGTCAGCGAAACATGCTTAGAAGGTGTGAAAGTTGAAATTGCATGTTTATAAATTAAATGTTGTTTACCGTCCACTTCTAATAACACAGTAAAATTATCGTAGGACTTCACTAATCCTTTTAATTGGAAGCCGTTTAATAAAAATACTGTGACAAATGTGTTATTTTTCCGTAAATTGTTTAGAAAAGTATCTTGTAAATTGATCGATTTCAAGCCCAATACACCTCATCTATTTCTATTTTAGATAGTTATATTGTAATGTATTCGGCAACTCGACATTATTTTCCTTCTTTATTATTGAAAAATTTAGAATATTTTTCAATAGCGTTCCAATCTGTTCCAATCCATTTGACATCCATCTTATTACGGAAGTAGGTTAACTGACGTTTGGCGTAGCGTCTCGAATTTTGTTTTAATTGATCGATTGCCTCTTCCAACGTTATTCGCCCGTCAAAATAATCATAAAGTTCTTTATATCCTATTGCTTGAACTGATTGTACACCACGAATTCCTCTCTCCCATAATCCGCGAACTTCTTCAAGAAGTCCATTTTCCATCATGATGTCGACCCTTAAATTAATACGTTCATATAATTTTTCCCGATCCATATCTAATCCGATAATTAAATGATGATATAAAGGGATTGTTCCCCGGTTATGTTCTTCGCTAGCCTTTGAAACACCATGAAGTTCAATCATTTCTAAAGCTCGAATAACACGACGGGTATTATTCGGGTGGATTGTTTTAGCTGTTTCCGGATCTAAAGTTGCTAGCTTTGCATGCATGGCATCTGGTCCAATTTGCATCAACTGATCATAATACTTTTTCCGCGCTTCTTCATCGACTTCTTCTTTTGTAAATTGGAAATCGTAAAGAACTGCTTGAACATAAAGGCCTGTTCCACCGACAATAATCGGTAACTTTCCACGACCTTGTATTTCAGCAATCTTTTCACGAACTAATGACTGATATTCCGCAACAGAGAAACTTTCGGTTGGCTCTTTAAAGCTCAATAAATGATGGGGAACGCCTTCCATTTTTTCTTTCGTAATTTTGGCCGTTCCAATATCGAGTCCTTTATAAATTTGCATTGAATCGCCATTAATAATTTCACCATTAAATGCTTTTGCCATTTTAATACTTAAAGCTGTTTTTCCTGAAGCTGTCGGGCCAACAATGGCAACAACTTCAATTGCGTCTTCCTTCATCTACTTAACCACCGTGTTATCACATGAAACACATGCTCATTATTTTTTTCTTTTAAAATTTCATGTCGCATCCCTTCAAAGAGATAGACGACAACATCCGTTAAACCAGCATTTTTAAATTCCTTTGCCACTTTAAATACACCGGAACCACTGCTACCGACTGGATCTTCACTACCGCTAATTAAAAGAATCGGTATATCTTTACGAATATTCATTAGCTCCTTTTTTCGATGGATTAATAGCAGTCCATCTGTTAAATCAACAAAAAATTGATTCGTTGGTACAAAACCGCAATATGGATCTTGAATATATTTTTCTACTTCCTCGTCATTGTTACAAAGCCAATCATAAAGGGTTTTAGCATTTAATACATTCCGATTAAAACTTCCAAAGCTTAAGTCATTCATTATTTGGCTTGGCATATTTTTTCCCTTCACAATACAAAGAGATTTCGCAAGGGCATTGCCAAGTTTATGCACCGTAGTTGTCATACCCGTACCACATAAAATACATTTATCAATCATGTCACTGTATAGTTGAATGAAGCGACGGGCAATAAAAGATCCCATACTATGACCAAAGAGTATTGTTTCTTGAACCTGATGACCAGCGCTATAATGCTGTACAATTTCAAATACATCTTCGACAACACGATTAAATCCATTATCATCGCCAAAATAGCCCAGTTGCCCATTTAGCTCAGACGTTTGCCCATGACCACGATGATCATGAGCTGTTACGAAATAACCTTGTTTTGCCAATGCTAATGCAAAAGATTCATATCGTCCTCCGTGCTCCGCCATTCCATGCAAAATATGAAAATGTCCTTTCGGTTTATCCTTCGGTTCAAAAATACGGACAAATATTTTATGTCCATCTTCCATTTGTAGAACTTCTGTTAGCTTTTCCAATCGAATTCCACCTTATTTCATTGGATTTTTCGCATCTTCAATATATTGTTCTAACTGCATTTTATAGAAGGTTTTTTCACTGTCCGAATATCCTATAATGTTGCTCATAATTTCGATAATTTGTTCACGATATTGCTCAACTAATCCAATATTAAAGAACATATAGCCTGTTCTTCGAATAAAGAAATCACTTGGAGTCATCGCCATTTCATAGTATATAGAATAAAGCAGTTCTGCATATAAGGATAAGGGAATTGTTATTTCGCTTGTGTTAACTGATTTCGCATATTGGAAAACTTCATCGACATTTGTACCGTATCTTTCAACTAACTTTTTCGCCTCATCATAAGGGATACCTAAATCAATTCCTGCTCTTGATTTATTGGCAACATAATCTTTAAAATTAAACGAATTTAAGCCTTTTGCTCCTGATATTGACATTTCCTTCGTAACACATTGGGTTGCATGTTTAAACTTATGAATTTTTACAATTTTATCGACAATCGTTTCGGCCATTTGTCGATAGCCTGTTAATTTTCCTCCTGCAACTGTTAGAAGGCCACTTGGAGCAACCCAAATTTCATCTTTTCGAGAAATTTCAGATGGATCCTTTCCTTCTTGTGATATTAATGGACGTACTCCTGCCCACGTGGATTCAATATCACTCGTGTCAATTGTTACTTTTGGGAATATATAATGGATAGATTTTAATAAATACTCAATATCTTCTTTCGTTGCCACTGGCTGTACAAGATCTTCTTCGAAAAATGTATCCGTTGTCCCTACGTATGTTTTACCATCTCGAGGAATGGCAAATACCATACGGCCATCTTCCGTATCAAAATAAACGGCTTGTTGTAAAGGTAGTTTTGATTGATCGATTACAATATGAACGCCTTTTGTATGACGAATATTTTTCTTATTATGGATTTTATCCATTTTTCTTACTTCGTCCACCCACGGACCTGTCGCGTTCACAATTTGATGAGCATGGATTGTAATTCGCTCGCCCGTTATTTCATCGCGAACATTTGCACCAACGATTTTTTTCTTTTTATATTCAAAGTCGGTCACTCGAGCGTAATTCAAGCATACACATTGATATTCTACCGCTTTTTTCAATACTTCTAACGTTAGGCGGGCGTCATCTGTTTTATATTCAACATAATAGCCTGCACCGAGTAATCCTTCCGTTTTCAATAAAGGTACTTTTGCAAGGGCTTCTTTTGATGACAGCATTTTACGGCGTTCTTCTTTACGTACTTGGGCTAACCGATCGTAAAGGGTAAGGGCAGCTCTCGTCGTCATTTTCCCTAACGTTCCTTCTTTATATAGTGGAAGCAACATCCATTCAGGTCGTGTAACATGGACACCATTTTCATAAACGATTTCCCGCTCACGTCCCACTTCTGCGACAAGTCCCACTTCTAATTGTTTTAAATATCTTAATCCTCCATGGACAAGCTTTGTAGAACGACTAGATGTACCTGCTGCAAAATCTTGCATTTCAACAAGGGCAACTGAGAGCCCACGGGAAGCAGCGTCTAAAGCAATACCTGCTCCTGTAATACCACCTCCAATAACTAGTACATCAAAAGAATAACGATTTAATGTGTTTAATATGTTCGAACGCTCTTTAAATGAAAACATGATGAATTCCCCTTTACAAAAAGATTTGTTGATGAAACATATTTTTTATTTATAAAATAGTATTTTATTCGATTATAACGAAATAGTAACCATTGTAAAATAACGCCTATTCATTACTTTTAATAATCCGTTTCTACATCACCCGTTTAAACATTTTCTCCACCTCATAGGTAGAAAAATGGATCATAACCGGCCGGCCGTGGGGGCATGTGAAAGGGTTATCGGCTTTCCGTAAATCATTTAGTAATACGACCATTTGCTCTTTCGTCAAATAGTAATTTGCTTTAATCGACTTTTTACAGCTCATCATAATAGCTGCTTCTTCACGAAGTTTTTTCACATCGGCTTTTCGCGTTTTTAATACTTGTTCGATTAACTCTTCAATAATTTCCTGTTCAAAGCCCTTAGGGAACCAAGTTGGATGCTCCCGTACGACAAAGGAAGATTGACCAAAATCTTCTAAAAAGACACCAACTTCTTGTAAAGCATGTAAATTTTCTTTTAAAATGATCGCTTCATCTGCTGAATAATGGAAAGTTAAAGGAAGTAGTAAGGATTGACGTTCGTTCGGATTCACTTCCCCTACTTTTTCACGGAAATATTCATATTTGATTCGTTCTTGCGCAGCATGCTGATCAATTAAATAAAAACCGTCTTCCATTTGGGCAACGATATAAGTACCATGTATTTGTCCGACGATTTCTAGCTCTGGGAATGGTTCCCTCTTCTCTACAACTTCCTCAACGCTCTGGGCAGAATGTTGTTCATCTTGTTGAATCGTTGGTACATCCCATTGTTCCACTGGCTCTGTTGGTGTCTCAAACAACACTTCCTCTTCTTGAACTGCTTCGTTCTGGAGAGGTTCCGCAGTTTCCTTTACTACAGATTGTTCCCCATTCAGCTTGTTCACAATCGCATTGATTTTAGCCTCGTCAAAAGTAGGAGCTTGGGCAGGTTTCCAAAAATTCATTTGTTCAGTTGGAACACGGTTTGGTTTTTCTTTCTTTTCCGCAACCGGTACATGAATAGCTGAACGAATCGCATTATTAATCGCTTCTTGAATAAGTGGTAATAATTCCTGCTCTTTACTTAAGCGGATTTGTAATTTCGCCGGATGAACATTGACGTCCGTTAAATACGGATCCCCTTCAATGTATAGGACAACTAGGGGATAACGTTCAATCGGTAAATACGTATGGTAGGCATCAACAATTGTTTTTTGTATTAAATAATGCTTAACCCATCTGCCGTTCACAAAGATGGACATATAGTTTTTATTTGCCCGTGTGATTTCTGGTAAACTGGCATACCCATGTACTTTATAGTCTTTTGATTCCGCGCTAAAGGGAATCATTTTTTTCGCATTTTGAACACCATAAATTGCCGCGATGACTTGTTGAACATTTCCTCTACCATTTGTTTGAAGGAGCGTTCCACCGTTATGTACAAGTTTAAAGGCAATTTCCGGATAAGCGAGGGCTAATCGGTTCATGAAATCAATGGAATGACCTAGCTCTGTTTGAATTGTTTTTAAGTACTTTAATCGAGCAGGGGTATTATAAAATAGTTGGGCGATTGTTATATCTGTCCCTCTACGGAAAGCGGTTGGTTTTTTTGAAACGACATGTCCACCTTCTAGTTGAACTTCTAACCCGTTGTTTTCTCCATCGGACGTTTTCAAAGTTACCTTCGACACGGAGGCAATCGATGCCAATGCTTCTCCACGAAAGCCTAACGTACGAATACGAAATAAATCTTGTTCCTTTGAAATTTTCGAAGTCGCATGGCGTGAGAAGGATTTTAATGCATCCTCCTCATCCATTCCACTCCCATTATCCGTAACTTGAATGGAGGTTAATCCTGCTTCTTCGAGAAAAACTTCAATTGATGTACTTCCTGCATCAATGGCATTCTCGACTAATTCCTTTACAACAGACGACGGCCGTTCTACTACTTCGCCTGCTGCTATTTTATTCGATAACCATTCATCCATAATTTGAATTTTTCCCATGTTGAAAAACCTCCTTTTTGTTTGATTTTTAATGGGCAAAAGTGTGAATTGATTACATTTTTTTATTTTTTATTTAATAAAGTTTGTTGTAATTCATAAAGAACATTCATTGCTTGGATGGGTGATGTTCCCATAATATTCATTTTCTCAAGACGGGCTAGAACTTCTTGTTCTGCTTCCGTTAAGGCGCTACCTTCTTCGTTATTGCCTGTGTTCCCCTTCTCTTCTTCAAATAATGATAACTGAAGTCCATCATCTGCACGTACTCGCTCTAGTGGGGACACTACTTCTGACGCTGAGTCCTTCGATTCAAACTGTTCCAGTAACACTCTTGCTCTATCAATAATATCTTCAGGCATTTCAGCAAGTTGGGCTACGTGAACCCCATAACTTTTATCCGCTGCCCCTTGTCGCACTTTATGTAAAAAGACTACTTTCCCATCTTTTTCTGTCGCACTAACATGGACATTTTGAAGTCGTTGCAATTGCTGCTCAAGAGCTGTCAATTCATGATAATGGGTAGAAAATAATGTATTGGCACCAATTTTATCGTGAATATATTCCATCATCGATTGGGCTAACGCCATTCCATCATAGGTAGATGTTCCACGGCCAATTTCATCAAATAACAATAAACTGTTCGCTGTTGCATTCGTGATCGCATGTTGTGATTCTAGCATCTCCACCATAAACGTTGATTGACCTGCAACTAAATCATCGGCTGCACCGATGCGTGTGAAAATTTGATCCGTAATTGGCAAGTAAGCTTCATCTGCTGGGACGTAACAACCCATTTGGGCTAATACGACGATTAGGGCCACTTGGCGCATAAAGGTACTTTTACCGGACATATTCGGTCCAGTAATTAACATCATATTTTTATCGTCAGTTAAAATGCAATCGTTCGGTACATACATTTGTTTATTTAACATTTTTTCTACGACAGGGTGACGACCACCAACAATTTTTAAAGCACGTCCTTCATGGAAAGCAGGTTTTACAAATCGATACTTTTCGGAAACAACTGCAAAACTAATATAAACATCTAATTCACTAATGTTAGAAGCTAGGGCTTGTACACGTGGAATAAAGGCTTTTAACTGTTCACGTAACGCTACGAATAAATCATATTCTAATGCTAAACTTTGCTCTTCTGCATTTAAAATGATTGCTTCTTTTTCCTTTAGTTCCTCCGTAATATAGCGTTCAGCATTAGCTAACGTCTGTTTTCTTTCATAACGAGATAAATCTGCATTGGCAATATTCGATTTTGTAATTTCGATATAATATCCAAATACTCGATTGTAGCCGATTTTCAAGTTTTTAATACCTGTTAATTCCCGTTCTTTTTGCTCTAATTGGGCAATCCAATCTTTTCCGTTTCGAGCAGCAAAACGCAGTTCATCGAGCTTAGCATCATAGCCTTCCCGTATGACATCTCCTTCTTTTATTGTAATCGGCGGGTGATCAGTAATCGCTTTTGATAAAAGCTGTTCCACATCGGTGCATTCATCAAGCTTTTCACCTAACCTACTCAACGTCTCTTTCCCAGACTGAAGAAGTTGTTCCTTAATGAACGGCACTTGACGCAACGATTCCCGGAGTTGGGCTAAATCACGACCTCCTACATTTCCAAAGGCAACCCGTCCTGCTAAACGTTCTAAATCATAGACTTTTTTCAATAGTTCGCGAAGTTCATTGCGAATAAAAAATTCATCTAAGAAATCCGTTACAATAGCTAGTCGTTGTTCAATAGCGTTTCGGTTAGCTAAAGGTTGATGGAGCCATTGTTTTAATTTACGTCCACCCATTGCAGTGACCGTTTCATCTAATAACCAAAGTAGCGTTCCCTTTTCATCGCCTCCACGGATTGATTGAAGAAGCTCTAAATTCCGTTGAGAGTTTGTATCAATTCGTAAATGCTGTTTTGTTTCGGTATATGTAAATGGCTGAATATGTGATAGAGAACGCATTTGAGTACGTTCTACATATTGCAGTAAATATTTGGCTACACCGTGTAAATCGTTCGGTAAGTTTTGAATATATTTTCCCGATTTTTCCTCCGGCATTTCTTGTTTTTCTAGTGATAGAACAATTCCTAAGTTACTCGCCTGTTCAGCTAATAAAATTTGTAATTGCTCTGTCACAACAAGTTCACGAATATGTAAGGCCATTAACTGTTGAAGTAACGCTTTTGAACCACCTTCAATAATCGATGTGGCTGCTTCCCCGGTGGAAATATCTAAGTATGCAAAGGCAAATTGGTTTTCCCCCAACTGTTCCGCACTTGCTATGAAGTGATTGGATTTCCCGTCAATTGTTTTCCCTTCCATTAACGTACCCGGCGTAATCAGTTGAACAACTTCACGCTTCACTACACCCTTCGCCTGCTTTGGATCCTCAGTTTGCTCACAAATCGCTACTTTATAACCTTTTGATACTAGTGTTTCAATATACCCTTTTGCCGAGTGATGGGGTACACCACACATCGGAATCCGTTCTTTCGTCCCCGCATCTCTACTCGTTAACGTAATTTCTAAAATTTGTGATGCTTTAACGGCATCATCAAAAAACATTTCATAAAAGTCACCTAGTCTATAAAATAGAAAAGCATCTTCATATTCTGATTTAATTAATAAATATTGTTGAATCATTGGCGTGTATGTCGTCATTTTGTTACCTCTCTATACTACGAATTACTCTATATGATTGGACAAACACCGTTTTTTCTAGAAACGGGGTATTTCCATATTTCAGTTTACTCAATAATTTTATTTTCCCTTCTAGTATAACAAAAATCTATAATAATTGATGTTTCCCTATTCTAATTAAAGGAAACTTTATATTTGAAACATTACGGTTTATTTGAAATATAAAGAAGAGCGCCGGTGGGTTCTACTATTTTCTAGTAGATGGCGCTCTTACTTTATTAATGAAATGATGACGAGTCGTCACTAATTTTGTAGCCGCTGCTGGAAGAGGAAGAGGATGAAGATGAACTACTTGAGCTTGAGCTAGAACTTGAGCTTGAGCTTGAAGAAGAGCTTTCGTCTTCATATGTCCAATCTTCTTCTACTTCAGTAGTATGAACAGAGACAACAACTTTCGTTTCTCCAATCACTTCTACTAGGAATTCACGTTCGATGACTACATTGAAGCAATCACCATTTGGTGTAATCACTGCTTCAATACAGTTAGGTTGTTGTAATACCCGTACATGACAGTCGTTAGAATCGATTACTTCTTCATCGCGGTAATGAAGTTTGATGCGATCTTTGTATTGAACTGTCTCAGTGTGTACAGCTGTTTTAGAATGATTATTGTACGCGTACCACACGTTTACATCGAACTTACCTGAAACCTCAACATATTTCCCAACTTTCTTTGCATTATAGTGATGGTTAATAACCCAGCAACCTAAAATGCTCGTTGGAGTATGTGAAGGACGTAACACTTCACTACTTTCAACTCGTTTTTTACCTTTAGCGACAACCGCTTTTGTCACAATTTGACGCAAACGTTTCAACGCATTTTTCCTCCTTTACATCTTGTCGAACTATAGTATGCGGCTTCTGCCTAATTGGTGAAATGTCACGGATTCGTTTTACGATTATTTTTTAAATAACGTTTTCTTGTCACATTTGACTACCCTTTGATGTCGAAAAAAACATGACCTTTAATTTTTTCGAAAGATTGTGGGATATCTTGTTTAAGGGAGAAAACGTAAGTGTTATTGTACTTTGAAATTCGAATCATTTGCTACTGACAACTTATAGTATTAAAGATGGGCAAATAGTGTTCCTAAAAATTTGGGTTGCCTAGAAAAGTTTTAATGGAGGATGTAAAGAGGTGTTTTAATGCGAAAATGAAACTGTATAAAAGAAAAACCGTCTCAGAATGAGACGGTTTTTAATAGAATTATGAACAGCTACCAGGCGTACTATTACGAACTTTTGAACCTGTTTCGCCACGTAATAGATCGCCACCTGTTGATTCGATAATTTCATTTGTGACGTTGTTAGCAATCGCATTTGATACTAATTGTAATAAGCCGTTTACATCCATTTGAGATTGCTTAAATTGTTGAACAATTGGAAGCTCATCGATTTCTTCTTCGATTTTTGCAATTTTCTCTTCGATTAATTTTAACGCTTTTTCTTTCCCTAAGTGTTGGAAATTAACCGCTTGTTTTTGTAACGTTTTTAAGCTGGCAATTTTTTCACGAACATGTTGATTTTCGTTAATTTGCTCCTCAGCTTTTTTGAAAAATTCCACTTCTTCTGTGTTGGCAATCATATGAGCAATTTCTTTTGCTTTTTCTACGATTTCATCTTTTGTGTAAAGCTTTGTTGTCATTATACTTCCACCTCATGTCGATTAACTACTTCTACAAACTCACCACGTAGGGAGTAAGATTTCGCCTCGATTATTTTGACTTTCACAATATGGCCAACTAATTCTTTTGGACCTGCGAAGTTTACTAATTTATTTCTTCTTGTGTAACCCGCTAACACGTCATCTCGTTTTTTACTGCTTCCTTCAACTAACACTTCGACCATTTGACCTTCGTATTTTTTCAAGGCTGCCGCGGAAAATTCTGCAACGACTGCATTTAACCGTTGTAAACGTTCCTTTTTCACTTCTTGTGGAACGTTATCGTTCATTTTTGCAGCTGGTGTACCTTCCCGTGGTGAGTAAATATACGTAAAGGCTGTTTCAAATCCAACTTCACGATATAAATCGATTGTTTCTTGGAATTGTTCTTCTGTTTCATTTGGATAACCGACAATTATGTCCGTTGTTAGAGCAACATCTGGAATGGCCGCTTTAATTTTACGAACCAATTGTAAGAAATGTTCACGAGTATATTTACGAGCCATAATTTTTAAAATTTCATTGGAACCCGATTGAACCGGTAAATGAATATGTTCTACTAAATTGCCTTTTTTCGCTAATACTTCGATTAAATGATCATCGAAGTCACGTGGATGACTCGTTGTGAAACGGATACGTGGAATATCAATTTTACGTAACTCGTCCATTAAATCTCCAAGACCGTAATCTAAATCTGTAAAGTCTTTACCATAAGCATTCACATTTTGACCTAGCAGCATAATTTCTTGATAGCCTTGGGCAGCTAACTCCCGTACTTCTTGGATAATTTCTTCGGGACGACGACTACGCTCTTTCCCGCGTGTGTAAGGAACGATACAGTATGTACAGAACTTATCACAACCGTACATAATATTCACCCAAGCTTTAATGGCACCATTACGTTGTTTCGGAAGGTTTTCAATTACGTCCCCTTCTTTTGACCAAACTTCAATGACCATTTCCTTCGACATGTACGCTTCTTTTAAAATGTGAGGTAAACGGTGAATATTATGTGTTCCGAATACCATATCGACATGTTGATAAGTTGTTAAAATTTTATTTACAACCGACTCTTCTTGTGACATACAACCACATACGCCGATTAACATTTCTGGATTTTGTCGTTTATATTTTACTAAGAACCCTAGTTCTCCAAACACTTTATTTTCAGCATTTTCACGGATAGCACAAGTGTTTAATAACACGACATCTGCTTCTTCAATTTTGTCAGTAGGATCGTACCCTAGCTGCATGAAGATTCCAGCCATAACTTCTGAATCGTGCTCGTTCATTTGGCATCCGTAAGTACGAATAAAAAATTTACGACCTTCGCCCATTTTTAAGAACTCTTCATCGATTGCGAAATCCTTATGGTATTTTACTTCTTCCTTCCCACGTTTTTTCGCATCTTTTAATGAAGGTGCCGTAATGACACGTTCAAAATATTTACTATAATCCTTTTCGGGCTTAGCATTTGTAGGTTTTGGTTGATTAACTTGCTGACTAGCTAGTCGTTGTTCCTCATTCATTGAATCTAGAAACTCCTTTCAAGATTGGTTTCGTACATTCGAATCCCATTTTAATATTATAACGAATTATAACTAGAAAGAACAATATGGGGTATTAAAAGTTTAGAAATATTTTGATGAAGAAATCATCAAAAAGGAATACTTCTTTAGGATAAAATCAATAACGTCATACTGATTTTAGCCCCCTTGAATAAAAGCATTGTATTGCTCGAGATCATTTTCCTTTAAGATTGCAAGGAAAGTAAAACACAATTGAACAACAGACTGCCAATTCATCCGATAACGTTCTTCAAATTGATGTTTCGGTAATTGTAAAACGTCTTTAAAAACAGTCTCAGGGTCCATTTCTTTTCCCTCTAAATATTTTAGAAACGCTAAAAACAGTTTATGGTCTTGTAAAACTAGCGTTTTGTCATGAACTAATTTGTCAATATCCTCAGCATTTTGCAAGGAGTTGGCCTTGCGGAACATCCTATGTAATTTCTCGTTATCCTTCTTCTGTTTAATAGAAATAAAATCTATAATATCATGCAATGGAAAGACCCTCTTTCCTTATTCGATAACCTTCATAATAGTAATAATAACTCAATTTCATGTTCTATACATAATGAAAGCACAAAAAAGAGACTGATTACTAGCCATCAGTCTCGTCATCTTTTTTAATATTTAAGGTTTCATTACTTCATCTACAACCCGTTTGGAAGCATTCCCATCTTCCCATGCACAAAATCGATTATAAAATTCATCAAAGTTCGGTGGTACCGCAAATCCATTGGCTTCGAATTTTTGAATTTCAGAAATCACTTCTTCAGTCGTTTTTACTAATGGACCTGGCGCTTTCTCCTCAAAATCAAAATAGAAGCCGCGCAAACGATCACGATAATCTTCTATATCATAAACAAAGAAAATCATCGGACGTTTCAAGTTCGCAAAATCAAAGAAAACCGAAGAATAGTCGGTAATTAATAAATCCGAAATCATATAAAGCTCTCGAATATCTTCATGTTGTGAAAAATCATAAACGAATCCTTCAAAACCTGATAGTTCTAATTTCGATGCAACTAAATAATGAAGACGAAGTACAATAATGTACTCCTCACCTAACGTTTCTTTAAAGCGAGCTAAATCTAATTCGAGATCGAATTTATATTTTCCAATTTCATCGTATTGATCATCTCTCCATGTAGGAGCATATAATATAATTTTTTTATCTAACGGTAAATCGTGATTTTTTTTGAAATTAGAAATACTTTCTTCATTATTTGCTTCGTATAAATAATCATTTCTAGGGTACCCAGTTTCTAAAATCGCATTTTTATAAGCAAATGCTCTGCGAAAAATTTCTGTTGAATAAGCATTTGGTGAGACTAAATAATCCCAATTAGCAGCTTCTTTCAAAAATTCATTTTTATAGTGCTCAGTGTCGGTTCCTTGCATATAAACTTCTTGTATATCCATTGCTAGTTTTTTTAATGGAGTTCCATGCCATGTTTGTATATAAGTTGTGTGATTGGGTTTAGGTATCCAAATCGGCATACGGCTATTTGATATCCAATATTTCGCTGTTGCCATTAAAAATAACCATTTTATTGAAAACCGTGGAACAACTTGAATATCTTTCTCTTTAAAATTTTGTATTAATTTAGAGTCAACACTCCAATATAGTTTGAATTGAGGATGATTTTCTTTTATATACTCGTAAAGTGCTCTAGGATTATCACTAAATTGTTTGCCTAAAAAGCTTTCAAACATAATTAATCTTTTATCCGCTGGAAATAGTCCTACAAGCTGAAATATTAATTTATATATTATTACAAATAACTTTTTTAACATCGTTCTAAATTTTTTCATAGAAAACCTTCTTAATTATTATTCTCTGTCAAATGCCTATTTATAATATACTGCACTAGTTTTTGAGATGATAAACCATTCGAATACTCATTCCACTTTACATTGAAAGCTTCATAATCAACCGATTCGTATGGAAAAGATTCAATATAATTCATAACTTCCTCTGTATTTTTTGCGATTGGGCCGGGAACAATATTTTCATAACGTTCCCATAATCCAGGATTTTTTTCGTATTCGCTTAGATCATATGGATAAAAAATCATGGGCTTATTCATTAATACATATTCGAATGGAATTGAAGAATAATCTGTTATTAAAAAATCAGAAACTACTAACAATTCATTAATGGAAGCTTCTTTAGAGAAATCAGTAATAAATTCGGCCTCTTCCAATTCTAATTGCATAGAAATGGAAGGATGCATTTTAATAATAAAAATATATTTATCTTTTAATCTCTCTGAAAGTAGTGGAATATCTAACATTAAACGATTGTTTTCCTCTTTTGCCCGATACGTTGGGGCATATAGAATAATTTTTTTTCCTTTAAATTGAGGATACTTTTCATAGAAAAATAATCTCAAGCTTTCTTTGGATTCCATATCGAAGAAAAAATCAGTTCTTGGATAACCAAAAGGTAAAAATTGGTGACCCTTAATGTGAAAAGCTTTTTCAAAAATTTGTGCAAAAGTTCTAGAATTAACCACTACCTTATGAAAATTTCCATAGACAGATAATAAACGTTTCTTTTCCCTATCACTTCGTTTTTCCACTGTTTGATCGAG
This sequence comes from Ureibacillus galli, assembly GCF_014836845.1. Taxonomy (GTDB): domain Bacteria; phylum Bacillota; class Bacilli; order Bacillales_A; family Planococcaceae; genus Ureibacillus; species Ureibacillus galli. The sequence goes on from NZ_JACSQA010000001.1 coordinate 337,549, forward strand.
TAAACCAAAATTTTTAATGGCACCAGCAGCATGCCATATTTGAATACACTCTACCTCATCTCGGAAATTAGCAGCAGCTAAAAAACCATAGTAATTATCAACAATAATAGTTTTGGCAGTCATCATATGGTATGCAGCCATTAATTCCGCCCATATAATACCACTTTCAATTTGATAAATTGGTTCAGAAACCACTTTTTTTATACTAGAAGCACAACTTTTTTTACATAGAAAAACAATTTCACCTGGAAATTGTCTTTTCTTCATTTCAGCATAAAGGTATTGATTATTATCTAAAAAACTTGCTACTACAACTACTTTATTTTTTAGAGGAAATAATTTAAAAATAGCAAAACAACACTTATAAAAAAACAAATAAATTGAAATAAATAATTCTCTAATCATTTTTCATTTTGACTCTTCAGTATTTTCATTTGTAGAACTCATGAGCTCTAAAAGATAACTTTAATTAAAAGTCATTTTCTCCTTTCTACCCTATGGCAAAGTAGAATTTAAATAAAACTATAGCATAATTTCTTATTTTTTTCAGTTTTTGTTTAATATGTTTTTAAGTATTTCAAAGAAATTTCGTTTTAATAATATTCTTTTAAAATAGGATGCAAAAATAAGGGAATACTCTTCTTGGACGAAGAATATTCCTAAAGAACTTAGATTATAAGGTTTACTTCATAGTTACTTTTCTAAAATCTCATTTATCTTATTTTCTAGTAAAATATAAGCATTCTTTTCGTTTTTATTCATGGAGTATATTCCTTTTATTTCCTCATATCTTCCAAAAGGATATTGTTTTTCTATGTTTTGTAATTTAAAGCTTAATTCATCTTCATTATTTACATAGAAGTCGGAAAGTTTTTCGTGCATATCTTCATATACTCCTCTGGCATCTGCATATTTTTCGAAATCGGTAATATACAAATAAAAAGGAATATCAATAGCTAATCCATCAAAAATGATAGAAGAATAATCACTTATAATCACATCAGAAATTAATATTAAACTTTGTGTCTCTAATTCATCATCTGGAATAATGATGTTTTTATTATGTTTATAGCTCTTAGAACCCATACTATGTTCTTTATATATAATTACATATTCATCGCCTAGCTTTTGCTCTAAATCCTCAACTTTTAGTAGGTACGATAAATCAAGATTTTTGGATTTGTAATTGTAATCTCTCCATGTAGGGACATATAATAGAACTTTTTTATTTTCAGGGATATTTAAAGTTTTTCTTATACTATTCTTAAGTTCTGTGTTGTTAACATTATCTTTTAGCCATTGGACTCGAGGATAACCATAATTCATTATAGAATCGCGGTCAAAGTCAAAAGCTAACTCTAACTTTTCTGCTCCACTAGTAGAATCCGCTAGAAGATAATCCCATTTACTAATATCCCTTTGTTTATTCCTTTTATGATTTTTATTAAAGTTTGAAATATAAAATTCATGACTATCAAAAAATAGCTTTTTAAATGGTGTCCCATGCCATAGCTGTATCCAGGTAGATCCTTCTCTTTTATTAAATGCTAATGGAACCCAGCTTTCTGCAATAACAATATTAGATGTTGCTAATTTTTCGTAAAAATTCATACTTCTTGGAGTAATTCGGTATTTTTTAGGCACATTTTCATCAGTAGTGACAAAATATATATTTAAATCTTTTCGCTCTTTTAAATAGTCAAAGAAGTACTTTGAATTACCTGCATATCTATAATCAAATCCTAAAAATAAAATAGATTTATTTTTCATCGGTTGTTGATAGAAAGAATTTATTTTTGACTGTCTTCTTTTATTTATTACTTTTTTCCCGATTTTAGAGTTAAAAACTTTCCATTTAATTTTTTTAGCAATATTTAGAATTGCATTAAGTTTACCTTTCTTATATAAAAACCAAACAAATAATATTAAGTTAACTTTTGTATTTTGGATATATTTTCTTCTAAATAAAAAATGATATAGTGGTACTACATTTTTAGGAACTTCATAGTCCTTCTTCTTATCATTCAACAGTTCTAAAACTTTTCTTAGTGTACTTTTACGATATTTTTTTGGTGCTCTGCGATCCAAATACGTTAGTGTTTTTTTAATTAAATATTTATATACATTGTAATATGCCATTTCGGACCTTGGGTTAAACTTTTTCAATGTATTTTCTACAGCTATTAGTAAAGAATCGACATGTAGCGTACTGTTAGTATTTGTTTTTGTAGTTGAATATTCATTAACTCGTACTCGGTATAAAGGATTTTGAACTACTCCAACTTTATTAGCATATTGGGCCACTTCTATATAGAATTCAAAATCTTCATATATATATCCTTCACCAAATTTAATGTTATTTTTTAAAAGGAATTCTTTATTGTAAAGTTTATTAACAGTAAAATATGTTTCTGCATTATAAAGTAATTCTGTTTCTTTTCCTATTAACAAATCTTTAAACATAAATTCATCGTTATTTACGTAAACTAATCCCTTTTCCTCATAATAGTAAGTCCAGTCACAAATAACAAAATCGCAACCAAACTCCTCTGCCTTTTTAAATAACTTTTCAAAAGAGGTAGGATCTAAAAAATCATCTCCATCAAGGAAAAATACATATTTACCCTTTGCGACACTAACTCCTAAGTTACGTGCAGTACCTTGTCTCATATTTTTTTCTTGTTGAATAAAATTTATCTCTAATTGAGGGTTTTGTTTTATAAAATCTTTAACTATCTCAACAGTTCCATCAGTAGAACAATCATCAATAACTATTATCTCTATGTTCCCTTTAAAAGTTTGTGTAGAGATTGAGGATAATGTTTTTAAAATGTATCTTTCAACGTTATATGTTGGTATTATTACTGACAAATCATAATTCATTAATTTTCCCTCACTCAAATATATTTCTAAAATCATTTATACTAACTTTATTTTCTTATTATAAATTTAGACACATAGTATATATTAACATAAGCATAGAATTATTTGCTATCCCGATTAAAGATATAAGCTGAATATTATATTATCATAATGTCATATTTTTCTTTGAGATATAATAAGTTTTTAAATTAAGCAATCCGTTTTTTTGTATATTTCGATTTTATTACAGTTATACGACCACTTTTTTTAATATTATTTAACATTTTTAATAATATATACGACTTAATTTGTTTTATTTGTATTCTATTTAAAGAAATATATTTTAACTAAAAGTTTCAATAAATACTTCAATATAAAAAGAGGCTGGGACAAAAACCCTCCTCTAAATAAAAAAAGCCGGTGAAATTTTACGAAAAGTAAAATTTCACCGGCTTTGAATTTTTTACAATAAAATAAGGACCTCTTCTGATAAAATTAAGTTACCACACAAAACCATATCGAAAGAAGGATCCTTATGTTTAAAGATTATAACATGAATCAACTCATTTTGCCTTTAGATTTAGAAGTAAAATTACAAAATAATGATATTGCTTTCCATATCCATCATCTAGTTGAAAGTATC